>JAFGBI010000020.1 GCA_016933275.1 Polyangiaceae bacterium | reverse complement strand
TTCTGCGCGCGCCGAACGCGGACAAGGCTCGAAATCTGCTTCGGATTCCAGCATGGCGTCCGTCGTCGGCGCGAAATCCAGGCTCAGCCGGGGACGGACGCCTGACATCGACCGAAATCGCCCCCCTCGCGCGAAGGATCGAGCGCCAGAAATGCCGAATCCTCATGCTCCCGCCGACCCGCGGCGGAATCACTGGCCAACCGGTCGGGAGGCTCCTAGAGTCCGCCCACGTACCACTGCTCGGCTCGTGTTGGTGGATTCCTCCTCTTGGCGCGGCGATTGGGTTGAGGTGTTGCGGTGGCACTCGAAATAGGCGCGGTCCTTGCCAACAAGTACCGGATCGAAAGGCTGCTCGGCGAGGGTGGCATGGGCTCGGTGTACCTGGCCGTCCACCTCGAGCTCGAGCGGCATTTCGCGGTCAAGACACTCCGTGCGGAGAGCAACAGCGAGGAGGGGATCGAGCGATTCAAACGCGAGGCACGGGCGGCAGGTCGGATCGGCAACGACCACATCCTCGAGGTGTTCGACATCGGCCTGACCGACGAAGGCGACCATTACCTGGTCATGGAGTACCTGCGCGGCGAGCAGCTCAATGCCCGCCTCGCGCGCGTGGGCTCGCTGTCCGAGGAGAGCTTTGTCCACATCGCTCTGCAGCTTCTGGACGGGCTCGGCGCGGCGCACCGGGCGGGGATCGTCCACCGCGACCTGAAGCCCGAGAACATCTTCCTCTTGGAGAAACGGGCTGAAATACCTGACTTCATCAAGATCATCGACTTCGGCGTGTCCCGGTTTCGGGGCATCGATGGGAAGAGTGGGCGGCTCACGGAGACGGGCATCGTCCTCGGGACCCCCTACTACCTTTCGCCCGAACAGGCGGGTGGCAGGCGAGACCTCGATCCTCGCTCGGACATCCACACCGCGGGGACCATCTTCTACGAGTGTCTCGCGGGGCGGGTTCCCTTCCAGGAGGCAGAGGATCTCCAGGAGCTCGTCGTCGCCATCATGGTTCGGGAGCCGCCGGATCTGCGCGCGGTGGCGCCCGGCGTCGACCCAGAGCTCGCCGCCATCGTGATGCGCGCGATGGCGAAGGAGCGAGGGGCCCGCTACCAAACCACCGACGATTTTGCCGAGGTGCTGAGGAGCTGGGCGCAGTCTCGAGGCATCGGGCGCTCGACGGTGCCACCGGCTCTGGGCACCCCGGCGACCGTGAGCCCCATCGCGAACCGTCAGTCCCAGACGACGGGTCAGCGCTTGTCGGTCGGCGCGCCACCAGCGAGCAGCCAGCCCGTGGCCGTCGGCCAGCCCGTGGCAGATGCGCCACCCATTCCGGTGGCTCGGCCCGTGGAGGGCGCTCGGGTCACGGACCGGCCAGCTCAGCTCCCCGACCCCCAGTCGACGAGCGGGGCTCAGCCAGCGGCAGCGACCCAACCGATCCCCGGCATCCCGCCGGCTGGCGACGGTTGGGCGACCATTGCCGGCGAGGTCGCCAACCCGATCCCGGTCAATACCCAGAGGGCTTGGCACCGCACCGGTGCCGCACGGTGGCCCAGGGAGTCCCGTTCGAGGAGGCGCCCGCTCCTGCTGACGGCCGCCCTGGTGCTGCCGTTGGGCGCGGGCGTGGTCGGGGCCGTGGTCGTCGTGCTCTCCGCGTCGAGCGGACGAAACGGCGTGGTGAGCGCCGAGCCCGCATCGAGCGCGGTCCGGCCCCCCGTGGAGCGAGCCTCGGGATCGCCCCAGGGGGTGCATGACCAGGGTGCGGCTCGGGCGCGCCCCTCGAGTGCCCTGTCGGTGTCCTCGGCACCGGCCGCGGCCACCAGCGCTTCGACACCGCCGGCGCCGCGGCCAACGCCGCGGACGATCCCGCCACGTCCCGCACCAAACCCCGGGGCACGAACTCTCTCACCCAGCGCCACGCAGACGCGGGGGTCGGGGCAGCCGGCGCCGCCAAGGGAGCCGGGTCCCTGGGATCCGTACTGACTCGCTCCCTTCGAGGAGGCAGCTGGTCCCTGGCCATCACGCAAGTACACCTGGTCCGTAGTGGCGGTCACGATGACCATCCCGCCACTCGACGCCCCTTGGTCCCTGTCCGTACCGATCGCCATCCTCGCGCTCGTCGCCCTGCTCGACCCGATGGCGAGCGGTCAGTCTTCGGCGCAGCGACGGCTGCCATCGGCCGGCGCGTGGGCGCTCTCGGCGGGTCCGTGGCGATGCGCAGCCGGAGTGACCCGGACCGGCGGACACCGCCGATCCCGGCCCGCTCACTCGTTGCTAGACTGCTTTTTTTCCGGAACGGGTGGGAGCGCCAGCTGCCTCAGATCGATCCGGCGCGCCCTCCCGAGCTCTCGCGTCTCGGTGTTCTGTGCCGGCGGGGGCGGCGCCTTCACCATCGTGGGCTGCGTGCGCTCGGACAGCACCCATCGGGCACTCGTGCTGAAGGCCAGCCTCAACGCCTCCCCACCGAGCACGGGCGCGATCTCCGCGAGCGCCCGGGCGAACTCCGCGGCGGACTGGAACCGGTCCTTCGGATCCCTCTCGAGGCCCTTGAGGATCACATCGTCGAGCAGTCGGGGAACCGGGGACCTCGCGATCGCCGAGGGTGCCGGCGGCGTCTCCAGTTGGCGGGCCACCAGGACATCCTGCGTCGTCCGATGGTGGTCGAAGGGTCCCCGGCCGGCAACCAGGCGGTAGAGCACCAGCGCCGTGGAGTACAGATCCGAGCGCGCATCGATCGCCTCCCCGCTGGCCTGCTCTGGGCTCATGTAGCGCGGGGTGCCGATGGCCACGCCGGCCGTCGTCAGTCCGACGGAGGATCCGAGCACCTTTACCACGCCAAAATCGAGGAGCTTGATGACGCGGGCGTCCCCGGCGTCGCGATGCGCGAAGACGTTCGACGGCTTGATGTCACGGTGCACGAGCCCCAAGCCGTGCGCGGCGCCCAGTCCGTTCAGTATCTGCCCGACATCGAGCAGAACCCGCTCCAGGGGTGGGCTCGGTTCGGTTCGGAGCTCCTCGGCCAGAGTGGCCCCGCGCAGGAGCTCGAGGGCCAGGAACGACGAGCCATCCCGGGTCGCACCGAAGTCCAGGACCCTGACGATGTTCGGGTGGCTGAGGCTCTCGAGCGCCCGGCCTTCCAGCGCCAATCGTTCGACGAGCTTCGAGTTTGCTTGGTCAGGCGTGAGGACCTTCACCGCGATTTCCGTGCCAAGCTCGCGATCCGCTGCGAGGTAGACCATCCCCATTCCGCCCCGGCCAATCGTGCCGAGCGCTCGGTACGGCGTGCCCGCGAGCACGTCGTCTGTGGGTCGGGTGGCTTCCACGCGTGTCACCAACGATACTCGATGCTCCGTCGAAGCGGGTCGGATCTTCCCCGCGCCCGCGATCCGGGCGATCTGCGGCGAACTCGACGGCTCGAGCCCTGATCGTCATCGGCTGAAATCGCCACCTCGGGCAGGCGTGGTAGGGGTCGCCCGTAGGTACCACCAGATGACTTGCCGTCGCCAACGGAGCGCCAGCCAGAGTATCGCGCGCGCGAGCAGCCTGTACCGGCCAACCGTGTCGCACGGTGACTCCCTCACCCGGCGGAGCCGGAACCATTCAAGGGCCATCAGCGGTCAGCCACCAGCTGTCAGGCAGGACACGGGAACCCTGGTCGCTGACGGCCGATTGCTGACCGCCATGAGAACACTGCGAGAACCCCTCCCACGTTTGGCCAGCATCGCACCGCAAAGGGACTGAACCCTCCCCGTCGAGATCGAGAAGGGGCATCGCTGGCAGTGGCGTCGCTCGGTCAAGCACCCACGCGACGTCGAATCCGCGTGACCCTCCACCCATCCTGGACCCGGGCGGGTCGACCGCCAACGAGATCCCACGGAGCGCAGCCGAATGACCGTCGATTGCACCTTCGCCACCGCGAACCCCGAGCTCGAGCACCCCGTCACCGTGGTCCGGATCACCGGCGAGCAGGGTCTGTCGACCCTGTTCTGCTTCGAGGTCCACGTGGTCGGCGAAGACGCGGAGCTCCCGCTCGAGGGCCTCGCCGGCGCGCGGGCCCGCCTTCGGCTCACCGACGAGCACCACGCGCGTTGCATCGACGGCATCGTGACGCGCGTTCGCTGTCTATCGGGCACGACCAGGTCGAGCCCGACCGTGTTCACCGTGCAGCCGGAGCTCATGGTGTTGACTCAGCGCCATACTCAACGTGTCTTCCAGGACCGGACCACCCGCGAGATCGTGGAGAAGGTGCTGGAGGAGGCTGGGATCTACGTGGATCGCGTCGATTGGGATCCGGCGGCCACGCTCTCCGCCCGGGAGTACTGCGTCCAGTACCACGAGAGCGACCTGGACTTCATTTCCCGCCTCCTCGAGGAGGATGGCATCACCTTCTTCTTTCGCCACCCTGGCGACGAGGCACCGATCGGCAGCGAGCGGCTAGTGTTCGTGGAGTCGGTCGCCGCGTGCGTCAGCCTCCAGGGCGGCGCGGAAATCGAGTTCCACGAGGCCTCGCACGCGACCGACGCGGAGCACATCACTCGTCTCCACCTCGCCTCTGGCCTGGTGCCCAACCAGAGCATGGTGCGCGACTTCAACTACAACACTCCGGCGCTTCGTGGCATCGAAGGTCGATGCCTGGTGTCGGAGGCCCTCCCCGCTGCTAGCGGTGAGCGTCGGATCTACGCCTACCCTGGCAAACACCAGACCGCGGAGCAGGGTGCGCACCTCGCCCTTCGGAGGCTCCAGGCACACCGGATTCGGTACGTCGTGGCGGAGGGGGATACAAACTCCGTCCGCCTCGACCCCGGGGCTCTGCTTCAGGTCGTCAATCATCCGCGGGCGGACTTCAATCAAGAGTACTTGATCCTGAGAACCAGCCTGAGCGTCGAGCCCGCCGAGACCGGCGAAGGCACCTTCATCCACCGCTTCGAGGCGATTCCGTCGTTCATTCCCGTTCGCCCCCCGCTCGCCACGCCCAGGCCGCGAATCCTCGGGTCTCAGACCGCGTTCGTCGTGGGGCCGGCAGGGGAGGAGATCCACACCGACGAGCTCGGGCGGATCAAGATCCAGTTTCACTGGGATCGCGACGGTCACGACGACGACCACAGCAGCTGCTGGGTCCGCGTAGCCCAGAGCTGGGCGGGGACCGGTTTCGGGGGGATGATCATCCCGCGCGTGGGCATGGAGGTGGTCGTCACCTTCCTCGAGGGCGATCCCGATCGGCCCCTGGTGACCGGCTGTGTCTACAATGCGACCCACCTCCCTCCTCATCCTCTCCCAGTCCAGAAGACACGCAGTGTCTTCCGCACCCACAGCACGCCCGACGGCGGCGCCGGCTACAACGAGCTCGCCTTCGATGACGCCAAGGGGGCCGAGCTCATCCTCTTGCACGCGGAGCGGGACCTCAACGAGAGGGTCGAGCACGACCACTCACGGGTGGTGCTCAACGACGAGAAGAGCGAGGTCGGCAACAGCTCCAAGACCATCGTGAGCGGCTCGCACAGCATCCAGTCGGGCAGCACCAGCATCTCGACCGGCAGCTACTCCCTCTCTGCGCAATCCTCCAGCGAGACCGTGAAGACGTCGATCCGCGTCTCCGCGGGCGACAAGATCACACAGGAGTCCACCGACCATTTCATCAAGGCGCGTGGCTTCTGGGCCAACCTCAGCTCCGTGTTCCAGATCGTCGCGCCGCACTTCCACGCCTTCTGCGAGGACGTGATCCTGAAGGGGGCGACGATCGTGCTCGAAGGTGGCGACATCACGATCAAGGGCGGGGCCATCAAGATCGAGGGCTCCACCGTCGAAATCAAAGGAAACCCGGTGAAGATCAACTGCTGAGAGGGCCGAGGAAGAGGCAGCCGCGCCTTCCCTCGCCGAGGTGGACGTCCCCATGAAGCCCGCAGCTCGATCGGCCGACATGAGCTTGCACGGTGGCAACGTCATCGGGCAAGCCGCCAAGACGTTCATCGGCGGCCAGCTCGCCGCGCGCAAGGGTGATCCACACGCCTGTCCGGCTCACGGGAGGGGTGTGGTCACAGGGGGGGCCGCCCGCGTCCTCGTCGTGGGGAGTCTACGATCAACGGGCGGCGTCATCGTGACCTGCAGGCCCTGCTGTACGGCCAGCCCACGTCCGACCAGAAAGAGCGCCGTCGTCGCTCTGCACGCTTCGGCCGGCTGCTACGCCTGCTTCGAGCCCATGGGATCCTCAAGAAGGTCCCGCGAACCCATCGCTAGAAGGTCACCACCACGGGCCGGCAGGCCTTCGCTGCCATGCTCGCTGCCGCCGATGCCACCACCGCCCAGCTCGCGCGCCTCGCCGCCTGACCGAAAGCCTCCAGCCTACGGTCCAAAGCCTTGGAGAAAATCGTGCTCTCCGACGACGCCTCTCGACGTTGGCAATAGAGGACGACCTGGCTGTCGGCTACCGGGGGTCGGCTCGCCGCAACGTCACGCATGGTCGGGCGAGCTCGGCCACGGCGGCGGAGCTGGTCGCCAGGATGAGCTGGTTCGTCGGTTCGAGCGCGGCCAGCGCGCGGACCCATCGCGCCTGTTCCGGTTCGCTCCAGTGCAGCTCTGGCTCCTCGATGAGGAGGATCGAGTGGCGCAGGCCGAGTCCGCGGATCACCGCGGCGAACAGCACGGCCTGTTGCTCGGCGGGCTCGAGCTCCTCGAGCTCGCAGCGCGTCGCCCCCCGGTTGAACCAGAGAGTCGTCCGACCTTCCTGGACCTCTGCCGACTCGAGGTGGAGGCCAGGCGCCAAATCCTCGATCGCCCGCGCCATCGACTGCGGCCCGCCTCGCTGCTCACCGTGCATCTGCGCGTTGATCCACTCCTCGGCGAGGAGCTGCTCGAGCCCCGCGTACTTGGCCCCCTCGGGCGACAGATGCAGCGACGGGTCGAGCAGGATGGAGCGACCACGCTGTCCGGGTTCCCATTCGCGATGGGCCGGGAACAACTCCATGCCGCCAGCGCCGCCGGAGCAGTCGAAGCGGCCGAGGAGCTGGGCCAGCTGAGCCACTCCCTCCGTTGCCTCGGGCCCGCCGGGCAGACGAACACGAGCCTCGAGTTCCCGTGCCGTCGTTCCGGTGAGCCGCTGCTCCGAGTCATTCAGCGCCCAGCGCGTGCCGAGCCACGACTCGCGCGCTCCCGCCAGCGTCCAGTCCTCGAGGTCGGGGCGGAAGGCGTAGCTGCCGATCGCCTCCTTGGCCAACGCGATGGCGCGCAGGAACCTGGCGGTGCCTGCACCGCGCGCACCATGGACCGCGACCAGATCCCCGGCCAGGTCGTACCGTCCGTCCTCGACGCCACGCACCCCAGCCGCCTCCAAGGTCAACAGCCTCATCGCGATCCAAGATACGCTGGTGGGCCACGAAATCCACCACCGACACGGACGATTCTGCGCGGGTCCTTGCTCGGTCTCCGGGAAGCTCGCGCGAGGGCGCGCCGTAGCTTGGTTGGGAACGCCGGGCAACGGGGTGGTGACGGACAGAGACGCGACTCCTGTGTTTCACGCCAACCGGCGCCGCCAGAGTTCGAGCTCTTGATTGATTGGCCATGAGGATCACGAGACTGGAAGCCCATGGGGTGCAGGGCGTGCCCGACGGTACCTTCGATCTGGATGGCGAGGTGGTCGCGGTGCTCGGCGATCGCGGTTCCGGCGCCGGCAGACTCCTCCGCTGCCTGGCACTCGCCAAAGAGACCCTGGCCGCCCCCTTGCCACCCACCGCGAAGCTGAGGCGCTGGGTTCGTCCGGAGAGCGCAGCGTCGTCACTCTGCACGACCTGGCGAATGCCGGGGGGCGACCAGGAGCCCGTCGGGCAAGACCTGTGCGCGGCCGTCATCCACTTTCCCTCGGGTCCCGAAACGACCAAGGATTATGCCGCGCTGAACAAGCTGCTGGCCAATCCCGATCCAGGGGGACCGTGGGGCACGATGTGGCTCTTCCCGGTCCCACGCCACCTCGGGTTCGGAGCCCGCGAGGTGTTGCTGCGCGATCCGGTGCTCCACCTGTCCACCAGCAGATCCAAGTTCGCCGGGCTGGATCGTCTCATCTTCGAATCGATGGTCACCCCCCGGCTGGTCCAGCCGGGGGCCTCTCAGGATCGCGGCACCCGACCAGAGCCCATCGCGGACGCCATCGAAGCGCTGGCTCCAGGGCTCCACCTCGAGGCGGCGGATCTCGGCGGGGGGTCCCCGCGGATCTGGTTCCGGCGAGACGGAGAGCGACTGCCGCTGGAGGAGCTCGAGCCCGCCGAACAGCAAGCGGTGTTGTTCGCCGCTGTCGTGCGAGGCCTACGGGTCAGCAACTCCGTGCTCCTGATCGAAGAGCCGGAGCTCCACCTCGGCCTCGACGAACACTCGTCGTTCGTGCGGGCGCTGGCCCACCTCGACCCTTCGAACCAACTGATCCTGGCTACTGCTTCGACCAGGGTGGCCAGCGCCGCCCAGAGGACGATCCGTCTCGGCGACACACCGACCGCGACCCCAGACACGGGCCAGTCGGGCGCGGCGGAGCCGCACGCACCCTCCGTCCCCTCGCTGTCCCCGCCGTCGGTGGGCGTCGCGTACTTCGTCTCCCAGCTCGCGCCGCCCGCCCCTCAGCCAGCTATTGCCAGTGGCTCGCCGCTGGCGCCACCATTCGGCAGCGCCGGGCCACGACCCCAGGGCGAAGCGCCGCTCCTGCGGTCCCCGATTCTGGACAACACCCATGCTGTGGATCTGAGCGGGCTTGGCTTCCCCACCGCGCCCGAGTCTGCCTTCACCGTGGGGCGAACCCCGAGTGACGGCGCGCAGAGGGCGCCGAGCCTTGACACCACTCGCGAGGTCCACGTAAGCCAGCATGCCTTTCCACCCACCCTCGCTACTCCCGCCCCCATTGCCCCAGCGACCATGCCGACGCCTGCCCAGACCGGCGAAGCGGGGCCCCCCATGCAAGGCCAGCCGCAAGACACGACGGTGCCAGGTCTTGTAAGCACTCAGCGAATCGACCTGCGCCCGCCAGGGAGGTCTCCCCCCAGGACCGGTACGATCAGGATCGACCTCGGCGCGCTGGGCCTGCCGAGTGGACGCGGCGCCAAGGAGCCGTCTGGTGGCGGCGAGTAGGCGCGCTGGGTCCTTCTCCAGGACCGCCCTGGATGATGGAGATCGGTGGGGGGGCGAAGAGAAGGGGCGAACCGGGCGTTTCGTCCGGCCCTTGCTGGGGATTCAATCGGGTGGGTTGGTGGAGGTTGGCAATGATCCTTGAACCCTTGAGCAGCAGGCGTGACGAGGCGGCAGGTGGTAGCCGGCGGTCAGGCATCCGCTTGGTTGCCAGGTTGCCAGGTGGCAGGGCAGCGAGGGCAACCGCTCTTCGCCGTGGCGCTGGTCGACGCGTGCACGGAGTCATTCGACGAAACCAGTGAGCGTTTGGCTGCGCGTGGGCGAGAGCACCGATCAGGTCGTCAACAGCAACGGCGCCGCTGGAAACGTACCCATGCCCAGCGAGGGCACGTTTCCAGCGGCGCCTCGGGCGAGATCTGCTGCCGCGCTGGATCCCCGCGTGGTTCGATGCCCGCAGCCCAGTGCGGCTCATGCCGGGCGAGGCACCGGTCGCTAGCGGCTCCCGAACCGGCCAGCGGGCCCGTGGCCGTTTGCCGGGCGGAGTGGTACCCCTGGCGCGAGGCGTTCGTATTTGGGTGATCCGCGCCACGAAGCGGGATACTTGGAGATGCTCATGGCGTTGGGTGGCGGCCGAGGAGGTTCGATCCAGAAGGGGTGGTTGGTCGTTCTGGCGTGCGTTGCCGAGGTGGCCTGCGGGTCCCCCCCCCCTCCCCAGTCCGCGCACGCGGAGCTTCCGGTGCTCTCCTACCACGCGTTGCGCGATGGCTCGCTGACGGTGACCGTCGTCGACCAGCGTCAGATCCAGGCGGATTCGACGTCGCTGGTGGCTTCGACGCAGCGGGCCCTTGAGGACGCGTTCACGAAGGCAGGGATCGCGGTCGTCGAGAGCGGCGGACGAGCTCTGCTCGTGACCATCGTCCGCCACGGCCCCGAGCAGAACGTTGGCGACGGTCAGCATGCCGGTTGCGTGGAGCTCTCCGCGACCATCGCGGGGATCTCCGCGCCCGTCACCGCCACCAAGTGCACGCCGGGCCCCGCCGACACCTCCGATACCGCGGCCGTGACCGCGGCCGTCGACCTGGCCTACGACGACGCCATGGTCGTGCTGCTGCGCGGCATCGACCAGATCGGCGTGGCCCCGGCGGCGACCGGGGAGGCTGCGGCTCCGGGTCAGCGGCTGCCCGCCACCTGGAACGAAGTCGCGCTCGACACGAATCGGTGGGGGACGGGTGATTTCACCTGCGTGCCGGCAGCCGTGTCGCGCGATCCATCGACGGCGCTGAGTCTCCGGCTGTCGAACGGGACGGTCGCGGATCCGGGTCTCTTCGCTCAGTACGCTCCGGACCTGTGTTGTCTCGGCAAGACCTGCCCGGTGGCCGAGGGGTGTCCAGCGCTCGGCATGCGGAACGAGTCTCAGGTGTTGGCGCTGGCCCAGCAGCTCCGGAAGCGAGAGATCGAGCCCCTCGCCATCCTCCTGGTCGGCGGCCAAGAGGTCGCGACGGTGAACCTTACCCATCACGGGTCCATCCGTCGAGCCATGGTCGAGCTGGATACGTCCGGGGGGCCCGGGGCAGGGAGCAGCCCCCCGGGATCGACGCCGTGAACCCATTCGACCTTCCGCCGGGCGCGGTCTTCGCGACAGAGTACCGTGTCGTCACGCGGCTCCGCGCAGACCAGCTCGGAGCGGACTACGTCGTCGAGCACCTCTCCACCGGGACCGAGCGGGCGCTCAAGATCGTGCACCCGAACCTGGTTCGCGATCCCCACCAGCGCGACCTGTTCCTGCAACATGTCCGGACGGCTGCGCGCATCCCGAGCGAGCACGTCGTGCAGGTCCTCGGCATGGGCGTCGACGCCGAGAGCGGAACCCCGTGGCTGGCGACCGAGCTGCTCGAGGGGCAGGACCTCGCCACGGCGTTGCGCAGCGGCGGACCGATGCCGCCCGGTCACGCACAACGGATGGTGGGTCAGCTGTGCCACGCGCTCGAGGCCGCGCACCGAACCGGCTTGGTCCATCTCGATCTCAAGCCAGAGAACATCTTCCTGGCCAGTGCTCGGCGCGGTGACGCCGCGTCCACCGTCAAGGTCCTTGGCTTCGGCGTCGCCGCGGTGAGCCGCGAGTCGCGCACCGTGCTCGCGAGCTCGACCTGGGCTCCCCTCTTCCTCGCCCCGGAGCAGGCCTCGTCCGGCGCGGTCGTGGGCCCGGCCGCGGACATCTGGGCGCTCGGGCTCGTCGTCTTCTGCGCCCTCACCAACCGCATGTTCTGGTGGGCGGCGGCGGCGAGCTCGACCGAGCTCGACGCCCACGGCCTGATGCGAGAGGTCCTGACGGACTCCATCCCGACGGCGAGCGAGCGGGCGCAGGCGCTGGGGGTCGCGCACCTGCTCCCAGGTGGTTTCGACGCATGGTTCGCCTGCTGCGTGGTCCGCGACGCGGCTGCCCGCTTCGCGTCGGCCGTCGAGGCGAACGCCGCCTTCGCGCAGCTGGTCGCGGTCGCGGACTCCTTCGCCCGCTCCCGCGCCAGCCGTTCCGGCGAGGTCGCTGCCAAGCTCGGCAGCGGCTCCGGGGTCGTCATGGCGGCGAGCGGGCAGGTTGGGCAACCGGTCGATGCGGCTGCGGTCGCTCCCGCACCCCCCGGTCGACAGAGCTGGGTCGGTGCCCCGGGCGTGGTCCTCGCCGACCGGTACCGCCTCATCCGCGAGCTCGGCGCTGGCGCCATGGGGGCCGTGTGGCTCGCGGAGCACCTCGCCCTCCGTTGTCCGGTCGCCGTCAAGCTGCTGGAGCCGTCGCTGGCCGCCACCCAAGAGGGCATCGATCGTTTCCGTCGCGAGGCGCAGGCAGCCGCCACCCTGCGCAGCGCCAACGTCGTGCACGTGATGGACTGGGGCGTCCACGAATACGCACCGTTCCTGGTGATGGAGCTCCTCCAGGGAGAGACCCTGGCGGCCCGTCTCGAGCGCGAGCGAGTCCTGGCTCCACCCAAGGTGCTCGAGATCGTGATGCAGGTGGGCCGGGCCGTGTCTCGCGCCCACGCGGCCAACATCATCCACCGCGACCTCAAGCCCGAGAACATCTTCCTCGTCACGGACGGGAAGGAAGAGATCGCGAAGCTCCTCGATTTTGGGATCGCGAAGCTCTCGCAGGAGGACTTCGGCGGACGGAAGACCCGAACCGGCACCACCCTCGGGACCCCGTACTACATGAGCCCCGAGCAGGCGGAGGGAAAGAAGACCCTCGACCACCGCACCGATCTCTGGTCGATGGCCGTCATCACCGCCGAGTGCATGACGGGATCCCGGCCGTTCGAAGGCGAGACCTTCGGCGAACTCTTGCTCAACATCTGTGTGCGGTCGATCCCCGTACCCTCGACTCAGGGCTCGGTCCCTCCGGGGTTCGACGATTGGTTCGCCAGGGGAACCCAGCGCGATCCCGCGGCGCGTTTCGCTTCGGCGGACGAGATGATCGCTGCCCTGCGCGCCGTGGTCGAAGGCGCTGGCATGGCACCGCGTGCCGCTCCCCTGGGCAGCTTCGCGCAACCCTCCCCCAGCGCGCTCCTCGGCTCCGCCGAGCATCCGGTGGCGGTGGATCGACCAGTGGTCCCGATGACCCGCCGCGGGTGGTTGCCTGCGTTGGTGGTGCTGGGCCTCCTCACGGTGCTCGCGGCCATCGCGTTCCTCGTCTTCCAGGGTCGCCCGGGCCAGAAGCTCGCGGACGGGCTGGTAGGGACCGTCTCCGTCTCCAGCGAGGCCGCACGGGAGCCCGACGGGGCCGCGGACCTCGTCCACCCGGCGAGCTCCACCGAGCTGGTAGCCGCCTCCCCTTCGGCTGCTGCGGACCTTGGCGGACAGTCGATCTCGCGGACCCGCTCTTTGGGACCGGTCGCGATCCCCACGCGAGGGGGCGCCCCGCTCGCCTCCGCGAAGGCCGCACCGAGCTCGACCTCGGGCGCGGGAACTCCCTCCGCCGTGGCGGCGGCACCCGCAACGCCGCCCTCGCCGGCTGCGACCCCAACGACCACCGCGCCGCCGGCGCTCAGGCCGCCGGCACCGGCGACCAGGCAGTGCATCGTCAACCCGCTGACAGGTGCGATCCGGCCCTATTCGAGCGCGGACGGCGCGGGAGCCCGGCCCTTCCCCTGCAAGCAGAACCCGGCGACCGGGCAATTCCAACGGATGTAGCTTCGGGGAGGTACGATCCCAGGACGGTGGCGCGCAGGACTTCGGCTGAGTCGCTCTCGGCAGCGGGTATGACGGCAGGCCACCACACGCCGTCTTCTCTGACCCAGGCTGCCGGTCGCAACAACCGCCACATGGCCAGCCTCCCAAACACCACCGCCGCTCGCCCTACAGGGAGGCAGCGGCGGTGTGCGGCGCCGGTTCGGCGGGGGCGGTGACCGCCGCCCCCGCGCTCCGCGGCCTTACTTCTTCGTCCTCGCGCGGATCGTCGCCTGCGCGGCGGCGACGCGGGCGATGGGCACGCGGAAGGGCGAGCAGGAGACGTAGCCGAGCCCGACGCTCTCACAGAAGGCGATCGATGCGGGGTCGCCGCCGTGCTCGCCGCAGATCCCGATGCTGATGTCGGGGCGCACTCTGCGGCCCTTCTCGGCGGCCATCTGGATGAGCTGCCCAACCCCTGCCGTGTCGAGCGACACGAACGGGTCGTGTGGCAGGATCTTCTGATCCTTGTAGGCCGGGAGGAAGCTGCCCGAGTCGTCGCGGGACAGGCCCATCGTCGTCTGCGTGAGGTCGTTGGTCCCGAAGGAGAAGAACTCCGCCTCCTCGGCGAGCTCGTTCGCGAGCAGGGCCGCGCGTGGCAGCTCGATCATGGTGCCGAACTTGAATTGGACGGTGATCCCCGCCTGCGCGAACACCTCCGCGCTCACCTTGTGCACGATCTCGTGCATGATCGTGAGCTCGGCCTTGCTGAGGGCGAGCGGGATCATGATCTCGGGGAGGACCTCGATGCCCTCCTTCTTCACGGAACAGGCCGCGGTCAGGATGGCGCGCACCTGCATGGCCGCGATCTCGGGGTAGCAGATGGCGAGGCGGACACCGCGGTTGCCGAGCATCGGGTTGAACTCGTGAAGCTCCGCGATCTTGGCCTCGAGCGCGGCGACGGTGACGCCCATCGTCTTCGCGAGGTCCTCGATCTGCTTCTTCTCCTGGGGGAGAAACTCGTGGAGCGGCGGATCGAGTAGGCGGATGTTCACGGGCAGGCCCTTCATCACGCGGAAGAGGCCGGTGAAGTCCGCCGTCTGGAACGGCAAGAGCTTGGCGAGCGCCTTCTCACGCGCCGGCTTGTCGCTCGCGAGGATCATCTCGCGGACGGCCGGGATGCGCTCCTCCTCGAAGAACATGTGCTCGGTCCGGCAGAGCCCGATGCCCTGGGCGCCGAACTCGACCGCCTTCATGGCGTCGTGCGGGGTGTCGGCGTTGGTGCGGATCTTCATCCGGCGTGCCGCGTCGGCCCACGCGAGGAGGGTCTGGAACTCGCCGCCGAGGGTCGCAGGGATCTTGGGGACGTCCCCCCCGTAGACCTTGCCGCTCGAGCCATCGATGGTGATGAGCTCGCCCGCCTTGATCGTGGTCCCGCTCGCCGAGATCGTGCCCGCGGCGTAGTTGATCGAGATCCCGGCGCAGCCGACGACACAGGTGCGACCCATGCCGCGCGCGACTACCGCGGCGTGGCTGGTGGCGCCGCCGCGGGAGGTGAGGATGCCGACGGCCGCCTTCATGCCGTGCAGATCCTCGGGCGAGGTCTCGATGCGGACGAGGATCACCTTCTCGCCCTTCTCGGCGCGGACGACCGCGTCCTCGGCGCTGAACGCCACGACGCCGGTGACGCCGCCGGGCGACGCCGCGATGCCCTTGGCGATCGCCTTCGCCGTCGTCTTGGGGTCGACGGCGGGGAAGAGCAGCTCGTTCAGGCGTTCGGGGGTGACGCGGAGCAGCGCCGTCTCCTTGTCGATGAGCCCCTCGCCGACCAGGTCCACTGCGATCTTGACCTCGGCCCGACCGGCGCGCTTCCCGTTGCGGGTCTGGAGCAAGAAGAGCTTCTTGTCCTCGATCGTGAACTCGATGTCCTGCATGTCCTTGTAGTGCTTCTCGAGCTTCTCCTGGATACCGAAGAGCTGCTGGTAGGCCTCGGGCATGGTCTCCTCGAGGGAGTTCCCGGCCTCGCGGCCCTTGGCGATGGGGCGGCCGGTGCGGATGCCGGCGACCACGTCCTCGCCCTGGGCGTTGGGGAGCCACTCACCGAAGAAGATCTTCTCGCCCGTGCTCGGCTCACGGGTGAAGCAGACGCCGGTGGCGCTGGTCTCGCCCATGTTTCCGAAGACCATGGATTGCACGTTGACCGCCGTGCCCCAGTCGTCGGGGATTCCGTTCATCTTGCGGTAAAGGATGGCGCGGTCGTTGTTCCAGCTGCGGAACACGGCGAGGATGGCGCCCTTGAGCTGCTCGTACGGGTCGGTCGGGAACTCGCGGCCGATCTTCTCCGCGATGATCCGCTTGAAGGCCGCGCACACACCCTTGAGCTCCTCGACGCCGAGCATCGTATCCGGCACGGCGCGGCCGAGCGCCTCGATGTCCGCCGGGACGTCGAGGCCCTTGGCCTTGGCGACGCTCTTGCGAGCCTCGTCCATCGGGCCATCGAAGATGCCGTGGTGCGCTTCCATCACGACGTTGGCGTACATCGTGAGCAGGCGGCGGTACGCATCGTAGGCGAAGCGCGGGTTCTCCGTGCGCTTCGCGAGCACCTCGACCGTCGTGTCATTGAGACCGAGGTTGAGGATGGTGTCCATCATGCCGGGCATGGAGGCGCGCGCGCCGGAGCGCACGCTGACGAGGAGCGGGTTCTGGGAACCACCGAACTGCTTGCCGGTCTCGTTCTCGAGCCACTTCACGGACTCCTTGACGGCGTCCTCGAGCCCGGCGGGGAAGCCGCCAGCCTTGTAGTACTCGATGCACATCTCGGTCGTGATCGTGAAACCGGGCGGGACGGGGATCCCGATCTTCGCCATCTCGGCGAGGTTCGCGCCCTTGCCGCCAAGGAGCGCCTTCATGTCGGCGTCGCCCTCGCACACCTTGCCGAAGCGGTAGATCATCTTGGTAGTCATGCGTGTTCTCTCTCTGCGTGGGGGTGGCAGATAGTTGGGCCACTGGCGCAATAGCTCGCGGGACGCGGGGTCGCGCTCAGGCTCGCGGATACTTGCCGAGCGGGGCCCGAACTTCAACCCCCTCGCGCGAGGTCGCCGAGCCCCCCGCCGCGCTCGGAATTCCTTGGCGAATTCGGGCGAGGTGGTGGCCGGGCCGGGTCGCGTACGCTAGCCATCCCCGCGCGGCGAGTGACCGCGCCGCTTCGGTTCGCGACCTCGGGCGTCGCGTCCCGCGCCGAGGCTCGCAGCGAACCCGGCGGGGGTGGTCAACGGACGTGGTACGTACTGTGACGCACGGTCTTGCCGACCCGCTCGACCTTGTGCCAGGAGCTAAGGTCGTTCATCGGATCCCAGCGCCGCTCCTCCTTGCGGTAGTGCCAGTCCTTGTCGACCTGGAAGAACATGAGCTTCCCGCGGCCCTCGACGATGTTGGCGATCTCGTTGTTGTGGTAGTTGTGCTCGTCGAAGTCCGTCACGGCCTTCTGCCCCATCTCGGAATAGACCTGGTTGAGCTCGAGGAGTAGATCGTTCACCTCGGGCTCGAGGGGGCGGGCCTTGAGGCCGATGCGCTGCGCCTCCCGTAACGTGATCGGGTAGTTGTGGGAGGGGTAGTCCGCGTTGAGGTGGCGGGAGATACGGGCGGCTGCCTTCGTGTCCTTGAGGTGGAAGGCGAGGATCTCGCGGCAGAGCCGGATGGAGAGCGAGCTTGCGCGGTCGACCGCGCCCACGACCAGCGGGTGCACGTGGCCGAAGATCGCCTGGTACGGGTTGCCCTCGTCCTTCGAACGCGCCTCCCAGAGCCGGACGACTCGGGTAAGCTCGTCCTGGCTCACGCTGACGAGCTCGTTGTCGATGTCCGTCGGGCTGAGCTCGTGCCGGAGCGAGGTGTCCACGGCCGTCAGGAACGCCAGGGGGCCCATCCGGATCTCGTCCGCGCCGAGCGCGATCATCGTGGCGGCCGACGCGCACTCCAGCGGGACCAGGGCGTCGAGCCGTCGCGTGTGCTGCCGCAGGAGATTGACGATGCGGAGCGAGGCCTGTCCGGAGCCGCCGTCCGACTTGATGAACAGCGAGATGCGGTCCGCCTGCTGGCGGCGGCAATGCTCGTACAGCGCGAGCACGTCCGAGTCGCACACGGAGCCCGATGGGCTCGTCCAGTAGGTGAGGAAGACCGTGCCCAGGGCCCGCTCCAGGTGGGCGATGATCCTCTGCGAGCGATCGAAGAGAATGGGGGGCTTCTTGACCTTGGTTTGGCGTCGGCTGGGCATGGGTGCGACTACTTGCACGCGGAGAGGCAGAGCCGCTTGGCTTCCTCGCAGGTCTTTTTGGTGGTCGCATCCGTCGCCAGCCGCGAGCAGGACAGGGCGGTGTTCGCGCAGGCTTCCTTGCATCTTGACACGATCGCGCTCGTGTCGATGGAGGTGATGGTCTTCGTCCCCGTGTCGGTCTTCGTGCCGGTCGTGGCTGCGTCCTTGGACCCAGCGTCTGTCGGCTTCGTGGTCGTCGTCTTGGTTGCCGACCCGGTCGTGCTCTCAGTGTTCGTGTCGGTGGCGGAGTCCGTCGCGCCGCTGGGGGCGGCCGAGGGCGCAGCCTCCGCGGTCTCCGTCTCGGTGCCGGTGTCGGCTGCCGTCTCCGGGGATTCCGTGGGCGTCTCGGTCTCGTCGGCTTCATCGGTCTTCTGCTGCTTGCACGCGAGCAGCGCCGCCACCACCGCTACCACCACGCACCTTCTCGTCGTCACCATGGGCACACTCCTCGCCATGGCAGTAGCCGAGCCACGCCGCGGGGTCCAGCGCCAGGACGGCCGAGGCCGCGCCGCAGCATCCCAAACCGCAGATCCGGGACACGAATCGGCTACGAGCGGCGGCGCCGGATCCGGTCATCTCGCGAGATCCAGCCCTCTCGCCGGGCGAGCGGACGTCTCGTTCACTGTCGCTGGATCACCGGGACCTCGGGCGAGCTCACGCGCAGCACGACGGCGCCATCGACGATGGCCAGGTCTTCCTCCCGCTTCAGCAGCATCCCCTCGCCGAGGATCAGGGCATCCTTGGCTGCGATCCGACCTCCGTCGGCAAGCAACCAGCCCGACGGCAGGCGGGCGACCCGGACATGCTCCATCGATGGCGTGGTGCCGCCATAAGGCGCCGGATCCCGGAGCCAGAGCTCGCCGACCTCGCTCGGCGCGTCTCGGCTGGCGGCGTCGGCGCTCGGCACCGCACGGGCGATGGTGAGCCAGTGTCCGCCACGCCGCTCGTACGCGAGCTCCCACCGGGTGGGGGGGCGATACCAACCCACGTGCAAGAACGCCACGCCACCCGCCGCGAGGTGCTGTTCGAGCCAGGGCAGGTCCGGTACGCGGCGACCGGTCGCGTGCCGCGGATGGTGGGCGCGCCAACCTGCATACTCGAGCGCGGCGATGCGGTAGCCCCGGTCGATGACCCACCGCTCCAGCCCGCGGAGCAGCCCGATCGTGCCCGTCCCTCCGGTGGGGTTCGTCGCCATGTACGAGCGGCCCGCGAGTGCCCTCACCGCTGCGATCTGACGGTCATCGCGGGTAGCCCCGTGGGGCAAGAGTGCCGGATAGCCGTGCTCGGCGAGCCACACGAGCGCGTTGCTCACGGCGACGGGACCGCAGTGGGAGGCACCATCGAGCGGAAGACCGAGGCGCGGGTCGCTCTGGGTCAGGTCGGGGAGGGGATCGCCGCCGGTCGCGGGGACCGAGCTGGCGGACGGGGTGCTCGGAGGCAGCACACTCTCGGAGACCGTGACCACCTCGGGTGCCCTCGGCTCGGGAACGCGCTCGATCGCAGTGGCGCTGCCCGCTACCAGGGACGCCCAGACCGTGGCCCCGACCAGCGACATGCCGAGCATCGTCCAGGCAAAGATCCCGGGTCTCATTCGCGACCGTGGGCAAAGCCTACGCTGGGTCGCTGCGCTCGGCCAAGCCCCAGGGGCAATGCCCTCGTTTTCGGGGCGCGAGGGGCGCGCAATTGGGGTGCCGGCGATCACGACTCGGCCGCGGCCGGTCGATTGGACTCCCGGACGAGGTCGCACACGAGGTTGGCGAGGTTCTTGCGGTCGACCATCCGACTGGAGAGGGTCTGCATCGATGCGTCGCTCACCATCACGCGGGCGAGGTGCCCATGGATCGACATCACGACGATGAAGGGCACCGACAGCTTCAGGCTGCGGGCTCGGGCGAGGACCTGAAGCCCACTTCGTCCCTGGAGCTGCGCCGCCGTCACCACGAGCGCGAAGGGTCCCTCTCCGAGCAGCGCGGCCTCGAGCGCGGGACCGTCGAGGGCATTGGTCACTGTCGCGCGCAGGGCGAGGGCGATGGTCGCCACCCATGGCTCGAGCGTGTCGGTGGGGTCCGCGGCAAGGATTCGGCGTATCGGGGCAGGCAAGTTCGGTCTCGGCGCCCACGCACATTCACTAAGCGTGCCAGGGCGAGCCGGCGACAAGGGGCCGGAATCCCTGCCATCCCTCGTTGCGACGGGCCGGTCCTTTCATGTCTGCAGCGCATCCCTGCAACCCGGCCGCTCGCCGGATGGTCACGCGAACCGGGGTAGGGCAGCGCGCCGGGGCAGGGGAGGGGTGATCAGCGCAGGACGATCGCGGCCACCGCGACGAGCGCCGCGACCTGGACCGCGACCGTGAAGTAGAGGACGCGAAGGAACCCCGTCTTCCGCGACTTGTGCCGCAGCGAGCTTCCCATGACGAGGGCGGCGGGCGAGCCACCGAGCGCCGCGTAGACGTGCAGTAGCCGTTCGGGAACGCGGTGTTCGCCCCGACGCGCCGCGCGCTTGTCCACCGCGTATGCGATCGCTGTGGCCCCATTCACCGCCACCAGCCAGGACACGGCCCATCCGATCGCGGCCGACCCGGCGCCCGTGATGAGAGCGATGGCACCCGCCATCGCCGCGGTAACGAGGAGACGGCTCACCACGATCCCGTTGACGGACGGGCTTCGAGATCGCGACGTCGGCGAGGGTCGACGCCAGTCATTCGCGGCCTGCGCGGCGGCGTATCGCACGGGTGGACGCTGCCGGTGGCGGTGCGCGCGGCTCACTCGCGGGATGGTACCATCCTGCCCCCCGGGGTGGGGCCGCGGAGCACCCCCCGGCCCCGTGGACGTTGCGGCCCGGCTCCTGGCGCACGCCGCGGGCTCCGGCGAAGGAGACGCCGAGTCAGGGGTAGTGCTACACCCTCCATGCCGAGCGCCCCTCGGTCGGGACCAGCGAGGTCAGGATGTCCCTTCGTCGCCTCATCGTGATCGGGCTCGTGAACGGGATCGTCGGGCTCGGCCAGCCCACCACGGCCCCGGCTGAGCCAGGTGATCCGGTCTCTACGCGATCGTCCGCCAGCGAGCAGGACGAATGGGCCCTGCTGACGTCCCGAGCGTCCGTCGAGATCCTCGGCGCGGCTCTGGCGCTTTCCCAGGGGGAAGGCCGCGCCACCGCGCGTCGTGTCCTCATCGGTCGCGCGGAGACCGAGGTGAAGCTCGTTCGTCGGTCGCTCGCTCGTACCGTGGACCGGGCGCGGTTGGGGGGAGACAAGGCACGGGCCGCCGAGCTCGGTCGGATCAACGTGGAGCTCGGTCGACTGGAGCGAGAGCTTCGACTCCTCGTCGAGTCTGGTGATGGCGAGGCCGGACGGGCAGCCGTGGAGTCCTCCATCCGTTACGCCGACACGGTGCGGGGGCTGCTCGCCCGGGCCGCCGGCATGCCAACCGTGCGCGTGCTCGGGTTCGCGGTCTGGATGGTGGGAAAGGACGGGTCGCTCGAGCGCGGCGCGCTCACCCGCAAGCTGGGACCATCGCTGCTTCACGCCGCGGAGATGGCCGACCCTCCGCCCAGCCCGGAGGTCGTGGCACGTTGTCGTGAAGCCTGGGCGCGTGCTACCAGTTCGACGCCACCACCCGACGAGGCGGCCTGGGAATCCCTCGTTCGAGTCGCGGCCGAGCTCGCGATGACCCCCTGAACGCCCGCTCTCCTGTGCAGTTCCTGGTGATGGAGTAGGGTTGTCGCGCGGTGCTCGGAGTCCCCGAGTACCAGAAGTGATCTCGGCAGCAACGGCGTGGGTTCGTCAGCTGACCTCTTCTAGCAACGCACCTTGGCTCGCGACGAGAGCGGTCGGGTTCCGCAGGCCACCATGTCCTCCGATCCAGCACTCTCGATACCCACCCCAGATCCAGACATCCAAACGATGCCGGATCTCGTGAGCGTGTATGTTGCTCCCACCAAGATCCCGCAGCCCACGAATCACCAGACGTTCGAGCTCGAGACGGTTCAGGTGGCATCGGAGGTGGACCCGCGTCGGGCGCCCACCATCGTGCTGCCCCGTGTCGTTGCGCCGAGCGTCCCCCCGCACGCCGCGGAGGACGAGGTACCCAGCCGCCGCGCGCGGCCCGCGTCGCCCGCGGGGGTGAGTCTGTGGTTTGTGGCCGCGTTGGCCGGGTTCGCGCTGGTCTCCGGTTCGGCGGCGGCGCGGATGATCCTCATCTACACTGCCCCCCAGCCCACGATGATCACCGCGACGAGCATCGCGCCGGTTGCGATCCCGACCGCGCCCGGTGCTCCAGTGGTCGAGGCGCAATCGCCCGCCAAGGACGAGTCCACCGCTCCCCTGGCGAGCGCGACCGAACCAGCGGAGGCTGCCCCTGCACCAACGCCAACCATGAGGGAGGAACGAACCGCGAACACGAGGCCGACCCCGCGGACCGTGGAGGCGTCCCCGCCCGCGACGACGACCGAACGTGGACGGATCTTCTGAGCGACTCGCGATGAGCCGGTTGTTCGCACACCCGACCCGTCGAAGGTTCGCGGGACTCGCTCTGTTGATGGTGGGTTCGATCGGGACCACCATCGTCACGTCGGTGGTCGCAGGCCCCGCCCAGGCACAGGTCGATAGCGATCCCGCCGTGGAGAACGAGCGGCTCCACGACCTCTTCGAGCGCGCGGGACAGGCACTCGACGACGAGGACTACACCAGGGCCACCGAGCTCCTCTTGGAGGTCTGGCGAGCACGCCGCACCGCGGACGTGGCGGCCAACCTCGCGGTCGCGGAGCTGGAGACCGGAGCTCCGGCCGCCGCGGGGCGGCATGCTTCGTTCGCCAAACGGCACCTGCTTCCCAGCGCGACCCCGGAACAGCGCGACCGGATAGAGATCCTCCTCGCGCGCGCTCGGAGCGAGGCGGCGGTGCTCGTGATCACCGTCGAGCCTCCGACGGCGGAGGTCTCGGTGGGGGGAGAGCGTATCGAGCCCGAGGAGTTCGGCCAGCTTTTCGTGATGCCGGGGGAGCAGGTCATCGTTGGCAGGGTCGGGAGTGCCGAGAACGAGCACCGGGTCACCGTGGCCCGGGGAGCCCGCCAGCCGGTGACCATCAAGGTGGATGTCACGGCCGACGCCGAGCCTCCTGCGCCGGCTCGACGATCGGCCCTTCCCGCCACCAGCGAGCCGGAAGTCCCGCGCGCCGACGAGCGCAGTGGCCGCGGTCCGTCGTTGGTTCCGCTGCTCGTGAGCGTCGGCGTCGCCGCGGTCGGCGGCGGGATGGCGATAGGCTTCGGAGTCGCGGCCGATCGGGTCGACGCCAAGGCAGACGACACCTCCGCGGCGTTGGTGAAGGACGATCCCGACTGCGACCCCACGGAGGAGCCCGACTGTCCCGACTGGGTGTGTCACGATTCGTCCGATCCACGTTGTGCGGACCTGCGGACGCTGCGGAAGAACGAGCTTCGTGACCGGGATCTGGAGCTCGCCGGGGTCATCACCGCCGGGGTCGGCGTGACCGCTGCCCTCGCCAGCGGCATCGTCTACGCGGCGCGCCGGCACGCCCGTCTCCGCGCCGCCCGGCGACCCACCGTCAGCGTGCGCTGCGCTGCCGCACCCGGGACCGGCTACCTGGGTGTTCACGTCTCGTTCTGACCGTGGCACTCCGGCCAGAGAGCCTTGGGTCTCTCACTGCGAGAACCGCGTGGAGACGGACTCTTGGTCCCTTGGTGGTGCGGTCCTGACCGGACCTCGCCGAAGATCTTCCGATGTTCTCGTGGCCATCAGCAATCAAACGTCAGCGATCAGGGTCTCCGCGTTCTGCCTCACCGCTGACTGCTGATGGCCTGGCCTGTTTGGTTCCGGCATCGCCGGCTCAGGTGGGCTCGGTTTGAAGACACTCTCTAGAGCACCGATCAGGTTGCCAAGAGCAACGGCAGCGCTGAAAACGCGTCCATGCGAGGCGAGGACGCGTTTCCAGCGCTGCCTCTGGTGAGCTCTGCTGCCGGTTCGGTG
>JAFGBI010000299.1 GCA_016933275.1 Polyangiaceae bacterium | reverse complement strand
CTCCGTCGCCGCACCCTCCGTCGCCGCACCCTCCGTCGCCGCACCCTCCGTCGCCGCACCCTCCGTCGCCGCACCCTCCGTCGCCGCCACCGTCGGCGCACCCGCCGCACCCGCCGCCTCCGCACCCGGCGTCGCGGTCCCCGATGGCACCACCGCCCCAGCCGTCCCCAGAGGCGACGGCACCAGTACGGCCCGTGATGGAGGAAGCAGCGCTCGCCGATCCAGCTACTGCCCACGCCGCCTCGGACCCGGCGCCCGCTGCTCCGGTCGCTGCGCCCGCCGTCCCGATCGCATTGCTCGCCCAGGCTGACGAGGTCGAGTCGTCCACCCTCGACCGGACGGTGCCGCTGCCTCCCGTCGCGGAGCGCCCGGTGGAGCAGGTCGTTGCCGCGCTGCCAGAAGCTCCGCCCGAGGCGGCGCCGGAGGGGGTGGTTTCGGAGCCGGGCCTTGACGTGGCGGTCGAGCTGAGCGAGCCCACCAGCGAGCTTGGCGTTCCGGTCGAGGTGAGCGAGCCGCAGGGCGCGTCGGGCGTCATCGATATCTCTGTCGACTACGCCAGCGCGGCCTCGAACCCCACCGCTTCGGAGCCGGTGAGCCTAGCCGATCTGCGGTCGGATCTCGACGCGCCAGCGCCAGCCGCCGCCGTCCATGGCGGGACACGTGGCGTGCCTGGGGCTGAGATCCTGATCGAGGTGGAGCGTGGGAAGTGGCAACCTTCGCGGACGCTCTTCTTCGTCGTGGCGGGCGTGGCGGTGCTCCTCGTCGGCGTGCTGTTCGTCTTCATGCGCGGCCGCGCTGAAGAGGTCACGGAGGTCACGCCGTCGGTCGCGATCGAAACGAGCGTGGCCGCGGCAACCGAGCCGACCGCCTCGGTCGAGGTGGACGAACCCGTCACGGCTCCTGACGAGGACGAGCCCGCAGATCCGATGGCAGCCGCGGGCAGCTCGGACGACGAGGAGCCGGCGGAGTCCGGCCAGAAGAAACGCCCTCGACGCCGGCGCACCGCGCCCGCGCCCAAGCCGGGGCCGACAGAATCGCCGAATCCGGCACCTGCGCCCGAGGAGGCTGCCCCGACCGGAACGGGGACGCTCAACATCTACTCCACGCCGCCGGCCCCCGTGTTCGTCGACGGTCGCCCGCTCGGACTGACGCCGAGGCAGATCAACCTGCCCTCGGGCCCCCACACCGTCGTGGTCGAGGATCCCGAGCTCGGGCGGCAGACGGTGACGGTTGACGTGAAGCCCAAGAAGCAGCACTCGGTGAACCTCACCCTCGCCCAGTGAAGCCACCTGTCCGCGCGCGGTGCGCGAACCTGCTCGGTCTCGCGGTCCTCTACGGGCAATGGCAAGGGGCCGTGGCTCGCCAGCGATCGGCCTCGTTGGCGACCGCGCGTGGGGGGGCGCGTCCTCGACGCCAGGGCAAGGGGGCGGTCCCTTCGGTTGAGGCCGCCCTCCCCCGTGACAGGATCGGTGGCACGGGGGTGGGGAAGCGGATGGCGGCGAGCAGTCCGGGCCGGCACCGGCGCTGCGCTACCCCCCTCGGGGACCCGGACGCGTGGTAGCCTGCCCCCGATGGCGCGTCGAGGTCGCTCCGGGTCCCGTCTGCTGGGGATCGCTGTCGTCGTTGCGGGCCCCGCCTGTCACTCGACTCAGTACGTCCCGGCGGCCGTTGGACTCGGCGCTGCCGTAGCCATGGCCGGCGTCAACCGCGCTATCACCCACGACTGCTGGGCGCGTTGCAGCCCCGGGTACTACTGCGATGAGGCGTCCGGGTTGTGCGAGCAGGGCGAGTGCATCCCGCCGTGCACGAGGGGGCAGTCCTGCGTTCGGGATCTCGAGGGCGGGCTCGTCTGCGCCAACGATCCGACGAGCCATTCCCTCGGCGACCGATCCGACAAGGTGTACTCGAAGGGCCCCGGGCCGCGGGGTGGCGACCCCGTCTTCCCATCGGTGGATGACGCAGGGATCACGGACGCGGGTGTTCGCGACGGGGCTGGGGCGGCTGGGGCTCAGCCCGCCGACAGGGATCTGGACGGCGGCGATTCTGCCGTTGGCCCCGACGCCAGCGGCGCGGCGGACAATGGTGCGGGTTGATTCCGGTGAAAAGTGCCAAGCGGCGGGCTCGAACGCTGGGCCGCGAATTCTTTCCTCTCGTCGCGGCGACACCGGGGTAAGGATCCACTCATGGGAAGCCGTGCACGAGGTCCGTGGCGAGACGAAGACGTGGAGAGTGGTCGGGCGCCCGACGACCGAGCGGTGCCGCGTCGACGAACCATCGCGTCGGTGCGGCGCTCCTCGTCAGGTTCGGGCGCGCGGAGGCTCGCCCGAACCCTCGGCGCGCTCGCCGCGTCGTGCCTGCTCCCGTCCTGTGTTCAGTCCTGGCTGGCCAAGCCGGTGGTGCCGGGCGGCGCCGAGCGCACGCTCTTTTTCCGCGGGGTGCGGCTCTTTGATGGAACGACCGTCGCAGAGCAGACGAACCTCGCGGTGGTGAGCGGAAAGATCTCGCGGGTGGGGCCGCAGGTGCCGCCGCCTGCCGGCGCCACCATCATCGATGGGGGAGGGCTCACGGTCCTGCCGGGGTTCATCGACGCCCACACGCACACCTGGCGGGCGGAGCACCTCCGCCAGGCGGCGGTCCTCGGGGTCACGACCGAGCTTGATATGCTCGGCAAGCCGTCCACCCTGAAGGCCCTGAAGGAAGCGCTGGCGAACGGCGAACTCGGCGACGCGGCCGATCTTCGCTCCGCGGGGAATCCGGTACTCGCTCCGGGGGGTCACGGCAGCGAATACGGGCTGAAGCTTGCCACCATCACGAACCCGGCGGACGTTTTCGGGTTCATCACCGCGCGGGTCAACGAGGGTTCGGACTACATCAAGATCATCTACGACGATGGCTCCCTCTGGGGAGAGAAATGGCCGACACCCGAGCTTCCGTTGCTCAGGGCCGCGATCGACGCCGCGCACGCTTCGCGGCGGCTGGTGGTGGTCCACGCGGGCCGGCTCGAAGAGGCGCGGGACGCGTTCACGGCGGGAGCGGACGGGTTCGCGCACCTCTGGCTGGGCGATCCCGACGAAGCCTTCGCGAGCCACGTGCGCCAGCGCGGGATGTTCGTCGTGCCGACGCTTTCGGTCCTCCTGCGCGCATGCGGGGAGGATCCCGGCTCGGCGGTGTTGGCCGATCCGAGCCTCGCGCCCTACGTTGCCCGCGCGGAGCAGCGCGCGCTCAAGCGGAAGCCGTGGAAGACCAGCAAGACCATCGAGTGCGACCAGGTCCGGGAGAACTTCAAGGTGCTGGTCCGACAGAGCGTCCCGCTGCTCGCCGGCTCCGACGCGGGTAATCCTGGGGTGACCCACGGCGCGACCCTGCACGGCGAGCTCGAGTACCTGGTGCAGGGGGGCATGACCCCGGTGGCAGCGCTCGCCGCCGCGACGAGCGCGCCCGCCAACGCCTTCCGCCTCACCGATCGGGGTCGCATCGCCCGCGGGCTCCGCGCCGACCTTCTCGTCGTCGAGGGGGATCCCACTCGGGACATCCGGGCGACGCGGCGCATCGTGACCGTGTATCGCGAGGGCGCGCCCGTGGATCGCGCGGCATATCTCCAAGGGCTTGCGGCCGCAGCCCCGCCGGGCGGTCCTCTGCCGCCCAGCGCTCCCCGCGTGATCGGCGATTTCGAGGCCGAGGGAGCGTTGGATTCGGGCTTTGCCGAGTCCACCGATCGGATCAAAAACGGGCTGAGCGTGGTCACGCTGTCCGTGGTCCCTGACGGCGCGGCGGAGAGCGCGCACGCCCTGCACGTGGAGGGCAATGTCCTCGAGAGCCAGGTGGCGTTCCCCTGGGCGGGCGTCGGGTACTATCCGGGCTCACGCGCGATGGAGCCGACGGATCTCTCAGGATATCGAGAGATCTCGTTCTACGTGCGGGGTGACGGCGCCGAGTACGATCTCCTGTTCTTCTTCGGGGAGGACGAGCGTCCGGCACGACAGACCTTCATCGCGGGGCCGGACTGGACCATGGTTCGCTTCCCCTTCACGGACTTCGACGGCACCGACGCCCGTGACGTCGCTGGGATCTTCTTCGCCGCTGGGAAGCCGGGCCCCTTCGCGTTCGATCTCGATCGGGTCGAACTCCGCTGATGCGAGCCTCGCCATCGCGCGTGATGCTGAACGTCGCCCAGATCTTGGGCCATTCCTCTGCGCACCAGACCCCTACCGACCGCTGACCCATGACGACCGACCCAGGCTACTTCCCCGTGCGGGTGTACTACGAGGACACCGACCACTCAGGCCTCGTCTACCACGCCAACTACCTCAAGTACTTCGAGCGGGCGCGAGAACACTGGCTCGGTATCGAGCTCCTCCTCGACCTCGCGCGCGGTCCCGGGATCGGCTTCGTCGTGTACCGCGCGGAGGTGACCTACAAGGAAGGGGCTCGGTTCGGTGATGAGCTCACCGTTCGCACGACCGGCACCCGCCGGGGCGACTATCGGCTCCTGCTCGCGCAGGATGTGCTGCGGCCGAGCTCGGGCAAGGTCATGGTCCTCGGCAGGCTCACCCTCGTCTGCGTTGATCGCGAGTCGAAGCTGGTGCCGCTGCCCGAGGTCATCCAGACCCGGATCCCATCCATCGAGTGACCTTCTTTCCCTCGACCATCCATCAATCCCAACGCTCGGTGGGCATCGCCGGACTCAGACCACCTACTCCGGCTCTGGTACCCATCTCGACCCGTCCAACTCGGACCGACCCATGGGCTCGACTCGCGCACCATGCGCACCGACCCGACTTCGGCCGAACCGATCGCGGGCCTGACCCGTTGGCCGTCTCAGGTGAAGGCGTGAGGCTCGCGAGTTTGGCACCCGGTTGTCCCACTTCCTGAGCATCAGGTCCGGCCGATTCCGCGAGAGGTGGAAATTGCTTGCATTTTCTGGATGGTATCCCGATGGTGAGGTGGCCCACGCGCCCGGCATCGAGCGGCGCAGACGGATCGGATCGCGGTTCGCGGGCCCTCGGGTGAAAAGGCCATGCAAGCTCCTCGGAACCTGCTCAGTGGTCGCTATCGTTGCGTGAGGGCCTACCCCTTGCCCGACGGTGCCTGCTGGTGGGTCGCCATCGATGGCGACACTGGCCAGCACGTGGCGGCTGCGGTCGTCGGGCAGCGCGACCTGCTGCGACTCGAGGCAGCGAAGGGCGAGAAGCACATCCATCTCGCGGCGATCACCGACCTCATCCTCAAGCCCGATCCCGCTGCGATCCCTGGTGGAACGTTGCCGAATGGCGCCGGGGTTGCCATCGCCGAGCTGGTGCCAGGCCAGACCCTGCAGGGACAGCTGCAGCGCGGTCGGATCCACCCGTTCAAGGCGGTGGCTTGGCTGATGCGGCTCATCGATGCCGTGCAGCGCCTTCACGGGTCGCGCACCGCCCACGGAGCCATCTCGCCGTACACCATCGTGGTCGAGCCCGTCGGTCGCGCCATCGCGCCCGTGCTCGGGAGCCTGGTGGCGCCCCCGATCGCCGCCTATGCGTCGCCCGAGCGGCTCTCGGGCGGTGGGCCTTCTCCCGACGATGACCTGTGGGCGCTCCACACCGTCCTCTATTCGGCGCTGACGGGCACCGTTCCGTTCGAAGGCGGTGCTCAGTCACTGCTGCAGCGGGTGCGCCGCGGCAAGCCCAGACCCCTCGCGGATCATGGGATCAACGAGCCGCTCCTCCAGCGGATCCTCGATCGTGGGCTCGCCCCTGACGAGAGGCAACGGGTGACCGAACTCGAGGCGCTCAGCATGGCTCTGGACGCCTGGGAGCGTGGACGAGAACCCGAGCCACCGAAGCCGAAGCCGCCACGGGCCGTTCGTTCCAGTCCGCCGGCGGTGGTGGAAACCCTCGCGTTCGACGTGACCTCGCTCAGCGGGGTCGATGCCGTGCCCCTGCCCGAGCTCGCCTCGGACGCCCAGGCAGCACCGGCGCCAGCAGTGACCACGGCGGCAGCGCAACCGCCCGGCCCTCCGCTCGGGACAGATCCCCAAGCGTTCATGACTCCCTACGCTCCGCCCGTCGTGGCGCCTGCCACTGCACCGGCGGTGCGCGGTTCCCCGTCCGCCCCGCCACCCCGTCCGGCGACCCGCCGTCGGTCCGTCCTCCTGCTCATCATCGGGATCCTGGTGCTGGTCGGCGTGATTGGTGGCGGGCTCATGGTCGTACTCCGGCAGACCCCGGCGCCGAAGGTCGTGGACCTCGCCCCCACCTCGCCGTCGAGCCACACCAGGCCGAAGCCATCGGCGTCGGCCAAGCCGGTCTTGAGCCCCAAGGAGAAACGTGCGGCGTGTGTACAATCCTATTTCGAGGAAGACGCGCTCAAGAGCGAGGCCGATCTTGATTTCGTGTGCGGTCACGAGCCCTTCCCCGAGGTGAGCACGCGGCTCTTCGGGCTCGCGGCGCCGCGGCCCACACCGGTAGCCTCTGCCCTGAGCCCGGTCCCCTCGGCCGACGCCCCCGGCATCGTGGTGACGGGGACGTCGAACATGTATGACCTCGGCTGGTACGAGCTCCCGGCGACCACCATCATTCGCGCCAACTGCTGCCCCAATGCCGCTCCGATCTCCCTGCCCACGACGCCGGGGTGGTGTGACCAGCTGCAGGGTCAGATCCGCGTGCTGACGGAGGCGAGCCGCAAGCCGGTCGATCTGTCCTCGTACGGGAGGAAATTCGAGGATGCAGTCCAGTGCTTCGAGTCCACCGGGACCAAGCACGGCTACATGTATCGCGGTGTGCCGACCGAGACCCAGCGTCGCAACTTCCAGCGCTTCCTCAAGTACGCGGCGGAGAGCGACACCAAGCGGGCGCGGATGGATTGGCTCCGCTAGGGTCCCGATGGGCTAGTCCACACTTCCATCGCGGCCCCGCCCTTGGTAGACACCCGCACCCACGACGCGAGCGCCGCCTCGACTTGGTGGTCGAGCGGCAGCCCGGTCCCCCGCGCGCGAGAGTCAACATGAGTGCCCCCTGGATCACCTACCGCCCCGAGATCAAGGTCCTCGACGCGACCATTCGCGACGGTGGCCTCATCAACGATCACCAGTTCGACGACCGCTTCGTGCGCGCCGTCTACGACACCTGCATCCAGGCCGGCATCGACTACATGGAGATCGGCTACAAGACCTCCCAAAAGGTGGCGGCGCCGACCAAGTTCGGACCGTGGAAGTCCTGTTCCGAGGACGACCTGCGGCGGATCATCGGCGAGAAGAGCCCGGCGGTGAAGATCGCCGTAATGGCCGACGCGGGTGGAAAGACCGACTACAAGACGGACATTCTACCGAAGGACCAGAGCATCATCGATACGGTCCGGGTTGCCTGCTACATCCACCAGATCCCCGAGGCCGTCGACATGATCAAGGACGCGGCGGACAAGGGCTACGAGGCGACGTGCAACCTGATGGCGATCTCGACCGTTCATGAGGCGGAGATCGCGCAGGCCCTGGAGGTCGTTGCTACCACCCCGGCCTCGACCGTCGTGGTCGTCGACAGCTTCGGTTCCCTCTACCAAGAGCAGATCCGGAGCCTGGTGCATCAGTACCGAACGGCCCTCGAGGGCACCGGCAAGGAGATCGGCATCCACGCGCACAACAACCAACAGCTCGCGTTCGCCAACACCATCGAGGCGATCATCCACGGCGCCAATCGTATCGACGCGACGATGGGGGGCCTCGGCCGTGGTGCGGGCAACTGCCCAATGGAGCTTCTCCTCGGGTTCCTTCGCAACCCGAAGTTCCATCTCCGTCCCGTCTGGCAGCTGATCCAGGACCATGTCGTCGGCTTGCGCCGGGAGATGGAGTGGGGCGCGCTGGCGCCGTACATCATTACTGGCCAGCTGAACCAGCATCCTCGCACGGCGATCGCCTGGCTCGGGAGCGATCAACGGGATCGCTGCGCCGACTTCTTCGATCGGTGCATCGCCGAGGTGTGAGCCCCGGGCGATACGCCTCCGAGGCCGGCGGAGCCAGAACCACGGAAGGCAGCGGGCTCCGATCCGTCAGCGGTCGGTCGCCGGCGGATGGAGCCAACCGACGAGCCTGCGATCCGATGACGAAGGCCTGACGGCGGATCGCTCCGTTCGGATCACTGATTCCCGTCGGTTCTGGTGAGGAATTCGCGGCGCGGAACTGGTGGGGTTGGCACTCCAGCCCGACTGCTGCGCGCCTGCGAGCCAGTCGCCGTGTCGAGCAAACAGCCGGCTCATCCTAGTCCGTCCGCTCCCAACCGTAGATGCGTGCCTGTTCGGTGGCGAGCTCCGAGAACTCGTGCGCCAGGGTGTCTCGCGGCTGGCCGAAGGCGACGGCGACCTTCTCGCTCCAGGTTCCACGTTCGTCCGGAGCGAGCGGTTCCCTACGCACCACGGTGCCCTCGACCACCTCGACCCGATCCTCCTCACCGGGCAGGTACACGCGCAGCTTCACCGATTGCCCTTCGGTGAGCCTTGCCCTGGTGAGCACCAGCATCCCCTGGGAGCTTACGTCCTTCGTGATGGCGGTTCGCACGTGGGCATCCTCCACGTAGATCTCGGCGGCCAGGTACACGTGGTGGCGCGCTCCGCGGCGTCGATCCTCCATTCCTTCCATGCGCTGCCCTCGAGGTCGGCCCCACCGCCGGCCGGCTGCAAGATTCCGTCCGATCCTCGTCCAACCCCGGCAGGTCCCGCCAGGGCCTCGTTCTCTCACAGGATCGGGGTACTGGAAACCCGAGCCCATTCCGATTCGGCCTCCGGAACGGAGCTCTGGCGGGAGTCTCGAAATGAGTACGCACCCGCGAGCGGCCCGCCGAGGGAGCTCGGTCTGCCCGAGAGCGCTAGATAGCTTGGCTCTTGGGATCCGGCAGCGCGGGCCCAGGCAGGGAGCTACCCCGAGGGAAGCCGTTCCGCGGGGCGGTCCCAAGGGGAGTGGCTCTCCCGGAAAGGGAGCGGCCCCGAAAGGGGTGCGGGGAACGCGCGGCGTGCCGGGGCCGGTCGTTTCCTGGTGGCAGGGAGACGCTCGACTTTCTCGATGTGATAAGGTGAAGTATCCGAACATAAGGGATCCAGTGAAGGGCGACGACGACCTCCTCGAGTCCAGTGTTGATGACGAGCGCACGGCCATCGTGAAGCTCAAGGACCTCGGGGGCCAGCGGGCCGCGGCGAAGGATCGGCACCTGCTCGTCCGCATCCAGGGAGAGCAGGTCGGTCAGGTAGTGACGTTGCACGGTTCGGAGTGGAAGGTCGGGCGGGCGCGGAACGCCGACCTCTGGCTCGGAGACAGCGGAGTGAGTCGGATCCACGCCCATCTGGTGTGGAGCGACGGTGGGTACTTCGTCGAGGATCTCGGCTCGGCCAACGGAACGTACGTCAACGGGGTCAAGGTCGCCTCGCATGCCATTGCTGACGGCGACGTCGTCCAGTTCGGTCCCTCGGCGGCGTTTCGCTATGCGGTGACGGATGCCGATCAGGAGGCGATGCTCCTGCAGCTCTACGACGCCAGCGTCACCGATTCGCTCACGGGCGCCTACAACCGCGAGCATTTCGATCACCGGCTGGAGGCCGAGATCTCGTTTGCCCGGCGTCACGGTTCGGAGCTCTCGCTCCTGCTCCTCGACATCGACCACTTCAAGCTCGTCAACGACACCTATGGCCATCAGGCGGGTGACACCGCGCTCGTGGCGATGGCCAACGCGGTAATGGAGAACCTCCGAACGGAGGATGTCTTCGCGCGCTATGGCGGCGAGGAGTTCGCGATCATCCTCCGCGGTATCGACCGCCCGAGCGCCTACCACGTCGGCGAGCGGTTTCGCATCATCATCGAGAGCCTCCGGATCGAAGTGGGGGGTACCATCATCACCGTCACCGTCAGCGTGGGCGCGGCGTCACTCAAGTGCTGCACGGACGAGACCACGGAAGGGCTCATCGCTACCGCGGACCGCCGGCTCTACGCCGCCAAGCACGCGGGTCGGAATCGGGTGGTCGCCCAGGGGTGAGCCAAGGACATTGGGATCGAGGCAGGCGGGCATGGTACGCAGCGAGGAGCGAACGCCGGCCGAGGTTCGAAGGCAGCGTGATCTCGCTGCGGCCGCGGTCGCGCGCGGCAGGCATGAGGCAGCGCTCCAGGCCTATTTGGCGCTCGAGCAGCTCGAGCCGGGCGAGCCGGATTGGCCCAAGCGCGCTGCCGATTGTTGTCGCCGCCTCAATCGCCCAGGAAAGGAGCTCGCTGCCCTCGAACGCGCCGCGGCCGGCTACGCCCGCGGCGGGTTCACCGTCAAGGCGATCGCGATCTGCAAGATGATCCTCGGCCTCGATCCGCAGCATCAGGCCACGCAGAAGAAGCTGGCGGAGCTCCACGAGGCGCAGTCGATCGGACTGGACCGTCTGGCGGGGCGACCGCGCTACCTCTCGTCGCCGCCAATCCACCTCCCACCCCCCCTCGTCGATGCGCCGCCGGCGCCGCTCTCCTCAACCCCGCTCGCCTCGCCGTCGCTCGCGGCACGGCCCGCCGAGGAGGGGCTGCTGCCCCCCATCTCCGTGGCGTCGCCGAGCATACCGCCAGGAGCACCGCTCGAGGCGGTCGTGGTAGCGTCCCTGGCTCCGTCGCGGCCGACGCGGGACCTGCCGCCACAGTCGCAGACCGCCTACGAGATCGACCTCGACGACGTCGAGTACCTCGATGCCCCGGATTCGGTGCCGCCGACCGCCAAATCGCCGTCGGCCGCGGCCCCTCCTGCCGAGGTCGCGGCGGCCGCCCTTCCCTACACGCCGCTCTTCTCGGAGGTCAGCCCCGAGAGCTTCGAGTACCTCGTCGACCAGGTTCGACTGCTCGAGATCGGTCCTGGCGACGCGGTCTTTCACGAGGGCGACCGACCCGACGAGCTCTTCGTCATCGCGGAAGGAGCGGTCGAGGTGGTCGCCGAGGGACCCCCTCGCGAGCGAGTCAACCTGCTCCGCGAGGGGGAGTTCTTCGGAGAGATCGGGCTGCTTTCGGACGTTCCTCGCCAGCGCACGGTCGCGGCGCTCGAGGAGACGCGGCTCCTCGTCCTCGATCGGCGGCTCGTCAGCGAGCTCGTCGATCGCGATCCGGCGTTCCTCCGCGTCATCCTCCGCTTCTTGCGCGAGCGGCTGGTGGCGATGCTCATCCGGGGGAGCGAGCTTTTCGCCCCCTTCGGACCCGACGAGCAACGGGAGCTCGTGTCGCGGTTTCGCTTCCTCGAGCTCGAGGCTGGGACCACCCTCATCGAGCAAGGGAAGCGCGCGGAGGGACTCTACGTCCTGTTGAGCGGCGGGGCAGAGGTCGCGGCAGATGGATCGCTCGAGGTGCTCGCGTCGCTCCGCCCCGGCGACGTCTTCGGCGAGATGTCGCTGCTCTCCGGCGCGCCTGCCATTGCGGGGGTGCGGACCACGCAGAAGTCGTTCGCGCTCCTGATGCCGGCCCGCGCCTTCACGGAGACGGTCATGGCGAACCCGTACGTGCTCATGTACACGAGCGAGCTCGCCGATCGGCGGGCTGCCGCGAACCAGGCGCAGCGGGATGGATCCGAGATCGTCGAGCGGCGGCTCGACCTCGTGTGAGGGCGCGAACACCCTGACGAGCCTCGGCCTCCTCTCGAGCCGCATCGTGACCAACTGCACCAGGATTCCAGCGCCGTCCCCGACCGACGCGGCCGTGCAGCGCTCGAGTGGCCCCCGGCACCCGACGCTTGGAGTGCAGGCGTCCGGATCGCTGTTGGGACCGAGGAGGCGAGGGTCGAGCGCCCCGGCGGGCGGGCTCACGGGGGTCTGGTCGAGGTTCGTCTTCGCGTTCGGCGCCTCCGCGTTCATCGCCAGCGGCGGGGAGGGGGGTTTCGGTTCTGTGCGGTGCGCCTGCGGTGCACAACAACACACGATCAGGAACGAAGCGGTTGCGGGCGCGTTCCGGGGTGATCTCGCGTGGATGAAAGGTGGCGTCCCCACGGCCGGTGGGAAAGCGCGGCGCGGGGAGCACGTTCCGTGGCTGAGCTATCGCTCGACCGACGGCCGAGGCGGGTTCCCCGGCGAACGTTCCCGTTCGCCGTCGGGGTGATGGCGATAACCGCCATTGCCGGGGTCGACGGATCTACCAGGTCCGAGGATCCGCGCGTCACGCGCGGATCCTCGGCAGCGCGGCAGATCGGCGCCGGAGGCGACCGCTGCTCATCCAGTGGCGAGGAGGGGGAGGCCGCGTGTCGCGGCCGATGCGGCGGAGGGCTTGCCTCCCCCGCCACCAAGAAGCCTAGAGCACCGATCAGGTTGCCAATAGCAACGGCAGCGTTGGAAACGCGTCTTTGCGAGGCGAGGACGCGTCTCTAGCGCTGCCTTTGGGGAGGTCTGCTGCTGGTTCGGTGCTCTAGGTTGTTGATTTGACGCAGCAATCAACCTGATTGCTGCTCTAGCGCGGGCACGAGCCGCCGCCGTGCTTGGGTTGCGGGCCTGTCCCGCGTTAGTCCCTTGGCGGTGTGATCTTGACCGGATCTGGCAGAAAATTTTTCAGTGTTCTCGTGGCCATCAGCGATCGGGCGTCAGTGATCAGGGTCTCCACGTTCTGCCTGACCGCTGACCGCTGACCGCTGATGGCCTGGCCTGTTTGGTTTCGGCTCTGCCGGCTCAGGTCTTCCTTCACCAAGAGACGCGAGATGTGTCGCGGTGTTGGGGTGATGCATCCCGTCGCGATCGAGTCGAAGAGGAGAATGACAGAGACGACTATTGCCCTTCTCGCCCAGAAGAGGGAACATATCGATCGTGATGCCAGGGGGGACGAGCGGCGAAAGCCGCCGGCCTACCTTGGGTCTGGCAATCCTTGGCAGGGCGGGCAAACGTGTCCGCTTCCGCAACGACGCCAATCGACGGCCGGACGCGCCCAGTGTGGGGGGCAGTCCCACATGAGTCATGATCGGTATTCACCGCCGTCTCTGGCCCACCACGGGGCGAATCCCATGGGCTGGTTGGTCCGCGGGAGGAGATTGAGCAATGGCCCGCCCAAAACGGTCGGCAGCGGACGAGCAACCTCATCGAAGCGAGCTCCACAGTGGGTTTCTACGCCGTTCGGGCCCGCGCCCGCCACGTTCCCAGGTCCCAGGCAACGACGATACCGAGACCGACCGGCTCCTCTTGGCGCTACGGACGCACCAGATCGAGCTCGAGCTTCAGAGCGAGGAACTGCACGAGGCGCGACGGGCGCTCGCCGACGCGCGCGACCAGTTCGCGGATCTCTACGACGGCGCGCCGGTCGGCTACATCACGATGACCGGCGAGGGGGTGGTCTCCCGGGCGAACCTGAGATTCGCCGCGATGGTCGGGGCTGAGCGCGCCTCTGTCGAAGGGCGGCTGTTCTCCGACTTCATTCAAGCGGAGGACCAGGAGGATTTCCACCTTCACCGGCAGGCGCTCCGGCGGCGCGCCGAGCCGCAGTGCTGCGAATTCCGCCTGGTCCGGTTGGCGGCCGAGCCGATCTGGGTGTCGCTCGAGTCGGTCGTCGTGGATGACGGCGAGCACGGGACCGTGGTGCGCTCGGCCGTGCGCGACATCACCGCGTGGAAGGAGGCGGAGGCGAAACAGGACAGGCTTCGGGAGATCCTCCTGCAATCACAGAAGCTCGAGGCCATCGGCACGCTCGCGGGTGGGGTGGCTCACGACATGAACAACATCCTGGCCGTGATCATGGCCCTGGGTTGCAGACTCGAAGGCTCGCTGTCGGACGAGCATCCACACTTGCAGGACGTTCGCGACATCATGGCGGCGGTGGCGAGGGGGAGCAAGCTCACCCAGAATCTCCTCGACTACGCGCACAGAAGCGCGCGCCGGATCGAGTCATGCTGTGTCAACGACGTCGTCGAGCGCCTGCTCGCCGTGCTGAACCGCACGACCCCCAAACGCATCAACATCCAATCGTCTTTGGAGCAGGAGCTTGCCTTTGTCGATTGCGACCCCGATCAACTGACGCAGATGTTGATGAATATCTGTCTGAACTCGGTGGACGCGATCGCCGAGTACGGGACCATCACGATCGCGACCAGGAACGTGCGCCGGGAGGGCGAGACTCTCGCCGGCTTCCCGGAGCTACTGGCCGGGTCCTACGTGAGCATCCAGGTCTCTGACGACGGTTGCGGTATGGATGACGCAACCCAGCGGCGCGCGTGCGAGCCGTTCTTCACGACCAAGGAGGTGGGCAAGGGTACCGGGCTCGGGCTGTCCATGGTCTGCGGCGTGGTCGAGGAGCTCGGGGGCGCGCTCCGGGTGACGAGCGAGGTCGAACGCGGAACCACCATTCGGATCTTGCTGCCCAGTCGTTCCGTAGGGTTGCGGCGGCGGAGCCAGCATCCGGGCCCAATCGGTACCAGCGCTGCCGGTCGCACGGTGCTGGTGGTCGATGACGAGTCCCTCGTGCGAACTGCCTTCCGGCACCTGCTCCATGACCTCGGCTACAGCGTCATGGTGGCGGAGAGCGGGTACGCGGCGATAGAGGCCTACCAGGCCGATCCCAATGGTATCGACGTCGTGCTGCTGGATCTCTCCATGCCCACCATGGACGGCGCCGAGTGTTTTTCCCGGCTGAGGGAGCTCAATCCCTACGTCAAGGTGGTCTTCTGCACGGGCCGTGCCCGGGGAGAAGCCGCGGCGAGGATCATCGCGGACCGTGAGGTGCCGGTCTTGAGCAAACCCTGTCGGATGGAGGAGCTCGCGGCGGCACTGGCTCAGGCCATCGAAGAGCCGCTGGTGCCGTCCAGCATGGGACAGGGTTCGTGAGGTTGCTCGACCTGGTGACATCGGTGGTGACGCCGCGCGATGCCGGTGCGGCGGTTGGTCTTCCGGCGTTCATCTAGCGTCTCGTCCGAGCGATCCCACGATCTGATCGGCGGTTGGCCGCATTCGACCCGCCTCGTCCTTGCCGATGGAGACGGTGAGGAGGTACGCGACCGCGTCATGGACGAAGAGGCGCCGCCATTGGTGTCGTGGGCGCTCCTTCTCCGCCACCTCGACCTCGAGATCCGTGACCGTGAGCCCGCCCACCTCGTACTGGCGCTGGGATAGGAGTCGCTTTGACGGCTCGCGCTCCAGCTGGTTCATGACTGTCAGCCCGAAGACGCGGCTCGGGAAGGTGACGGGCTTGGCGTAGCGGGCGAAGAGCACCGAGGGCGAGCCAGGAGCCGCGAGGTCTCCGGCGTAGACGAGCCAGGTCATGTCCTCCGTGCCCTCGTGCGACGCGCGGATCGTGTACGACTCCGGGATCGCGAGCGACCAACCATCCGCGGTCACCGGTCGGAATCCCGGGGGCGTCGCGCGCCTGACGACCCCCGCATCGGCGGGCGTTTCGTCGTCGCGCGATCGGCAGCCGGCGGGTGCCGCGAGGATCCCGACCAAGAGGACCCACCGCGCCTTGCGAGCGAGTCCGCGCCGGGTGGCAAGCCCGAACGGGTGGGGGGCATGGGGCAGCATCGCCACGGCCATACGCGAGCTTTTGTTCGTTGCCCACCGTATTTCGTCTTCGCGACCGGTGCGGCCGCTGCCGCGGCCGATTCGCTGGATGCTCGGGGGGAGCAGCTGCCCGGTACGGCGCTCGCTCCCCCCGAGCGCGAGGCCGGAGTGCGTCGAACGGCTCGGCGAGGGGACCGGCCGACGGGGGCTCCGGCATCGCGCCGGCACCGCTGCTATGTTCCCCGACACCGCCGGCGACGAGGAGCCTCCGGCTGCGTCGAGGCCAGTGATGGACGCGAACGTCCCCTACGCCCCCATCACCGCCCTGCTCGGGCCGACCAACACGGGCAAGACCCACCGCGCGGTCGAGCGTCTGCTCGAGTACCCGACGGGGATGATCGGGCTCCCTCTCCGCCTCCTCGCGCGCGAGATCTACGATCGGATCACCGCGCGCGTCGGGGAGCGCGCCGTGGCGCTGGTGACCGGCGAGGAGAAACGCGTGCCAGCGGACCCGCGGTACTTCGTGGCTACGGTCGAGGCGATGCCCGTCGAGCGAGCCGTGGATTTCGTCGCGGTTGACGAGATCCAGCTGGTGGGTCACCCCCAACGTGGCCACGTCTTCACCGCTCGGCTCCTGGGTGCACGGGGTGCGCGCGAAACCTGGTTCCTCGGCTCCGGGACGGCTCGCCCGCTCGTCGAGCGCCTGCTGCCGACCGCGCGCATCGCGAGCCACCCGCGCCTGTCGCGCCTCGCGGGGGCGGGCGCCCGCCCGCTCAGGACGTTGCTCCCGCGGAGCGCCGTGGTCGCCTTCTCCACGCCTCAGGTCTATGAGCTCGCAGGACGGCTGCGTGACGCACGGGGCGGCGCGGCGGTGGTGCTCGGCGCCATGTCCCCGCGGACCCGCAACGCGCAGGTGGCGATGTACCAGGCGGGCGAGGTGGACTATCTCGTGGCAACCGACGCCATCGGGATGGGGCTCAACCTCGAGCTCGAGCACGTCGCGTTTGCCGGGACCACCAAGTTCGATGGTCGCGAAACCCGACCCCTCGAGCCGGCCGAGCTCGCGCAGATCGCAGGCCGCGCCGGGCGTTTCCTCTCCGACGGGACCTTCGGTACGGTGTCGCCGCTCCCACCGCTCCCGGAGCCGGTGGTCGTTGCGATCGAGGAGCACCGCTTCGCGCCCCTCCGCGCTGCCTACTACCGCAACGTGGAGCTCGACATGGCCAGCGTGGATGCCCTCGTCGACTCGCTCCAGGCGCGGCCGCGCCGGCCCGAGCTTCGCCCGGTCGAGCGCGCGACGGATCTCGAGGTCCTCCGCCACCTCGTCCGGGAGCCCACGATCCGGGCTCGTGCGACCTCGAGCGATACGGTGTCGCTCCTCTGGGAGGCCTGCCAGATCCCCGACTACGGTCATTCCCTCGTCGAGCACCACGCCCACCTCGCTGCGCGGATCTTCGGCGACCTGGTCGCGCGGGGCACGGTCGATCCCGAGTGGCTCGAAGAGAACGTCTCTCGACTCGACGACACCCGTGGTGATCTCGATACCCTGATGCTGCGGATCGAGCTCGTTCGGACCTTCACGTACATCGGTCACCATCCGGGTTGGGTCGATCCGCGTGTCGGTTGGGGAGGGCGCACCGAGGCGATAGAGGGACGGCTGAGCGACGCCCTTCACCATCGGCTCGTCGAGCGCTTCGTCGAGGCAGGGCGGTCGACGGCCCCCCGCGCGCGCAAGCGACCCCGCCGTCCGCCGGCTTCCGAGCCGGCCGCCGTGGTTCCCGGACACCCCTTCGCGAAGCTTCTTACCATGAAGCTCGATCTCAAGGCGGCGCTCCCCGCGGCGGCCGACGACGACGATGCATGGGTCCACGAGCTCGTGGAGGCATCCCACGAGCGCTTCGTGGTCGACGCCGAGGGACGGATCAGCGCGGACGGAAGGCTCCTCGGGGAGCTGACGCGGGGCCCCGACCGCTTGCGGCCAGAGGTACGGCTGTTGCTCCCGGACGAGATCGGCGCGGGCGCACGCTCGCGACTCCAGCGGCGTCTGGTCGCCTGGTCGCGAGATCTCGTCGCCGAGCTCTGCGGCCCGTTGCGCCTGGCGCCGGGGCTCGAGCTCGGTGGCGCGGCGCGGGGCCTGCTCTACCAGCTCGAGCAGGGACTCGGCACCGTGCCCGTGAAGAGCGCGGCGCGTGAGCTCGGCCACCTCACGGCTGCGGATCGCAAGGTCCTTCAGGCGCGCGGCGTGGTGCTCGGTACGTACCACGTCTTCGCCCGCCCGCTGCTCCGTCCGAGGGCGATCACACAACGGGTTGCGTTGGTGTCCGCTCACTCCGACGGCACCCGTCGCGTGCCATCCGCGCCCAGGGGAGCCGTGTCCATGCCGCGGACTCCCGGTGTGGACGTGGAGATCTACCTGGCGATCGGATACCCGCTCTTTGGGCCGCGTGCCGTGCGTGTCGATGTTGCCGAGCGCGTGGGCGCCGCGATCGCGGCGTTCACCGCGGGCACGGGCCCGGATCCGAGCGGGCAGCTTTCGGCCTGGCTCGGTTGTCCAGGCGAACCCGCGCGGTTCGTCGCGGAGATCCTTGGGATGCCGCGGGCGGCCACGGCGGAGCCACGAGCGAGGCGACGTTCGCGTCGGCGCGGGCGCCACGGCACCCCGCCCGCCACGAACGATTGATCAGCACTGGGCTCGGTCGAGGTTCGGATCGTGCCCGCGCCAGGTTTCTTTGTGGTGGGGGAGGCGAGCCCTCCGCCGCATCGGCCGCGATCCGCGGCCTCCCCCTCCTCGCCGCTTGATGAGCGGCGGGCGCCTCCGGCGCTGCTCTACCGCGCTGCCGAAAATCCGCGCGTGACGCGCGGATTCTCAGACCCAGGGGAGTGTCTTCGAAGGGTCGGTTCGAGCTCGGGCTCGTGAACCCGAACCTGAACGTCCGCCTCTGCACACCCCTCACCCTCCCGTTCGGGCAGGGAGGAAGCCCCCGCCTTCAGGCGGAGCCTTTGGGAGGCTGCAGGCCGGAATGCGGAGCTCTCCCGTTTGAAAACGGGAGCTTCTGTTCTTGTCTGGTGTGAACTACCGCCGTCTGAAGGCGGCGGCCTCTCGGGTCTTGTCGCGACGTTGCCCTGACGAGAGCGATGATGGTGCCGGCCTTGGTCGGCGTCGCGCTCGTGAAGCCCTCGCCTTCAGGCGAGGGAGCCGCGCCACTCCTCGATCGTGTGGGGGTGCACAGCCAGCAGCCGCGCGATGTCCGTTCCCGGTACTCCATCCGCCATCGTGAGCACGGCTTGTGCCTGTCGAACGACCCGCCGCTCCGCCTTCGCGCGGCCCAGGGCCGCCTCGACCTTCGCCCGCTCCTCTGGCTGACCGCCCGTCTTGGGTCCGGCTCCGCCGGCTCAGGATCACTGCTCGATCAATGCGAGCGGTCGGCCGTAACGGCTACCCCGACCGGAGCCGTCGCGCTCAGCATCGACCCCGGTGCGGGCGCGGGGAGTGACGTTTGCGCGGGCGAAGCGCTTCGTCGGCCCTGCCTGGGCCGGCTCTTCTGCTCGGGCTTCTGCTTGGCACGGTTCGGCCTCTGCAAGCCGAGTGCTTCGAGCGCGGTCTCGAGCTCTGGATCGCCCACCGCGTAGACCTTGGCGTAGGCCACCGCCCGCTCGGCGAGCTCCACCAAGGCCCGTCGCTCCGCCGCGAGCGCACACTCCGCCGCCCGGAGCTCCGCCCTCGCCGCAGCCATTGCCGCCTGTCGCTCCGCGAGCGTCGCGGTTCGTTCCATCAGCGCGGTGGCGCTCACGCCCGGGAATACGACCTCCGCGAGCCGTTCGTGAAAGAGTCTCAGCACCTGTCCCACGATGGCCGGTTCCCCAGCCGATTCGAAGGATTCCGGAATCCGTTCGCTGGTCTTCATACTGAAGTTTTGTTCAGTATCAGTTCCGCTTCGGCCCGTCAAGTCCACGGGGGCGTAAGGCAGCCTCGGTCGGCGGCATGCTGGGTGAGCCGGGATGGCCAGCCCCGCTTCCCGCATCCCAACAGCCGCTCCCGCTCCCGGCCCGATCCGCCCATCAAAGGTGGCCCGAGGCCACGAACCCCCGCGAAGGGCTCGCCATCCCGCCCTCGCCGCAGGTCGCGGCGCGCTTCACGCCGCGGTCGCCGACTTCTTTGGGTAGACGAGCGGGCCGCTGACATAGGCGTCGCTTCCGCAGAGCTCCCAGCGCACCGGTTCGATACGGGGCGCGTCGCTCGGATTCTCGGGTCCGGCCCAGTCCACGGCACCCGCCCGGCCCCGAGGACCGAGGAGCAGAGGAGCCACGAACGCATGGAGCTCGTCGGGGAGGCGGGTCGCGAGGAGGCTGCCCGCGAGCTCCGCGCCCCCTTCGCAGAGCACGCTGACCACCTCGCGGACGGCGAGCTCGTGGAGCGCCGCCCGCATGTCACACCGTCCCTCGGCGGTCGCCGCCACCCGGATAACGGAGACTCCGGCGCCCTCAAGGGAATCGCTGATTGCTCGCGAGGCATCCGGAGTTGTCACCACACAGGTCGGGACCTCACGCGCCGTGGCCACCACCTGCGAGTTGGTCGGGACGCGGAGCTTGCTGTCCACGATCACGCGCACCGGGCTTCTGCCCGGGACGTCACGAACCGTCAACCGTGGATCATCGGCCAGGACCGTGTTGATCCCGATCATCACGGCGTCGTGGGCGGTGCGCAGAGTCTGGACGCGGAGCCGAGAGTCAGCGCATGTGATCCAGCGCGAGGCGCCCGTACGGGTGGCGATCCTCCCGTCGAGCGAGAGGGCTAGCTTCAGCCCCAGGTAGGATGTCTGTTCGGTGATGTACTTGCGCCAAGGTCGGATGAGCGATTTCGCCTCCGCCTCGAGGCAACCGACGACGACCTCGATCCCGGCGCTGCGGAGCCGCTCGGCCCCGTCGCCGGCGACGTTCGGATTGGGATCGCGGCAGCCGATCACGACACGGCTCACCCCGGAGGTGAGGATCGCCTCGGTGCAGGGAGGGGTGCGCCCCTCGTGATTGCATGGCTCGAGCGTGACGTAGAGGGTCGCGCCGCGGGCGGCTTCACCTGCGGCGCGCAAGGCGACGATCTCGGCGTGGTCCAGCCCCGCTGACTCGTGGAAGCCCTCGCCCACGATCTGCTCTTCTTGGGCCACCACCGATCCGACGTGAGGGTTCGGCGAGGGATCACCCCGGCTCGCGAGGTCCATCGCGTGCTGCATCATCCGGGTGTCCAGATCTGCCACAACCATGCGCCGGTAACCTACTCCGTCGGCTTCTCGCGGACAAGCTTGCCCATTTCCTCGATGAAGTCCCCCACATCCCGGAACGACCGGTAGACGCTGGCGAAGCGAACGTAGGCGACCTCATCGAGGGTCTTGAGGCGGTCCATGACCCGCTCGCCGATCGTCTGTGACACGATTTCCCGTTCGCCCGAAAGCGCGAACTCCCGTTCCAGGGCTTCGACCTGCGCTTCGAGCTCGTCCGCGGAAACGGGTCGCTTGTTGCACGCGATACGGAGGCTCCGCAGGATCTTGCCCCGATCGAAGGGCTCTCGCTTGCCGTCCCGCTTCTTCACCATCGGCAGGGCGTGCTCCACGCGCTCGTACGTCGTGAAGCGCCGCCGGCACGCATCGCACTCACGACGCCGCCAGGTGACGGTTCCCTCTGCGGCCAGTCGCGAGTCGACGACCCGGCTCTCCATCATGCCGCAGAAGGGGCAACGCATCCGTCATCCTCGTCTGCGGTCGTGGCCTACCGGGCCAGCCTGTCCTAGCCCTCGAATGCGCTGATCACCAGCGATGCATTCGTTCCACCGAACCCAAAGGAGTTTGACATGGTGTGACGGATACGCCGCTCACGCGCCTTCAGGGGGACGAAGTCGAGGACGCAATCGGAGTCCGGGTCCTCGAGGTTGATGGTGGGCGGGACGATGCCCGTTTCGATGGTCTTGAGGCACATTGCCGCTTCCGCCGCCCCAGCCGCGCCCAGGAGGTGCCCCATCATCGACTTGGTCGAGCTCACCCAGAGCCGGTGCTCGAGCGCGTGGGCCCCGAACACCCGTCCGATCGCCTTCGACTCCTCGACGTCTCCGGCCGGCGTCGAGGTCCCGTGCGCGTTGATGTAGTCGATGGAGTCGGGGTCAAGCGCCGCGTCCCGGAGCGCGAGCTGCATTGCACGCCGGGCGCCCTCGCCGTCCGGAGACGGCTTGGTGATGTGGTAGGCGTCGCTCGTCGCGGCGTATCCCTTGACCTCGCCCAGGATCCGGGCGCCGCGGCGTCGTGCGTGCGAGAGCGACTCGAGCACGATGGTGCCTGCTCCCTCGCCGATGACGAACCCGTCGCGTCCACGGTCCCATGGGCGACTGGCGCGCTCGGGTTCGGTATTGCGCCGGCTCAGGGCGAACATGGCCGAGAAACCCGCGATACCGACGGGGGATACCGTTGCCTCGGCACCGCCCGCGATCATGACCTCCGCCCGTCCAGACTGGATCAACCGCGCCGCCTCGCCCACGGCGTGCGCACTCGAGGAGCACGCGCTCGTGTGGCAGAAGGACGGCCCCTTGAAGCCGTACTCGATGGAGATCCTCCCCGCCGCCATGTTCGCAATTAGGGCTGGGATCGTGTACGGGGTCACCTTGGTCGGACCCTTGGCATCGACCGTGATCGTGCAGCGCTCCAGGTACTCGATCCCACCGAGCCCGACGCCGACGTAGACGCCGACGCTTTCGCGCTCTTCGTCGGTGAGGTCGAGATTAGCCTGGTCGATCGCCATCTTCGTCGCCCCCATCGACAGAGGGATGAAGCGAGCCATCTCCTTCAGCTTCTTGCGTTCGACGTAGAGGGCCGGGTCGAAGCCCTTCACCTCGCAGGCAAACCGTGTTGGGTAGTCCGGGCCGCATTCAAAGAGAGTGATGAATGCCGCGCCGCTCTTGCCGTGGATCGCAGCCTCCCACGTATCTGCGGTCGAGTTGCCAAGGGGAGTGATCAGGCCGATGCCTGTGACGACGACACGCTCCATGTTCTCTCGCGAGGTTGCAGGGCAGGCGGCCTGGCGGCCGAAATTCGCGCGCTGACCTCCGACGCGCGCAGATACCCACGCACGTCGGAGCCGGATTCGAGGGACTCAGCCGTTGCTGTGCTTCAGGACGTAGTCGATCGCGTCCTGCACGGTCCGCATCTTCTCGGTGTCTTCGTCCGGGATCTCGATGTCGAACTGCTCCTCGAACGCCAGCACGAGCTCTACGAGTCCAAGGGAGTCGGCGCCGAGGTCGTCGATGAACGTCGACTCGGGCTTGATGTCCTTCTCGTCTACGTCGAGTTGCTCCTTGATGATTCGCTTGACCTCGGCCTCGATCTTCTGACCTTCCGCCATGATGCCTCCGGGGGGCTCTCACGACGATCGCCCCACTTCTGTTGGGTTAACTGGGCGAGCCCAGGAATCCTCGCGCTACATGTACATGCCCCCGTTCACGCGGAGCGCGTGACCGGTCACGTATGACGCCTCGTCCGATACAAGATACACGACCGCAGCGCCAACCTCCGCCGTCGTGGCTGGACGCGCGAGCGGCACTTGGGAGAGTAGATGGCTCCGGGCCTCGTCGGAGAGGGACCGTGTCATGTCCGTGTCGACGTAGCCGGGGGTCACCGCGTTGACGGTGATGTTTCGTGAAGCGTACTCGAGCGCCAGGCTCTTGGTGACGCCCAGGAGCGCTGCCTTGCTGGCCGCGTAGGCCGTCTGGCCCGAGTTTCCCATCTCCCCGACGACACTGGAGACGAAGACGATTCGACCGCCCTTCGTCTTGAGCATCGGCCGGATGGCGGCGCGCGCGCAGGCGACGGCACCGCGCAGGTTCACGGCCAGCGTCTGGTCGAAGTCCTCGTCCTTCAGACGGAGGAGCAACGAGTCGATCGAGATCCCCGCGCAGGCGACGAGGATGTCGAGCCGACCGTGCTGCTTGGCGGCGGCGGACACGCCCTGCTCGGTAGCGGCAGGATTCGCTACGTCGAACTTGGCGGTTTCCCCTTTGCCGCCCGCCGCGGTGATGAGGCCGACGGTTTCGGCCGCCGCTGCCTCGTTCCTCATGTAGTTCACCACCACGTGTGCGCCACGGCTGGCCAGGGCGACAGCCACGCCGCGTCCGATGCCGCGCGAGCCTCCCGTGACGAGTGCAATCTTACCGGTGAGATCGAACATATTTGCCCTGCAATGCCACGGCAGGAGTGGGGGCCGTGTTTACCACGCTCCGGGTCTGGTCAAGCCCGAAAGATGAAGCCTCATGCCTCATCGAGGTTCGCTTCGGCCGGCCGACTCGCATCCATCACCACCGAAGAAGGCCTTGGCTTCCTCCAGCGCCTCGACATCACCCACGCTGAGGACGGAAATCCGCCGGTCGATCCGCTTCACGAGGCCAGAAAGCACTCGTCCGGACCCGATCTCCAGGGCCTGCGTGACTCCCTGGTCGGCCATCCATCGCACCGACTGCTCCCACCGGACGCAACCGTCGACCTGACGGACCAGGAGCTCTCGGATCTGGTCGGGTACGGTGGTTGGCTCCCCCGTGACGTTGGCAACCACCGGCCACCGGGGGGGGCGGATCGATATCCCTGCCAACGCGAGCCGCATCCGATCCGCTGCCGGCTGCATCAAGGAGCAGTGGAACGGGGCGCTGACCTTCAGCGCCATCACCTTCACCTTCCGCGCCTGGGCCAGTTCGGTGGCTCGAGCCACCGCGGCCGCGTGGCCAGCGATCACGGTTTGGCCCGGGGCGTTGTAGTTGGCGGGTGCCAGCACCTCGCCTTGCGCGGCCTCGCTGCAGAGCGCGCGGACCGTGGCATCGTCGGCCATGATCGCGGCCATCGACCCGACCCCGGTCGGCACCGCCTCCTGCATGGCCTGTCCCCGAAGGTGGACCAGGCGCACGGCGTCTTCGAAATCGAGGGCACCCGCCGCGACCAGGGCGCTGTATTCGCCGAGGGAGTGACCGGCGACGAAGGCGGGCCCGTCGAGGTCGGGGAAGGCCTCCTTCAACGCCTCGAGCGCAGCGATGCTGACGGTGACCAGGGCGGGTTGGGTGTTGGCCGTGAGCTGGAGGGCCTCCGGCGGACCCTCGAAGCAGAGCTTCGAGACGGACCACTCGAGCGCCGCATCGGCCCGCTCGAAGACCGCCCGTGCTGGCCGAGAGCTCTCGAACAGCTCCTCCCCCATCCCCACGGTCTGGGCGCCTTGCCCTGGAAACAGCCAAGCGATCACGGTCTGCGACTCCTGTGCCGCGTGCCGCTAGCGGAGTCGTGCCCCTTTCGTCAAGCGCGTATGCGATTTCGCTTGGTGCGAAGGTTGGTCACTAGAGGCGAACCAGGGCGGAAGCCCACGAAATCCCAGCGCCGAGCGCGCACATGAGCACGGTCTGGCCCGACTTTACCCGACCGTCACGAACCGCCTCGTCCAGAGCGATCGGGATCGACGCGCTCGAGGTGTTGCCGTACCGGTCGATGTTGACCACGAAGCGTTCGAGGGGGATCCCGAGCCGGGTCGAGACCTGAGCGATGATGCGGAGGTTGGCTTGGTGCGGGACCAGCCAATCCACGTCCTCGGGGGTGAGCCCTGCGGCGTCGAGCGCCGACCGGGACGCGCTCGAGAGGTTCTTCACCGCGATGCGGAAGATGTCGTTGCCGACCATCTGAACGGTGTTGCGCCGCTCGTCGAGCCCCGCGTGGGTGAGCGGTTCGCGGCTCCCCCCGGCCGGGATACACAGGGATTCCGTCAGGGTCGCGTCGGTGTGTAGCTTGCTCGAAAGGACCCGACCCGAGCCTTCCGTGGCTGGGGTCAGCACGACGGCACCGGCGCCGTCCCCGAAGAGCACGCAGGTGTTCCGATCCATCCAGTTCGTGACCCGGCTCAGCAGCTCGGCCCCCACCACCAGCACGTTGCGGGCGGCGCCCGTGCGGATGAATTGGTCGCCGATCGACATCGCGTAGACGAACCCGGCACAGGCCGCGCTGATGTCGAAGGCTGGGATCCCGGAAACACCCAGTTTCTGCTGCAGGTACGCCGCGCAGGCGGGCAGCTGGCGGTCGGGGGTGATCGTGCCCATCACGATCATGTCAAGTTCGCGGGCGTCCAGGCTCGCGGCCTCGAGCGCAGCACGCGAAGCGCGCAACGCGAGATCGCTGGTGCATTCCTCGGGCGCCGCGATCCGTCGCTCCTTGATACCCGTTCGCTCCGAGATCCACGCGTCCGAGGTGTCGACCAGGCGCTCCAATTCGGCGTTGGTCAGCACCTTGGCGGGCGCGTAGGACCCGGTCCCGGCGATCCGACTGCCTAGAACCACGACGTCTCGTTACGACGTGCCTCTCGGCTCGTCACGTAAAATGGTTGAACCAAGTGCACCAGAGCCCTCGCTCCGCTGTCAGACAGCATGTGCGTCGCTCAGGAGCAAACCAGGTCGGCCCCTCGGTCGCTTCCTCGGGAACGGGGTGGACAGGGGCGCGAGCCTCCTGGCCTACTCCGTTCCCGACCCGGCCTTCGTGAGCACTGCTTTTCCCTTGTACTGGCCGCAGGACGGGCACACCCGGTGCGGAACCATTGGGGCAGAGCAGTTCGGGCAAGGGATGATGTTCGGCGCCTCGACCTTGTCATGTTGCGCACGCCGCATGTCTCGCCGGCTGCTCGACTTTCGGCGCTTGGGGACAGCCACGGGTCTACTCCTTGTTTTTTCGCATGCGGCTCGCGATGGCGGCCAGCGGCATCAGGCGCGGATCCAACGGCGGCCGATTGGCCGCTTCCGACTCCGCGGGCCGGTGAGCAGTAGCTTCATCCACACGCGAAGGCAAGTCGGATCGACGGGGCGCCATGGGCAGTTCGAGGAGGATCGCCTCGCGGATGAAGCCATCGAGCGATGCCAACTCGCCGTCGTACGTGTCTCGGCTCGCGTCCTCGTCGGAGAGCGTGGGGTCGCTGCCCCAACCCGAGACATTGGCCCTGGTCGAACCATCCCGCCGTCGGCCCTCCCGCTCACGACCGCTGGCCGAGCTCCTCCCCTCTCGGCCCCGCGATTGGCGCGCCCCGTGGGAGCCTCTTTCCGGGTTGGTGGTTGGCACCAAGACCAGGCAGAGGTCTGCGGCCACTTCGACCGGGACCGGATCGAGTGTCACCACGCAAGGCATGGTCAGGGAGGCGAGGACCTGGCCCTTCACCAGCACCTCTCTTCCGCTCAGGGTGAGGGTCAATTCGGCGCGCCCCGTCCCGCGCGGCTCCGCTCCAGAGTCGGCCAGGGCCTGGTCGAGCCAGACCTCTGAAAGCTCCCAGGTGACGGTCTGAGGCCCGTCTTCCAGGTCTGCGACGCGGACGGTGTATTGGGGCGACACGAGGGCGGAGCTTACGTCACCTCCTGCGAGAGACAAACCGGGCCGTGGTACGGTGCTGTCCAGGATGGAGGTGATCGGAGGCGACATTGCCCCCGCGGGGGGAGGATGGCGGACGGACAAAGCGACGCGACGCTGGGCGCTGGCAGCGATCGTCTACCTCGTGGCGACGGCGGTCTACTTCATCTGCGCCGACCCCGCGCGGCTGTTCGATTCGACCCGATACAACCACTTCGCCCTGCAAGCGGCGGCGTGGTTGTCGGGGCGGTTCGACCTCGGAGGTCCCCCGCCGGCTCACGCGGGTGGCAACGATTTCGCCCTCTATCACGGCCGCTGGTACGTCGTGTTCCCGCCGTTTCCCGCCCTGCTCCTGGTGCCGCTGGTGGCCGCTGCCGGTGGCGCATCACGGGTTCCGGATGGGCAGTTCTTCGTGTGGCTTGCCGGACTCGGTCCGGCATTCCTCTTCCTGGCTCTCGAACGGCTCCGGCGGAGCGGTCGAAGTACGAGCGACGTCAAGGTGAACGTCGGTCTGGCGCTGCTGTTCGCCTTCGGGACAGTGTACTTCTTCACCGCGGAGCAGGGGACGGTCTGGTATGCGGCACACGTCGTTGCGGTCGCGCTCGGGGCGCTCTATCTGCTGTGGTCCGTGGATGCGGCGCACCCGTGGCTGGCGGGTGTCGCCTTGGGCCTGGGCTTCCTGACCCGCCCGCCGCTGGTGTTCGCGTTCCCGCTCTTCGTGGCGGAGGTGTGGCGGGTCACCGGGCCCGACCCCGGATCCGGGAACCTCGCCGGCCGGCTCACCGCCTTCTGGCAGGGCCCGCATCGCGGGCGCGCGCTCCGTCTTCTCGCGGCGTGCTTCGTCCCGCTCGGTTGCGCATGGACGTTGGCCTTCGCCTACAACGCGGTCCGATTCGCCGATCCATTCGACTACGGATATCACTACCTCACCATCGCCTGGCAGGGACGGATCCAGCGGTGGGGGCTCTTTCACTACCACTACCTCGCGAGGAACCTCGCTGTCCTCCTCACGAGTCTGCCGTGGGCGCCGGCGCCGGGGAGCGGGGCTCCCTTCCAGATCAACGGGCACGGTCTGGCCCTCTGGGTCACCTCCCCATTCTTGCTGTGGCTCGCTCGGCCCCGAGACACGGGCGATCTCTGGCGCGCCCTCTGGCTCACCGTGGCCGCGGTCGCGCTCCCCTCGCTCTTATATCAGAACACCGGTTGGGTGCAGTTTGGCTATCGGTTCTCCAACGACTACTCCGTGTTCCTGTTCGCGCTCCTCGCGGTTGGGCGGGTCTGGGAGGCGCGCGGGTTCTGGATCGCTGCGGCCATTGGGGTGCTCGTCAACGGCTTCGGCGCGATCTCGTTCGATCGGCCTGCATGGGACCATTTCTATTTCCTCGAACGCACGCAGACGGTGCTGTTTCAGCCGGACTGATCCGTTGCACGGCCCGCGCGCGGGGAGCTCGGCCGCGGAGCCGCGGTCAGGTTGACGGCTTCCGCTGCGCCGTTGCTGTCGGCGACCTGATCGGTGCCCCAGCGCTGCCATCGAACCGACCGCTGCGCTAGCAGCCGAGCTTCCAGCAGCGTTTGATCCTGAAGTGCCGGATAGCTTCCTCGATGGCCGCGGTGGAGGCCTCGACCTGCTCCTTGGTGCCGCCGGCCTCCACGATGAAGAGCTTCTTCTTGGTGGCGAAGATCGTGACGTAGTAAAGGTGCGGATCGCCTGCCTCGTCGTGCCCGAACCGCAGCTGGCGACCCGCCGTGCCGTTCTGGTTCTGGACGTCGCGCTTGTCGAGTAGGGAATAGCCGCCCTGATCGCGGAGCTGGTTCTCGATCGCGCGCTCCCAGAACACGAGCTCCCCCCGGGGTCGGTGTTTGACGACTCGGATCGACACTACGACTCCGTCCGCCGTGGTGGCGCGGTAGTCGTAGGTGCTGGAGCGAGGCTCGTCGAGCTCGACGAAGCCGGATGGCGTCGCGGGGGCGAAGGGGCGCCCGCAGGCCGAGGCGAGCGTGAGCAGGACGGGCAAGATGCTGATGCGGACGAGCTTCATCGCTGACCTCACAGGCTGAGGAGCACTACAGACGGAGTAGACTGCCCAGCCCGAGCGTGCCGAGCCAGGGGAAGGGGAGGGTGACCTTTCCGCCGACATCTTCCACGGCGGTAGGCTGGAACCTGACGATGATCGTGCTGAAGGTGACGAGCTCACGGAGCAGCTTGAGCCGCCCCTTGATCTGCTCGACCTCGGCGGCCACTCGCCCGAGCTGCGCCTCCACCTTGAGTGCGTCTTCGACCGTGTCGGCGCGCTCGAGCAGCTCCTTGAGCCGCTCGAGCACGGCCTCTTGGTTGCGGAGGCGGGTCTGTAGATCGTAGTACTCGTCGGTGACGTCGCGGACCTCGACGTTGCGGGCAAGGACGTCCCCGAGGGCCATCGCCTTCTTGAGGACCTCGTCGAAGCGGGCGGACGGGACCCGGACCGTGATGGTCGCTTCATCGCGGATGACGAGGTACCCACCGGCCTCGCGCGCGGCGGTCTCGACGGCGTCGATGGACTTGGTCGTCTCGAAGACGCCGAGGTTGAGGTTCGCGGTATAGATGAGCAGGGGTCCGGCCACGGCATCGCTGGCCGTGGGGGCCGGTTTCGGTGGCTCGGACGGATCATCCGCCGGCTCGGTCGTCGCCGCCGGCTGCTTCGGTGCCCCGGCCGGGACTGCCTGCGCCAGTCGGGCGTCTCCCGAGTTGGAGAGGGTCGCCTCCAGTGGTTCCGGTCCCTCCGCTTCATTCTTGGCGAGGGACGGGGTGGGGGCCGCGTCCATGGTCATCATCGCGAGGTCATCGAGGGAGGCCTCGGCGGCCGGGGCCCTGGCGGCGCTGGCCTCCATCGGAGCTCCGGGCGCCACCTCCTTGGTCGCGACTGCTCCGCAGCCCCCACTGAACCCCAAGCAGAGGAAGGCAACGGTCACCCACCACATCGTGATCTTGTTCATCGGATCCCTCGCGCATGCCACCGTCGACATCCCAACGGAGGCAAACAGCGCCTTCTTACACCAATTCCGCTGCGCCCCCCAGCCCCGTCGTTCGTCGGCGTTGGGGCCTCGGGGCAGCCATCCACCTGATCGGTGCTCTCGGCACGCCGTGGGACTCGGCGCTCATGACCGTGGGGAGAACCTCGAACTCGGGTCAGTTCTCTGCCCGCCGGCTGATCGAGACGCGTCGGATGACGGGGGGGGTCTCGGGCTTGTCACCGTGCACGGGTACGTTGGCGAGCGCCTCGATGACGGAGTCCGGGCCGCACGCCCCGAAGATCGTGTATCCGCGGTCGAGGTGCGAGGCCGGCCCATCGGTGATGAAGAATTGCATGCCATTGGTGTTCGGACCCTTGTTGGCCATGCAGATGAGCCCGCGCCGATCGTGGCGTGCACCGGCCCAGACCTCGTCGGGGATCACGTAGCCCGGGTCACCCCTGCCCGTCTTCTGCCAATCCCCGCCCTGGATCATGAACCCCTTGATGACACGGTGGAACACCGTGCCGTTGTAGGCTGGTTCCCGGCGCCACTCGCCCCCGGCGCCACGGAAGGGTCGGAGCCCCCGGGCCAGTCCGACGAAATTGGCGACGGTGATCGGCGCCTTGTCCTCGTAGAGCTGGCAGTCGAGGGTACCAAGGTCCGTTTCGATGGTGGCGAGGAGCTGGCCGCTGCCTGATAATCCCGCCGTGGCATCCGCCAGCGAGAACGTGCCCCCCGCCGGATCCCCGGTGGGAATGGCGGAGGCGAGGGGTCCTATCTCCGCCGCGGCGCCCTCCGCGGCCTCGCCGCCTTCCACGGCCTTCTGTTCGGGTTCGGGCGGTGCTGAGCGACAGCCGTCGAGCGAGCTCGCGGCCGCGATCGCGAGGAGCATGACAGGAATAGCCTTCATCATCGTCACTCTTCGATCTGAATCCTCTGACCCGGGTGGATGCCGGCGGCCCGGGAGTAGCCGGCGTTCAACTCGAGCACGTGTTGCGCCGGACAGGGCACGCCTCGAGGTTCGTCGTTGAGAGTCGGTACCTGCTCGACGATCCCTGCGATCGTCCCGTCGGAGCCGATGAACAGCATGTCGAGCGGTACGCAGGTGTTCCGCATCCAGAAGCTCCGCGGGCGCGCATCCTGCCAGCTGAAGAGCATCCCTTCATCGTGGCCCAGCCGGGTGCGGTACATGAGGCCCCGCTGCCGGTGCTCTCCGGTTCGCGCCAGCTCCACGCTCACCGCGGGCGTCCCGAGGGCATCGAGGAACACCACGCGCCCGCGCGGCAGGGTGGGTGGCGACGCCAGTGGGTCTGGCGGACAGGTTGGCGCAGGTTTGGCCGCAGGCGGCGGCACTTCGGGCCAGGGGGCCTGACAAGGTGCGGCGACGGGAGCGGTGGACGACCGGGCCTCGCCGCGCCCCGGAGGTGGCTGGCTGGGAGCGTCCTCGGCCTGGCCGGCCTCGGCAACGGCGTCTTGCCGAGGCGAAACCGGTCCGGGCAGGTTGGCCGCGGGGCGGCTCATGCTCGGGGTGGCGGCGCGCGACGGTTCTTCCGGCCGCGTACAGGAAGGGACCGAGCCCCCGAGGACGGCCACGAGGAGGACGTAGGCTTCGGAGCGGCGCACGGCCCGCGTATACCACCGGGGCTCGTCCGCGTGGGCCAGTCGTGTGTCGAGGACGCTGGCACCCCCGTTCTTCCCGGGTATGCTGCAGCACGTGATGCAGGGGTTTTCGGATTGGGTAGGCGCCCTCCTCCTGCTGGTCGCGGGGTGCGGCGGGGCCACCTCCGTGGATCCCGAGGGTGAAGGCGCGCCATGGAGCGGCGGGACCCCGGGCCTTCCGCTCGGCGGCGCCGGCGGACGGCGCGACGCCGGCCTGGACGTCGGCGGCGACGTGGTGGTCTACCCGGAGGATGTCCGGTCCGACTACGTCGCGCCCGAGTGTCCCGAAACCCCGGCGCCACCCGTGGCACAGCAATGTGATCCATTCGCGGCGATCGACACCTGTCCCATGGGGACGGCCTGCGCGCCCTTCGTCGAGTACCCGCCCGGGGACGACCCCTGTGCACGAGAGCGCTATGGCACGACCTGCCTTCCGTACGGTGGCGGGCTCCAAGGCGATCCCTGCGAATACGGGACCTGTTCGGCGGGCTACCTCTGCGTCTTGACCGGCGCGGGCACGCAGTGCGTCGAGCTCTGCAACACCCTCGGCGCCAATACCTGTGAGCCGGGGCGATTCTGCGAGCCGATCGACGTTCAACCCGGGATTGGTGGATGCTACTGAGGAGAGGCCAACCGGGCCATTGGGCTCGGCTGTCCCGCCGTGGGCTGGGGTCGGCGTGCTGGGGGGGCCTGCTCGTTGCTTGCGGTGCGCGCTCCGGGCTTCGCGATGGCGATCTGGGCGACGCCGGGGCAATGGCGGTGTCGTGTGCCGCGGCGGCGGACTGTGTGAGCAGCGACCCTTGCCTCGTGCTCGGCTGCGTCGGGGGTTCGTGCGTGGTCCTCGAAGAAACCGCCTGCGACGATCATGACCCCTGCACCTCGGACTGGTGCGACCCCGACACGGGTGCCTGTGTGTTCGCGCCGCGGACCTACGATCTAGACGGCGACGGCCATTTTGGTCCGTTGCCGGGGTTCGCGCCGGGGGAGCCGAATGCATGCGGGGACGACTGTGACGACACGAGCCCGCGGGCGTTGCCTGGTGGTGTCGAACGCTGCGACGGTCGCGACAACGACTGCAACGGCGTGATCGACGACCTCGCCCAGTGGATACCCGAGGCGGCGGAGCCGATCCGGGTGTCGGCGCCCGACGCGCTGGTGTCCATGCCGGGCGGCATCGCTCACGATGGCGCGCTCTTCGGCGTTACGTTCCATGAGCAGCGGGCGGGCTGGACCAGCCGGTTTCGCGGGCTCACCGCGTCCGGCTCGGAGGCGTTGCCCCCCATTGCGGTCGCCGAGGCCGACAGCGATGCCTACAGCGGATCGCTCCAGTGGAACGGATCTTTGTTCGGCACGGTGTGGGAAGACCGCCGGGACAGCGACTACGAGATCTACTTCAATCGGATCGATGCGCACGGGCAGAAGCTCGGTCCCGACGTGCGGGTGTCGGCGGCGGAAGCGTTCTCTCTTCACCCGGACATGCTCTGGAATGGGGAACACTTCGTCGTTGTCTGGGACGACGAGCGCGACGTCGATTCTCGCCTCTTCGGGCGCCTCGTTTCCTTCGACGGGATCCCCGCCTCGGAGGAAATCCCCCTCACCGACCTCGATCTCGAAGCGGAATCGCCGCGCCTTGCGCAGTCGCGAAGCACGCTGGGCATGGTGTTCAAGGCCGGCCCCGTCGGGTCACAGTGGGTGGGGTTTCGCACCGTGAGCACCGATCTCGCGACGGTTGGCACCGTGGTGGAGCTGGCGAGCGGCGGCGCCGTCGAGCCCGCGATCGCGGAGGCGGAAGGCCGCTTCTTCGTCGCTTGGAACACGCACCTCGACTCGTTTGGGCCGGCCATCTATGGGACGGCGGTGGACGCGGTGGGGCGGATCGTGGTGCCCCCCAGGCAGCTCTCCTCGACGGCGCAGCGAGCAGCGAGCAAGACTTGGGTCCCGCTGGGGAACCGGCTCCTGCTGATCTGGTCGGCCGATCGAGGTGATGGCTACGATCTCTACGCGAAGCTGCTCGACACCAACCTCCGCGACATCGGCGCCGAATTCCGCGTCACCAATGATCGCGCCGACACCGCGTCGCCCACTGCGGCGATCGGCAGCACCGGGGATGTCGGGATCCTGTTTCGGGACCAACGCTCCGGACCGTGGCAGGTCTACTTCACCCGACTGGCGTGCGTCGAAGGTTTCTGAGCCGCTCTCCGCTTCAGGCGTGCGCTGGGTGGTCACGTGTCTAGGAGGCGCATCTGCCGTTGTCGCGGAGGGTGGGAGAACGCGACGGGGTATTCCCCGCTCCAGCAGGCGTGGCAGAAGGATCCGGTGTCGAGCGGGTCCCGAGCGGCCGAGCCCCCGCCGCTCGCCCTGTTCGCGTGGGTGTTCTGGGTCTCGATGACCGCGTTGATGAGGGAGGAAAGCGAGAGATAACCGACGGAATCACTGGTGATGTACTGATTGATCTCGTCCGTCGTATGGCTCGAAGCGATGAGTTCGCGGCGGGTGGGCGTATCGATTCCGTAGTAGCAAGGCCAGGCCGTGGGTGGGCTCGCGATGCGCAGGTGGACTTCTTTGGCACCAGCATCGCGCACCATCTTCACGATCTTCCGGCTGGTGGTGCCACGCACGATGCTGTCGTCCACGATGACCACGCGCCGGCCGCGGAGCACCGCGTTCACGGGGTTCAACTTCAGCTTGACGCCAAAATGGCGGATGGTCTGCTGCGGTTCGATGAAGGTGCGGCCCACGTAATGGCTCCGCACCAGCCCCATCTCGAACGGGATCCCGGCGGCTTCGGCGTAGCCGATCGTGGCGGCAACCCCGGAGTCTGGCACGGGAATGACCACGTCGGCGGCGATCCCGTGTTCCTTTGCCAGCGCGCGGCCGACATTCTTACGCGCGAGGTAGACGCTGATTCCATCGATGTGTGAGTCCGGCCTCGCGAAGTAGACGTACTCGAAGATGCAGCTCGAGCGCGGTACGTGGGGGAAGGGGTGGATCGCCCGCATACCGCGCTCGTCGATGATCAGCATCTCGCCCGGTTCAAGGTCGCGGACGAACTCGGCTCCGATGAGGTCGAAGCTCCCCGGCTCACTCGAGACGACGTGGGCGTGGCTGGCATCCAGCATTCGGCCGAGGCACAGGGGCCGAATGGCATGGGGATCGCGGACGGCGATCAGGACTTTGTCCGTCAGGCAGACCAGGGAGTAGGCGCCCTTGACGTATCCGAGCGCGTCGGCCACGCGATCCTCCACCGCACGCTGGGTGCTGATCGCGACGAGGTGGACGATCACCTCCGTATCGGTCCCGGTCTGGAAGATCGAGCCGCGGGCCTCGAGGCGTTCGCGCAGGGCCTCGGCGTTGGTGAGGTTCCCGTTGTGCGCGAAGGCCATCGACCCTCGCGCGTAGTCCACCGCGATCGGCTGGGCGTTCTTCACGAAGGATCCGCCCGCCGTCGAGTAGCGGACATGCCCGATCGACGCGTGGCCGGCGAGCTTCGCGAGCTGGTCCGGCGTGAAGACGTCGATGACGTGGCCCATGCCACGGTGCAAGAGCAGCTGCTCGCCGTCGGCGGTGACGATCCCGGCGCTTTCCTGGCCCCGGTGCTGGAGGGCGTGCAGGCCGAGGTACGTGATGTTTGCCGCCTCGGGGTGGCCAAAGATGCCGAAGACTCCGCACATGGAATGCTCTGGGCGGGGCAAGCCGCCCCGGGGGCGGCGGGAACTCTGCCCGGTCGAGGGCCCGTGTGCCAGCGATGACTGGCGATTGTTGGGTCGGGAGGTTCGTCCGTAGGCCGTTCGGCCAACGCCGGAGCGGCGGGCCCAGCGGCTCACGCGGCGACGCGCGATCGGAGTATGCTATGCCGCAGTGCCGGCGCTCGACGATCTCGTCGCCCAGTGGCGTGCCCTGCCCGAGGCCAAGCCCACGATCGCCCTCTGCGAGGCGCTCGGCGGTCTCGGTGGGGAGGCGCTGGCCCGAGAGGTGGGGGCGCACGCCCAGGCTGAACACGCCGCCGACGCTGCCGTCATGCTCGCTTTGGGACGGATGTACGCGCGCCTCGGGTGGCTCGCCGAAGCCCAGACGGCGCTCGCGCTCTCGGGGAAAGCCGATGGTCGTGACCCCCGACCGTTCGAGGAGCTGGGCCACGTCCTTCTGGTTCGCGGTGACGCCAGGCGCGCCCAGCAGGCTTTTCACCGCGCAATCGAGCTCGGATGCACCAACGCCGCGGTTTGCGAGTGGCTGGATGCATCGGCGGGCCTATGCGCGTTGCAGGCAAGCGACGGAGCCGCCGCGGTGCAGGCGGAGTTGCACGCGCGCGGTCTGGAGTGGGAAGACGCGACGACCGTACGCGCGGCCCCGTCTCTCGATGCCCCATCGCTGGCAGCACCGGCGAAGGGACCGTCGGCTGCGGACGCGTCGGAACCGTTCACCGTCGCCGGTACCCAACCGGTCTCGGCTTCTCCGAGCCTCGATCGCGTGATGGCTGCGCTCATGGCGTGCGGGGTGGCGCCCCAGCGGGTCGCCTCGACCGGGCGCTGGGAGCCCGCGCCCGCCCGATCGGCGCCGAACCCGGCAGCGCGCGTGTTGCTCGGCGCCGCCCTCGCGAGCGCCGTCGTCCTGCTGGGTGCGCACCTGTTCGCGGAGCGCGTGGAGGCCCGCCGTGTGGCGCGTGCCAAGAAGGAGGCGGCCGAGTTCCGGCGTGACCTGGCGGCCGGGCGCGCCGGTTCGGTTGACGAACGAACGCTGCGGCTGGGGCGCCTCTTCGAGCTGGATGGTTCCGGGTCCGAGGTGGTCGCCGCGCTTCTCGAGGATCGGGCGATCGGTGCCCTGTGGGAGGGCATGGCTCCACCCGGGTTGTCCGATGCTGTCGGCCGGGCGGAGGCGGCGGGTGTCTCGGGCCCCCGGATCGCCGCCGGTCGCATTGCCGCCAGACTCGCCGCTGACGACGTCGAAGGGGCCGCGGAGCTGGTTCGACAACACGACGCGATGGCCGGGGACGATGTCCTGTACGCGCTGGTATCGGGCGTGGCGCTCGAACGGGTCGGGGACGTTCGGGCTCGGGAGCGCTACCTTCGCGCGACCGAGCTTCATCCCGGCTCGGTGCCGGCTCGAGTGTTCTTCGCGCGGCTCTCGCTGCTGGAGCGCGGAGTGGACCCTTCTCGCCGGGTGCTCGCGCGGCTCGCGGCAGACCTCGGTGACGGTCCGATCACGCGCACCTTCGCGCGTCTCGTTTGGGCCCTGGACGCGGACCAGCGGGGAGCACCCCCATGGCCTCGCTTGAGCGACGAAGAGCGGGCGCGGTTGCCCCGACCGCTGAAGTTCGTAGAGAACTATGTCGACGCCGTTCTCGCCGTGGATCGCGGCGAACGCACGACGGCCGCGGAGCAGGTCGCCAACGGTCTGTCCGTGGCCGCTGCGCCGGCAGAGCTGACCGCGCTCGGGATGGTCGCCGTACAGGCGGGGAGCGAGCCGCTCGCTCGCCGCGCGGCAACCCGCGTGCTCGCGCTGGCGCCAGAGTACGAGGGGTTGCCCGCCCTGGCTGCCCGCATCGCGATGCTGAACGGGCGCTTCGCCGATGCGACGCGCGCGCTCGGCGCAGGAGGGCCCAGGCGAGAGGTCGCGCTGGCACTGGCCGTCGATGCCTACGAGCACCTCGACGCGGACGGCCTGGGGGTGGCGCTCGCTGCGCTGCCGGACGAGGCAGCTCGCGACTCCAACGCCGCCGCGCTCCGGATCATGCCCGCGGCGCTCGCTGGCGCCGCGCCGCCAGAGCCAGAGGTGTTGCACGACCTCGGCCGGCTGCGCGATTTTTGGGGTGACCTCGTCAGCGTCGATTGCGCCCTCGACGCCGGAAGGATCGACGTCGCGCGCACGCTGGTGCGGTCGTGGGATCTACGCGCCGGGGCGCGGGCTCCGCACGGTGTTCGGCTGGCCCGGCTCGCCCGAATCACGGGCAAGCCGGCGGCGGCGGTCGAGCACGCCCGTGGCGCGCTCGCGGCTGGGGACGCGACACCGCGGGCGGTGGTCGAGCTCGTCCGAGCGCTGGTCGAAACGGGAGATGGCGCGGCTGCACGAGCCACCTTGACCAACGCGAGAGCCAGGCTGGCACCAGATCTTTTTGTTTGGTTGGACATCCTCGTCACAATGTCCGAAGAGGGGGTTCGTGCGGCGACCGTGCTCGCGGCAAGACGCGAACTGCCCCCAGCCGAGCTGCCGCTCGCGGTGCGGGCCCTCGCGGTGCGAGCTCTTGCCGAGGTTGCCGACCTGCGGGCCCCCGGTGTAACGGACGTACTGTCCCGTGAACTCCCTGGTCATCCGGATGTCGTTGCCGCCCGCGTCCTCCTGGAGGATCGGTGATCGATGACGCTTCCCTCACCGAGTCGTGCGGGCTCCGTCGTCCCGCCTCTGGATTGCCTAGAGCGGCAGTCAGTTGGATTGCTGCGTCAATTCAACAACCTAGAGCACCGAACCGGCAGCAGATTTCTCCAGAGGCAGCGCTGGACACGTATCCTCGCCTCGGACAGGCGCGTTTCCAGCGCTGCCGTCGCTGTCGGCAACCGATCGGTGCTCTAGCGCGGGCCAGGCCCCCAAACCCAAGCACGGCGCCGGATCGCGCCCGCGCTGGGTTTCCTGGTGGCGGGGGAGGCGAGCCCTCTCCTGCATCGGCCGCGACCCGCGGCCTCCCCCTCCTCGCCGCTGGATGAGTAGACTAGAACGTCCTTACCACCACCCCGAGCGTGGTGGTAAGTTGGTTCTCGTTCTCGGAGCGCACCCCGACACGGTAAATTTCGTCGTCTCCATCGGCACGGACAACGAAGTCGCCTCGCCCCTCCAGGCGGAGCAGGAGCGCGGGGGTGGGGCTGAACTCGAGACCGAGCGTGCTCGTGACGAGCGCTAGACCGGCGTAGCCCGTGGCCAAGCCGTCGAGATCGGCGAAATACTCCCCGCGCCCCGCGACCGCCCAGGCGTGGGTCAGTGCGTAGTGAACCACGAGGGATCCGCCGAAGTACCGCTGTGTCTCCTCGTCGACACCGAGCACGCTGATCGGGGTTTGATCGGGCAGGGCAGCGCTGCCGAGATAGGTGTCGACCCGCGTCCCCTCCTGCCCATAGACGGCGTCGAACGTCGCCTGCAGCCTGGGCACCGGCTGCCACGTGGCCATGAGGTTCACGAGGTGTCGCCAAGCCTCGGGGTCGTTGGCCCCGCCACGGTCGACGTCCGTCTCCCCTCCAGGCTCGCCCTCCGCCGGCCAGCACGCGCCGTAGGCTGGGTTGTAGGCACTTCCTGCCTCACAAGTGAGGGTCGCGAAGTCCGTCTGCTCGGGGCCGCCGAGCCACCCCACCGCCACTCGCAGCGTCCCCTTGGGTGCCACGGCGAGCGTAGCGCCGAAGGTCTTGCCGGCGTTGTTGTCGATCGTGTTGTTCCAGCCGTTGACGACCAGCAGTCGAGCCGTAAGCCATGGAAAGAGCGTGCCGGTCGCGCGGAGGCCCGTATGGAACGCCGGTTCGCCGAGCCAGTACACTGCCCCGCGGCTGTAGAGGAGGTTGTCTTGGCTCTCTGCCGCCTCGGTGCCGAACGGCGTGTCGAACTTCCCGAAATCGAGCCGCAGCGCCCGGATGGGCTGCCATGACACGAAGGCCTGCTTGAGCAATTCCAGACCGACCACGTCGCTGTCGCAGCGTGCGCCTTCGCCGCCGAGACAGCTCTGGGCGTAGCGCTCGGCTGCGGGACCGAAGCGCAGCGAGAGGGCTCCCCCCACCGGCCTCGGCTCGTAGCCGATGTCCGCGCCGACCCAGGCCAGCGCGAAGCCGGTGGTGGTGTCGTACGCCCGGAGCTGATTGGCACCCTCGGTTCGCTTGGGAAGATTGAAGTTGAGGCTCGAGTACACATCGACGAAGGCTCGAAGGTCGAACGCATCGTACCAGGGCTCAACGGGTGGTGGAGGCTCCGGCGCTGCGGGTTGCGCCAGGGCGACGCCGGGAGGGAGCGACACCGCGATGCCGCATCCCACCGAAATCCAAGCAAGAGTCCTGCCGAACCGCTCAATCATTTGCTCATCCTTGCTGCGCGGGTGGGTCCCAAGCTACGCGCTCCCGGCTCGAGTAGGCGCTGCTGCGTGATCCATCCCTAGCAGGGATCGAGCGGCGCGTCCTGGCCGATCGATGGCGGCGGTTACGGTGCCCATTCCCAACGACTGGCCCGGCGGCGTAGGGGGTATCGCGGGCTCAGCGGCCCCCCCCGGGAGACCCCGCGCGACCCTCGATCATCATGCGCAGTTCGTCGGGTTCGTAGGAACGGCCCATGGCCTCTTCCAGCGAGATCTGCCGCCGCGCGTAGAGCGCGAAGAGCGCCTGGTTGAGCGTCTGCATCCCGTGCTTCGACTGCCCCACCTGCATCTGTGAGTAGATCTGGTGGACCTTGTCCTCCCGGATGAGGTTCCGGATGGCTGCGTTCGGGACCAGGACCTCCAGGGCAAGGACTCGCCCCGGAGCCCCCGTGCGTGGGAGCAGGAGCTGGCTGAGGACGCCCTCCAGAACGAAGCTCAGCTGGGCTCGTACCTGCGGCTGCTGGTGGGGAGGGAAGACATCGATGACGCGGTTGATGCTCTGCACCGCGGAGTTCGTGTGCAGCGTAGCAAACACGAGGTGACCGGTTTCGGCGATCGTCAGCGCCGCCTCGATCGTCTCCAGGTCCCGCATCTCGCCCACGAGAACCACGTCCGGGTCCTGGCGCAGAACGTATCGAAGCGCGTCCTTGAAGTTCGCCGTATCGGCGCCCACCTCGCGCTGGTTGACGATGCAGCGCTTGTGGGGGTGAAGGTACTCGATCGGATCCTCGATCGTCATGATGTGGAGCCGCTCCTCGCTGTTGACCTTGTCGATGACGGAAGCGAGAGTCGTACTCTTTCCGGAGCCGGTGGGCCCGGTGACGAGGACCAGACCGCGGGGCCGCGAAGCGAGCTCGGCGACCACGGGGGGCAGCCCGAGCTCCTCGAAGGAGAGGATCTTGAACGGAATCGAGCGAAACGCCGCCGATACCGCCCCGCGCTGGACGAAGATGTTGGCACGGAAGCGGGCGAGGGATTTGACGCCAAAAGAGAGATCGAGCTCCTTGCGCTTCTCGAACTCGATCTTCTGCTCCTCGGTGAGCACCGAGTAGCAGAGCTGCTTTGTGTCCACGGGAGAGAGAGGCGGCAGCTTCAATGGAACGATCGCGCCATCGATCCGGAGCAGGGGTGGCGAGCCCGTCGTGATGTGTAGGTCGCTCGCGCCCTTCTCGATCATGGCGCGCAGCAGTTGGTGCAGGTTGACCTTCAGCCCTTCGCCGCTCTGAGTCATTGCGTCCTTTCGATCCACTCACCCGTGCTCGTCGGTGGCCCCGCCCCCATGGCTCGCGGCTCTTGCTCGGCTGTGTTGGTGGTCTTGCGCCGCCGGTCAATCCGCCATTGTCACGCGGAGGATCTCCTCGGGCGTCGTGACCCCGTCGAGCACCTTCTTGATGCCGCTCATGCGCAGCGTCATCATGCCATTCTTGATGGCGGCTGCCTTGAGCTCCGCCGCGCTCGCGCCCTGTAGGACGCGCTCCTTGAGGTCATCGGTGAACCGCATCACCTCGTAGAGGGCGACGCGGCCCTTGTATCCGCTCCCCCCGCAGGTCTGGCAGCCAGCGCCCTTCTTGATCTGGGGGTTGGCTAGCTGCTCTTCGGTGAGGCCGATGTCGCGGAGCGCCTCCAGATCGATCTCCGCGTCCTTCTTGCAGTCAGAGCAGATCCGGCGAGCGAGGCGCTGGGCGAGCACCAGATTCACGCTGGCGGTGATGAGGAAGGGCTCCACGCCCATGTTCAACAGCCGCGAGATGGTGGCCGGGGCGTCGTTGGTGTGCAGGGTCGAGAGCACGAGGTGGCCGGTGAGCGCAGCCTTGACCGCGATCTCTGCGGTCTCGAAATCGCGGATCTCGCCGACCATGATGATATCTGGATCTTGGCGCAGGAAGGCGCGGAGGGCGGCGGCGAAGTTCAGGCCGATGTCGTCGTGCATCTGCACCTGGTTGATGCCGAAGAGGTTGTACTCGACGGGGTCCTCGGCCGTGCTGACGTTGTGGACGGGCTTGTTGAGCTCCGTGAGCGCGGAGTAGAGCGTGGTGGTCTTGCCCGAACCGGTGGGCCCCGTCACCAGGACCATGCCCCACGGCTGGTTGATGGCCCACTTGAAGTGGCTCAGGGGCTCGAGGTCGAACCCGAGCTTGGTCATGTCGAGCTGGAGGTTGCTCTTGTCGAGCAACCGGAGCACGACCTTCTCTCCCCACATCGTCGGCAGGATCGAGACGCGGAAGTCCATCTCGCGACCCTTGCCGAGCTTGAGCTTGATGCGACCATCCTGCGGCAGACGACGCTCCGCGATGTCGAGCTGGCTCATGATCTTGAGCCGGCTGACGAGCGCGCTCTTGAGCTTCACGGGCGGGGTCATCTCTTCGTGCAGCACGCCGTCGACGCGGTACCGAACCCGGAGCTTCTTTTCATAGGGCTCGACGTGGATGTCGCTGGCGCCCTTGCGGATCGCGTTGAGGAGAAGGACGTTCACGAGCCGCACCACGGGGGCGTCTTCGCTCGCCTTCTCGAGCTCCATCACGTTGACGTCGTCGTCATCGGCTCCGAACTCGATATCCTCTTCGCCGAGCGCGAAATCGGCCATCACCTCGTCGTAGGAAGGTCCGACGTTGTAATAGCGGTCGATCGCGGACTGGATCGCCGTTTCGCTCGCCACGACCGGCTCCACGTTGTAGCCGGTGAGGAACTTGATGTCGTCGATCGCGTGGAGGTTCGTCGGATCGCTCATGGCGACGATCAGCGACGACCCCGACCGCGAGACGGGTACGATGCGGTGCTTCTCGCAGACGTCACGGGCCACGAGCTTCACCACATCGGGCTCGATCTCGTATTCGTCCAGGTTGATGGCGGGCAGGCGGTACTGCGTGCTGAGGAAGTTGGTGATCTCGCCGTCCGAGATGTACCCGAGCTTGGCGAGGGTGTACCCGAGGTTATTTCCCGAACGCTTCTGCTCATCCTGTGCGCGACGGAGTTGCTGGAGGCTGATCAGCTTCTCGCGAACCAGGAGCTCGCCCAGTCGATTTGGCCCTGCCATGCGTTGCTCATCGATGCGAAAGAGTCTCGAAGCTCGGAGAGTGTAGCAGGGGGGGGGGCGGCAGCCCTAGCCCCTCGCTACGGGCGTGCCGCGACCGGCGCTCCTTGCTGCCGGGGCGTGCGAAGCCGACACTCGCGCACGCGGAATGCTGCGAAACGCCCGTTCTCTATCGCACGAGACGGTCTGGTCGACGGGTGGATGGGCTCGTTCGATGGCAGAAGCGGGACGCACGGCACGGCGCCCACCCAATGGGTGCGGTACGCCCTCCCCCGGGCACCCGTGGCCACCGGGCCGTTCCTTCGGCCGCGTTTCAGGCCCGAGAGCCAGATCGGCCCTGCGCGGCCTCGCCGGGCTGCGCACCGCCTCGGCGGATGGCGCCGAGCTCCGCACGGCTCTGGGTCGCTGGCGGTCCGCCGAGCTTCACCGATCTCGCCCGTCTCGAGCGACGACGGACCGGTCGGTGGTGCCGAGCCGCTCATCGGCCAGCGCCCGAGTCGCCCCGCACCGAGGACCGAGTCTCGAACGCCGGTGCCTCGAACCATCGCCGATGCCGCGATGCGGCACGCCGTCGATGATCCGTGAGGCTTGGGTCCACCGAATGCGGGTCTCTGCCGACGGCGCGGCCGTTCCTCGCGGCGAAAAAATAGGCGCAGCGGCTCGAATGGTGGTCCGAGCCGCTGCGGGCGACGGCTGAAACGGGGGGAAACGCCTGAGCCGTCTCTTTCTTGGGTACGGAGCGGGGAGGAGCCGGTCCGTACGGGAGCTTACGGCGGCGGGGGAGCTGGCTGGAGCCCCTCGACCGACGCCGGACGGACATATTGCACGCGGTGTGCCATCGCCCAAAGACCCCAGCGTGAGCTCTTAGCTTGGCCTCGCTCACGACTGCGTTTCGGAATTGAGATCCGAGACCCACGAAAGAAAGAGAAGAGATATGGTGGGCGGAGCGTGGCTGTCAAAGGCGATTCGAGAATGCGCACCATCGCACCAATCGCGTTGCCGTTCGTGGTCGTGACCGGGGGTGGGTGTCACCCGCCGGGCGGAAATGACCCGGGTTCCCGGGTCTCTCCATCCACGCTGGCGCGTGGCGTCGAGCCGGGTCGGACCTCGGTGTCGGCAGCTGCGATCGCCAGCGTGGCTCCGGAGCCCTATCCGGAACCGTCCACGGATGGGTCTACCTGTGTGACGGTGGAGGCGGTCGGGATGAACGCTGCGCTCGAGATGCTGGGAGCCAGCGAACCCGGAAGCCCATTCCGCGACACCACCGGACGAACGGCGGAGGTCGCCGCGGGGCAGTGCCTGGCCGGCCAGCGGCTCGAGCAGCTGCTCCCGCTCCCTCCGAACTGTTGCCTCTCGCTTCGAGTCGCGGCGCTGGCGCCGATTGGGGAAGTGGAGATCGTCGTGGAGGCGCACCCCGGCGCGCCCTTCGAGACCGTGCGCCTGGTCACGGCTCATCCCGAGGGCGTGGTGCGTCTGCCCACGGCGGGATGTCTGCGCAATCCGGGTGATCGAGCGCTCGTGGTGCGGGTAGCGGCAACCGTCAGCGATGGTGGCGGTGTCTTGGCCCTGCGCGCGGTGACGACGACCTCGCCGTAGCCGCCGATCCGTGCGGTTCAGCGCCGCGCCGCGGCCGCGGGCCCATCGTCCTCGTCCAGGAGCTCGGCGGCTTCGTCGCCCTGGTCCTCGCGCGACTCCGGCACCGAGTCGGCTGTGGTCACGGTGACGCGGACTCGCCCCGGTGGCGTCCGACCCTCGTACACCACCACTCCTTCTTCCGAGACACGGGCGTGCACCGCGTCATCCGCGGCCAACCGAGTGAGGAGTCGCTCGGCCTCCTCGTCCTCGACGCGCAGCGCGGCGCCGAGGTCAGCGGTGACGAGGCCGTTGGCCGATTGGTCGACGATCGCTCGGGCGACCGTGAGCATGGCAAGGTCGAGATCTGCATCGAGCGCACGCCGCGCGGTCCGCGACCGGGTGCGCGCGTACTGAGCCAGCAGCAGCGGCAACGCCGTCGCGCCGAGGGTGGTCAGGCCGATGAGCCACCCCGGTTGGGCGAGGGCCAGCACGACCACCATGGCGACGATCGCGAGCGACCCGAAGACGCCGGTCGCGATCGCCGCGAACACCCAGGCGGCACGTTCGAAGCTTCGCTTGCGGGCCCGAGCGAGGGCGCGCGATTCGGCGCGCGTCACGTCGATGACATGACCGTCGCGGGGCACTCGGGGGCCGCCGCAGACGGTACAGCGGTGCCGAACCAGTGGCGCTGGCTCGACCTCTGCCAGCGTACCGCAATGCGGACAACGCTCTGACGGCTCTCGGGCGTCGCGGGCCATGGGGGCGTCGCGCAGTCTACTGACGCAGCACCGACGGCGCGAGCTCGGATCCTAGGCCGGCGGAGCCGGAACCAAACCGGCCATCAGCAGTCAGCGGTCAGCCAAGACGCATCAGAAGCCCGATGCCGACGGCTGGTGGGTGACCGAAACGAAGACGCCGGGAGATTTCCCTCGAGATTCGGTCTGGGGCGCCCCACCAGGAGACGGACGGGGCTTCACCCCAGCTCACCTGCCGCCTCCTTCGAGGTTGGCGCGGGTCCCAAGGCCTCGGGACCGCCAGCGCGCTCGCTGACACCACCGTCGGACCCCGAATCGAGACGGATGGCCACGTGGCCCGCATCACGCCGTCCTGGCCTAGCGGAAGCCCACCCCCGGTGGAAAAAACCGGCAGGAGGGTACCTGGACGGGTCGGCTCCGCCATCGCTGCTCGTGACGGCTTTGCCGGAGGCAGTCTTCCGGCTAGCCTCTCGCGCCATGTCTGGCTCCCGCGTCTGGTCCTGTGCGTTTCTGCTCTCGCTTGCCACCGCTTCGCTCGCCCCTCAGGCCGCCGCTTTTCCCGGCGTGTACCTCTCCAAGGATGGGGTGAAGCGCTCCATCCAGGCGACCCACATCGTGATGATGCATCGCGCCAATACGAGTGTCGTCACCGTGATGCCGGACTACATAGGTCCCAGCGGAACCTTTGCGGTCGTCATGCCCGTCCCCTCGGATGTCACGTTCGACCGGATCCGGGTCGTGAAGCGGGAGTATCTCGCGCGCATCGAAGAGATGACGGCGCCTCGCTTCCACGAGTTCTACGAGCAGGATCCCTGCGATCCTGGGCCCATCCAGCAGGAGTGGGAGCGCGATCTGCGCGTGCACAGTACGGGGTTTCTGGGGGGGAATCAGGAGTTTGGCGGCGGAAAACAGGTTCCGCGCGAGTTCTCGCTGAACCTCGACACGAAGTTCAAGGAATCCGAGAGCGAGTATCGGTTCGTCTGGATCGGAACCCCCCCGGCCGAAGAGGAAGAGAAGAAGGCGGACGGAAAGGCCAAGGCGAAGGCCAAGGGGAAGGACACCAAGGACGACGCCGACGCGGGGGACGACGGGGAGGGTGAGCGCCCCCCGCCCGAGACCTTCCCCGACCTGGCCAGCTTCGCGGCGGCCAAGGGGTATCAGGTCCCCGGACCCATCGCCGCCGCGCTGACGAAGTACGTCGAGCGGGGGATGGTCCTCGTGGTCGCCGAGGTGGACATGAGCAAGGTCGAACTCGTCTCGGGCGAGCGGGGACAGCTCGCAGGGATCCGCTACTGGTCGACTCAACCGATCACGACTCTGCCAACCACACTGGGCATGCTCAGCGCGAACGGGAAGCAGGACGATTTCTTCTACGTCTTGCACCCTGATCGACGGTGGGAGCCGAAGAACTACGGCTACGTGTACCCACCCACGAACATCGATACGCTGCAGGTCATCAAGGTGAACGGGAAGGACCGGTACGTCAAGGAGCGCGTCAGCGAGGTCTACAACGCGATCTTCGATCTGGTGACGGACCAGAACCCCGGAAAGTTCGTCTACGAGTATGCGTGGCACTCCAAGGGTTGTGGTCAGCCGTGCCCGAACGAGCCGCTGCTGATCAACGAGCTTCTCACGCTGGGGGGGGACGTGCTCGAAGAGCAGACGGTGCCGGAAGCCGAGCGCAAACCCGAGCCCCCGGCTGAGACGGACGAGGAGAAGAAATCCTTCGAGGCGGAGCTCAAGGAGATGAAGCCCGCCGAGCGGGTCGAAGCGAAGAAGGTCCGCAAGGCGGATCGGTACGAGCTTGCTCGCCGCAAGGCCCTGCTGGAGCGGCACAACTACGTCGTGAGCCGCTTCCACAGTCGTTTCGACGCGACCGCGATGAAGAAGGACGTCGAGGTCGGGCCCGCTGCGGACCAGATCCACGGCGGCACCGACATCCCCAAGGGGCAGGCCCACGAGCTTCCCCTCGAGGTGACGAAGGTCAAGACGCCCGGTGAGACCAGCAAGTACCAGGTTCGCTTCAACCACTTCTTCCCCTGGGACGGGATGATGCAGTGCGAGCAGCCCGAGCGGTGGCGTTGGGGCAAGCGGTGGCGCCACAAGCGCGTCTGGAACAAGATCTGGATGGGTGTCGACCTCGCCTACAAGCGACGGAACGAGATCGACCCGCGGACGGTGGTAAAGTCGCAGATCCCCGCCCTGGGACTGGGGAACGCCACGCCGGCCCCTTCGGCCTCGGCCGCCGCGTCGGCGTCCGCATCGGCCTCGGGGGCGCCCCAGAAGCGTGCCTGCGGGTGTCGCACTGCTGGCGCGGGATCGACGTCGGCACCGCTCGCCTTCGCTGCAGCGGCGCTGCTCGGGCTGGCCGCGCTGCGGCGTCGACGGCGTGGGGTCTAGTGCGGCAACCAGTGTCGTTGCCGTGAGGAATCGAGGCCATGGCGCACCGTTCAACCTGGATTTCGCGCCGACGACGGACGACATGCCGGAATCCGAGAGGGAGCGCCGGAGGCGCAGTGCACTAGCAGCGCCAATTCGAGCACGACGGGCGCGGAGAAGGCCGAAAGATGCGAGGAGCGGGGCATGGCGGATTGGGAGGCGCGAAATCCAGGTTCAAGGAGCGGATTGTGGCGAAGGAGTCCGGGGAGACGTCTCGTCGCTCCTGGCCACCTTGGCCTGGCAACCCTGAGCCCAATGGTTGCCGGGCCGGGGCTGTCAGGCTCGGCGGCCATCATTCGGGACCCCATTGCAGCCGGTAGCCCCATCGGTGCTTCGGGCGGCGGGCGGCCTGGCTCATTCCAGCGCGTCCAGAGCCGCTAAAAAGGTTCATTGCTGAGTCAAACCAACAACCTAGAGCGCCGACCCAGGAGCAGACCTCGCCGGAGGCAGCGCTGGAAACGCGTCCTCGCCTCGCACCGACGCGGCTTCGACGCTGCCGTGGCGATCGGCAACCGGATCGGTGCTCGGGGAGCACCCCATCATGACGTCGCGCTGGGGTAGGCTCCTCGGGGCGCGATCCATGCGACGTCCACCGCTCGGACGAGCCGAGGTCAGGGATGGCTAGCTTGCCCGCCAAGCACCGCCAGCGGCTCCGATTCGTTGGCGGCGGCACGGGGCTGTTCACCGTGCTGAGTGGCTTCCGTGTCCACGCTCCAGGCACCGAGCTCGCGGCCATCGTGAGCATGATGGATTCGGGCGGCAGCACGGGTCGGCTGCGCGCGGAGCTCGGTGTCCTGCCGCCCGGTGACGTCCGCAAATGCCTGGTCGCCCTGTCGGACGCTCCGCGGGATCTCTTGGCCCTGTTCGAGCACCGCTTCGAGTCGTCGGGTCACCTCTCGGGGCACAGCTTGGGCAACCTCGTGCTGTCGGCGGCCAAGTCCGTCGCCGGAGGTGAGTATGAAGCGATTGAGCTGCTCGAGCGGATTCTGCTGGTGCGCGGTCACGTCTACCCGGTGACTCTCGATGACTGTCACCTCGTGGCGGAGCTGGAGGACGGCACCGAGATCGTGGGTGAGGCGTCGATCGACGTGCGCAGCGACGACGGCGGCGCGCCCATCCGCGCCGTTCACCTGCGGCCGGCCGCGCGCATCTTCTCGCGCGCTGCGCGGGCCCTGCTCGACGCCGACTACATCGTCGTCGGGCCCGGCGACCTCTACACGTCCGTGCTGCCGAACCTCGTCGTCGATGGGATGCGGGAGACGCTGGTCGAGGCGCGACGTCGAGGGGCCAAGCTCCTGTACGTCACCAACACCATGACGAAGCGGGGAGAGACCGACGGCTACGGAACGGCGCGGTTCGTCGCGTCCGTCGAGGACACGGTCGGCGCCCGACTGGACGCCGTCGTCGTGAACGTGGGCCCGGTGCCCGAGGGCCTGACCGACGCATACGCGAAGGAGGGGGCGACGGCGGTGCATCACGATCTCGTCGATGGGGGGCGGCTCGTCCTGAAGGGGGATCTGATGAGCCGCGAGCAATTCGCTCGTCACGATCCCCGCCGGCTCGCCCTCGCTCTGCTCGCGACGATACGTCGGCTGCCACCACGTGCTCGGGCGGCGGGCTAGCCGATCGGTGGCGGCTCACTCCGCGAACGGAGCCGTGATCCCGCGGAAGCCGCGGGCCGCGAAATACGCGCGCATCATGTCCCGAGCGACCTCGTTGGCCTTGCGCCGCCAGACGCTCCCATTCTTGAGCAGTACGCTCACGACGACTCGCGGATCGCGGCTGGGCGCGAAGCCGACGAACCAGGTCGCCGTCGGTCCCCCGGTGGCGGTCTGGAGCGTCCCGGTCTTTCCGGCGGCGCGCAGGTTGTATAGGTAGGAGTGCCCGTCGTCGTCGGTGAAGGCCTCGTACGAGGTGCCCTGGCTGACGGTCACTTCCATCATCCAGCGGAGGTTCCCCGCGGTCCGTTCTTCGATCACCCGGTCCCCCAGCTCCAGTCGGGACGGCGCCGTGTACTCGCCGGCGCTGGCGACGACATGAACCCGTGGTAGGCGCCCGCCAACCGCCACCACATAGGCGAGCTCCAAGGCTCCGAGCGGGGTAAGCTCGGTGTTCTGGAACCCCGTGGCGGTACGCGCGAAGGCCAGGTCGTTGAAGGGCACAGTGACCCGTCCCACGGGGGCCTCGGTGTCGAACGGGACCCCGCCTCCGAAGCCGAACCGGCTCGCCATCTCGATGAGCTCGTTGCGCATCAGGTGTTTCGTCACAAGCTGCGCATAGACCGCGTTGCGGCTGTGACCGAGCGCCTGCCAGAAGGGGTGGCACGCCATGTCGCTGCGCGGTGCCTCGAGGTGGCGCCGGTCGATTCCCGCGCTTCCGCCCGAGTAGCAGACGCGGGTGTTCGGGTGGACGCCGTCCATTTCCAGGAGCGCGGCAGTGGTGACGATCTTGAAGAGGCTGGCCGCGGGCGCCCTCATGCCCAGAATCCCCCCGGGTCCAAGGCCGACGCTCGCCCAAGCCAACACGTTTCCGGAGCGGGCATCGACCGCGATGATGGCCCCGCCTCGAGGATGTGCCTGGGAGAGGAGGCGGACCGCGGTTTGCTGGAGGGTCGGGTCCACCGTCAGGGTTGCCTCGCCGCCGGTCCGGATCGGGGCGGTCGCTCCCTCGTCGGTGACCCTCATTCGTTCGAGATCGACGGGGGGGGCTGTCGGGCGACGCGACGCCGTCGTCGCGCCGCGGGTTTTGGTCTCCTCCGCCAGCGCGCCGTCGCCCAGGCCCGCGGCCAGCAGACACGCAAGCCAGACTGCGCGGAGACGGCGCCACATCCCCGCCTTCCTTACGCAGGTGGTTCGCCACGGCCAAGTTCACCTCACGGTTCGCGAAGTGGTTAGGTAAGTCGTTCTGGTCGGGGTGCATGATTTCATCATCTTGAAGTTGTGCGGTGGGTAGGTTCGGTGCCTACGATCACCTACAGATCGGAGTGGCCCATGCAACACCGGACCGGAATGAGAGCAAGAACCGATTTTCACGTGGTTGCCCATGATGGAGGACTTGCCTGCCGATGCCGAGGGATCGAGCTATCCACCTCGGGGATCGTGATCGATCGCGGTCGGCGTGTCCGCGGGTCGGATGATCGCCTCCTGGTGGACCTCGAGCTCCGCCTTCCCGAGCGGATCCGGGCGATTCGAGCCAAGGCGCGCGCGGTGTGGTCGATGGGCACGCGCCAGGCGTTTCGCTTCGTCACCATCAGCGACGCCGACCGGCTGTCGCTCGCGGAGCACGTGGACCTGCAGAGCCTTCGCGGCATCGACGTCTGCTGACATGCGAGAACACCCCGGCGCCCTCGCACACCACATCATCGGGGTGGTCATCGCGGCTGGCATCCTCTCCGGATGCGTGAGCCAGGTGACCCACGAGCGCACCCTCGCGACGCTCGAGGGTGAACGCGCGAGCCACCAGGAGGCGCGGCGGCAGCTCGCCACCGTCAGGGCGGAGCTCGTCGCGTCCCAGGCCCAGGTCGAGGCCGCGGAGCGCGCCACAGCGGCGCAGGCGGCTGCGGTGGACGCGTTGAGCGCGTCTCTGTCCGACGCCGAGCTGAGCGCCGATGTGGCGGCCACCCAGCGTGCCGAGCAGCTGCGGCTGGTGAACCAGCTGCGGGGAGAGCTCGGACGGGCGGGCGATCACCTCCGGGTCTTCGCCCGCGAACGGAGCGAGCTGATGAGCTCGCTGGCGGGGGCAGAAGAGCGACTCGGGCGTCTCGACTCCGCGGCTGCGGTGGCGGAGCGATCTGCGCTCTTGATGCGCGATCTGGCCCTCGCGATCCACGAGCCGCTGGACGCTGGGAAGGTCGAACTGGCGGTCGTGGACGGCGAGCCCACCCTGAGGGTGCCCGCCGAGTCGATCCTCGACGAGTTCGAGGAGCGGTTGAGGTCCGAGGGATCGTCGATCCTGGCGGCGGTCACCCGGGTTGCTCGAGCCCATGGGGTTCGAGTGGTCGCGATCACCGAGGAGCACACCCCTCGAGAGCGCACCGAGGCCATGGCTGCGCGCCGGCTCGAGCAGGTGGTGCGTGCCCTGGTCGAGCAGGGGATCGCCGCCGAACATGTGGTGGCCACGGTACCCATGGTGGCTGCCGAACGAGAGCTCGCTCAGCTGCTTGGGGAGCCGCCAGGAGAGAACGCGCTCCTGGTGACCCTCCGGCTGTAGGATCACGTTCTGGTCCGAGACGTGGCAACTCCGCTCAGACGCTGCCGTTCGGAGCGGCGGCGTTCTCGAGCCCGAACTCGATCGCCTGACCACGCGCCCGTGTCCGGAGCCCGGGCGCTACCGTAGGAACGGCTGCCCCGCGGGCCGCGAGGCGCCGCGGGAGTCGAGGATGACCACGCGATTCCGTCCGGCTGCCTTGGCCGCGTAGAGGGCCTGATCCGCGGGGTCGAGGAGGTCGGGCAAGGTGAGCTGGTGGTGCGGCGCATCGGGTTCCCAGTAGGTGCCGCCGATGCTCACGGTCACCCGCAGGGTCCCCCGTTCGGTCGGGACCCAGAGGTTCTCGATCGCGTCGCGGATTCGTTCCGCCACGCACTTGAGACCGACGGCGCGATCCCCAGGCAGCAGGAACACGAATTCCTCGCCGCCGTAGCGAGCGGCGATGTCCGTGGCCCGGACGTGCCTGGACATCTCGCGACTGCAGGCGCGAAGTACTTCATCGCCAGCCGCATGTCCGTAGGTGTCGTTGATGCGCTTGAACTCGTCGAGATCGGCGATCAGGATGCCGAGGGACTCGCCATGCCGGGCAGCCCGCTTCAGCTCGACCACGATCGCGCGGGCGAGCTGCCGCCGATTGAAGAGGCCCGTCAGATGGTCGATGGTTGCCTCCTCGACCAGGCGCTTCTCCAGGCTGAATAGGCGGAGCTGGTTCTCGATCCGCGCCACGAGCTCCTCGGGGAACACCGGGTGGCGGAGGACGTCGGCGACCCCCGAGTTGAACGCGACCGCAACCCGGTGGCGATCGCTGCTTTCGGTGAGCGCGACCACGGGGAGTCGTTGGAGGGGGTTCCGGTCGCGGAGCGAGAGGAGCGTGTCGAAACCGCGGTTGTCAGGAAGGTCGAGATCCAGGACCAATAGGTCATAGGGGATCGCGGGCCGCTCGAGGAGGTCCTCCACGCCCGTGCTCGAGGAGACGGGGTATCCGTGTGCGCCGAGCATGTGCTCGAGGAAGACGCGGAGCTTCGAGTCAGCGACCAGGATGTGGATCTGCTGGTGGCGCCGTGCGCGGTGACGATCGACCACCGCCTGCGCGAACTCGCGCAGAGTCCCGGGCACGAACGGCTTGACGAAGTACTCGGCGGCCCCCGCCAGAAAGGCTCGGGTGGACTCGTCCGCTCGCGGCCGAGCGGCCACCATCAGCACCGGGATGCTCTCCGTGCGGTCCTGGTGCTTGAGTGCTCGGCATACGGTGTATCCGTCCATGTCCGGCATCTCGACATCCAGCGTGATCATGTCGGGCAGCGACTGGGCGGCCTTTCGAAGCGCCGTGCGTCCGTCCTCCGCGTCCAGGATCTCCGCTCCCAGAGGCTGGAGCTCCTCGGCGATGGTGGCTCGGGTCACGCTGCTGTCATCCGCGACCAGAATGCGGAGCGGACGGACCAGGGATGGGGCAGGGTGAGTCGGTGCTGCCTGGTCGGCAGCGTGGTTCTGCAGCGAGCTCGCGTGAGGATTCACCTGCTCCAACCGGTTCGTCCGGACAGAGGGACAAACGCCCAGTCAGGCTACCCCAAGAATCTGGAATTTCTAGCGGCCGTGTGGGCCGGATTCTGCTCGCACCGACTCCCCTTGGTGGACGGATGGAATGTGGACTCAGGTCGATGGCTCTATCCGCGCCAGGGCGCGGCCACCGTCTACCTGGATCTCTGTACCCGTGATGAACGGACTCTCCGCGAGGAAGAGCACGGCTCGGGCGATGTCATCCGCCGTGCCCAGTCGTCCCAAAGGCAGCATTCGTGCCATCCGGGCTCGTTCGTCATCCCCCATCGTGTCCGGTGGGAGCACGGTGCCCGGCGCCACCGCGTTCACGCGGACGTCGGGGGCGAGCTCCAGCGCGAGCGCGCGGGTAAGCTGGGAGAGCCCGCCCTTGGCCACGACGTACGGGAGGTGGTGACGATACGGGGCGAGAGCGCTCGTACAGGTGAGAAAGACGATGCTGCCTCGAGCGCGACGCAGCGACGGCGTGGCCCGCTGGGCCAGGACGAAGGGCGAGGTGAGGTCGAGCTCGACCATCTGGTCCCAGGCGCGGTCGTCGATGGCATCGAAGGCGACGCGCTCGAAGCCGGCCGCGCTGACCACGAGGAGGTCGAGTCCGCCGAGGCGGTCGACCGCCCTGTCGACGAGCAGGCGGGTCGCTGCCCGATCCCGGAGATCGGCCGGGAGCGCGAAGGCCACGCCACCCTCGGTCGCGATCGCCGCGCAGGTCTCCTCCGCGGCGGCGGCGCTCTGGCCGTAGTGCACCGCGACCCACATCCCCCGGCGCCCGAGCTCGAGCGCGATGGCTCGTCCCAGGCGCTTCCCGGCGCCGGTCACCAGGGCTCGGCCGCCGGCGAGAACCTTCGGGATGGCGGTCACAGTGGGAAGGTCACCTTGGCGGGCCAGCTCCCAGGCGAAGGAAACCTGGCCGATTCCAGGACGCCGACGAGGCAGTCAACGGCGGCCTCCCCCTCGTCGTTCGGCGGAGCCATCCCCACCGCGAGCGGTGACCCATTCGTATCGATGTACATCGTGGCCGTGAACGTCCCAATGACGCCGTGCTTGCAGTCGTCGACGTCCCCTTCGAGCTTCCTCAACGTGGCGTCGACCTCGTCCGGCGACCAGTCAACCGGAGGTCTTACGTCCCCTGACGGCTCGAAGCCGAAGGACTTCCGGGCAACGCCCTTGTCGCCGCCCACCGGCTTGGGCCAGGTCTGGCGCTCCAGCACCTCGAGGAGGCACTTCTCCGTCGTTCGATCCCCGAGCGAGCTCGATTCGACATGTGCGTGTGCCAGCGCGCCCGACCGATCGATGAGCGCGTAGACCTGCACGTCCCCGCCGAGGAACTCGATCCGGTGCGCACCCGAGGTGAGGCATTTCTCGAATCCGCCCGCCGCGCGGGAGAACACGCGCGACACCTGCTCCTCGTTCATGCCGCCGATGTCCGCGGTTGCCATTACTGTGCCGGCGCCGTCGTCTTCGTTCTCGGCGACGTCGGTGGGCTCGGTCGGCGGCGGCGGGGGCTTGTGACCGCAGGCGATCGCGAGGAGCACGAAGGAGGTGAGGAGCGCCGGGGAGGTACGAAGGATTGAGATCATCGCACGACGATTAGCGCCACTTGGTTCGGGTGTCACTCAGACAGCGCGGTGGACGCCCAGACTGGATTTGTGTGCCGCTCTGGGACCTTCTCACGGCGCGAAAGCGGGCTCCGCCGCCGCGCTCCTGGGAGATCCCGTAGGCGGTCGGAGAGGAAGGCTCGGGTCGGACTCTGACCGCGATTTGGATCGCCGCCAGCAGGTCCAAGTCGAGGTCTCGCTGTCCCGATGTGCGGCGCGCCAGGCGAGCAGCGTCGCGCCCTCCTGTCGCCGGTCGGTGTCCGAGGGGATCGGCGCGGCGAGCCCCGGGGGGCGAGGGCCTCGGCCGCCGGCGGCGGGCGTCGCCGGCGCGAGCGCTGTCGGCGCGAGGTCCCGGCCCTGGACGGCGACCCGTGCCGCGGGCAGCGGCGATGCGCCGCCGACCAAGATCACGGCCGATCCCGCCACCAGCCCGCCGCGAGCGCGAGATCCTGCTCGGTGTCGATTTCCATGTAGCCGCCGTCCGTGTCCTCGCGGAAGATGGGCTCACCGCTCTCCAGCTGCTCCTGGACGAGATCGATGAGGTAGGCCCGTTCGAAGGGGCGTCCCTCGCGGAACACCCGCCCCTGGTACTCGGCTTGCGCCTGCTCGAAGGCGGCGACGAATCTTCGGGCGGCGGGGGGGGCGAGCCTCATGACGCCGATGAACTCACCCTGGGCAGCCTCGCTGGGCAGGTGACGGCTCACCTGGATCACGCGGGCACCGTCCGCACGGAGCTTCTCCGCGTCCGTCTCCGGATGCTCGGAGCGGGCTACGTAGCGACGTCGCCAGGCGGTGTCACAGCCGATGACGTAGTCGTGAGGGTTCGCGACGAGGCGCTCGACGATCGCGCCTTCGTACACGATGTCTGCATACGTGGACACGAACCCGTCGAGGAGATGGTCGCGGGCCATCAGGAGCGAGGCGAGGATGTTGTTCCGCTCCCAATCCGCGTTGCGCACGAAGGTAAGCTCGGGGTAGCGCGAGCGCACCGCCTCCTCCGCATAGCCGCACACGAACACGACCTCCTCGCGACGGAACCCGCCCGCCGCGAGAGCGTCGAGGATCCAGTCGAGCATCGGCCGCCCCATCACCTCGACCAGGGTCTTGGGGATCCGGTCGGTCTCGGGCCCGAGCCGGCTGCCGCGGCCGGCGCCGATGATCACAGCACGCATCGGCGCGGAGAATACGGACCGCCCCCTGGGAACCGAAAGGGGTTTCTTGCGGGGCGGGCTCGAGGGGGGCAGGGGCGGCCTGCCGGGCGGTTGACGGTCACCGGTGCCGTCGCATGCTGCGGGCCCATGACGGAGCTCGATCTCGATCGGGAACGCTTCCTGCGCACGCTCGCCGAGCTCGTTCACCTCGGGCCACACCTCGTCAATTCGGTGGACACCGGGCGGGTGCCTCGCGAGGGCCTCGCGGCCGACGTCGTCCAACGGGCACTTGCGTCCGCCGTCTCCCGCGGTCTCATGAGCGTCGACCGGGTCGCTGCGCCCGGGTACGAGGAGCGGCCCAACCTGGTCCTCACGCTCCCGGGCTCCGGGCACGGCCAGGTGGCCTTCGTGGGGTCGCACTTCGACGTCGTGCCCGCGGATTGGGAGCGCGAGGGATGGAGCCGCGATCCGTTCACCCTGACGGAAGAGGGGGGCGTCCTCTACGGACGGGGCACCACCGACTGCCTCGGTCATGTGGCGTTGCTCACCGAGCTTCTGCGGTCGCTGGCGGAGCGGGGCACTCCGCCGCAGCAGACGGTGATCGTGGTGCTCATCGCGAACGAAGAGAGCTCTCCCGTCACGGGTGTCGGCCTCGACTACCTCGCCACGGTCGGGCGGCTCGATCCGCTGGCGGCCGGGCCCGTCTACTGGCTCGACGCGGCCGATTTCGGGCCCACCATCGGCACGGGCGGGGTCGCGCGTTGGCGACTCGAGGTCACCGGCATCCCCGGTCATTCCGGAATGCCCCATCAATGCGTCAATGCGCTCGAACTCGGGATGGCCTTCGTGCTCTCGCTGGGCCGTTGGTTCGCGAGGGAGTTCCCCGCCCACGCCGACGAAGCACGCTACGGCTATCTGTCGCCGTCGTCGTTCAAGGCCACCGTCATCGACGCACCGAACCGCGGCGTGTCGACCATCCCCGGGCGGGTCGTGGTCGAGGGTGATCTCAGGGCGACCCCTTTCTATTCCATGCCTGAGCTCACGTCTTCCATCGCGGCCCACGCGAACGCGCTCGGTCGTCAACTCACTCAGGGCGCGCCACCGCCGGAGTATCCGGCGGCCTGTACCCGGGAGGGACTCCCCGCTCGCCTCGATTTCTCCTGGATCGGCGAGGCGACCGAGGGGGTCGCTTGTCGTCTCGACTCACCGGCGCTGGCCGCGCTCGAGCGGGCCATCCGCCGACGGCGTGGACCGAACGGCGTGGCCCGCACCAGCATGACCGCGGCGTTGCCGCTCGTTCGAGCGCTCGTCGAGCGGGGGATGGATGTGCAGATCACGGGCTTTGGCTGCGGTCGCTACTATCACGCACCGAACGAGCAGGCGCTGCTCGGCGATTTCGCGGACGGCTTCGCCATCCTGCGCGACCTGGTGAGCGGCGTCTGAGCCCTGGCCGAACGGTTCCGTCCCGCCCGGACGGCCGTCACTCCACCCGGGCGCATCGGTGGACGAGTTCATCCACGCCACGGACGGCGAGGGGAGCGCCTTCCGCCACGGTGCTGCCGAAGTCACGCCAGACGATGAGCTGCGTCTTGAGGTTGATGATGACTGCCCACTCCAACCCGCCCATGGTCTCCTCGAAGGATGGGTCGAGGGGGTATACGGTGGTGACCCCGAGCTCGTGGTCGCGGATCCACCGTTGTGCCAGATCGCGATCTCCATCGAGGAGCACCTCCAGGATCTCGCCGCCCGCCGCCGCTCCTCGCTCCGCCTCCAATCCGAGCTCGTCCGCCGTGATCCGCGAATTGGCGCACCACGTCTCGGCCATCACCAGGAGGGCGAAGGGCGCCGTCCCCAGGCGGAGGTCGTTCATGGTGAGTGTGGCGAAGGCGAGCGGGGCGGTACGGTCACTCGGCTCGGTGACGTACCCCTCGAAGGTATAGTCCCTGATGACGTCGCCCAGCGCGCCGCCGTAGGGCCCGGGGGGATACGCATCCACCAATGGGTCGAGCGAAGGATCGTTCGAGCTAAGGTCGTAGTCGGCAGCGGGAGCGCGCGAGTCCGCCCCGCACCCCGGCAGGGCGAGTACGGCCGCCAAGATCGAAAGGACGATTGCCTGAGGGTACGTTGGCCCTCGGGCTTGGACTCCGGCTGACATCGCGACGGCTCCTCGGTGAATCTTGACCGCTCTCGCTCCCCGCGCCAACGGTGGCCTGCGCCGGACGGCTCCTCGCACCTCCGGCGACCAGAGGGGACCGGAGTCGCTGCGGGTGGGTGGGGCGCCGCCGCTCGTCCCGTCGCGTTCCGACCCAGCCGCTCTACTCCCTTGACGGTGTGGTCTTGACCGGATCTGGCAGAAGACTTCTGATGCTCTCGTGGCCATCAGCGATCACGCGTCAGCGATCAGGGTCTCCACGTTCTACCTGACCGCTGACCGCTGACCGCTGACCGCTGACCGCTGACCGCTGACCGCTGACCGCTGACCGCTGACCGCTGACCGCT
>JAFGBI010000298.1 GCA_016933275.1 Polyangiaceae bacterium | reverse complement strand
GAAGGGCGCGAGGAAGGGCGCGAGGAAGGGCGCGAGGAAGGGCGCGAGGAAGGGCGCGAGGAAGGGCGCGAGGAAGGCATTCGGTCGTCCATCAGGTCGCTCTGCCGAGCGCTTGGCGTTTCAGTGACAGCGGATCGCGAAGCACAACTGCAGGAGATGAACCCAGAGAAACTGGATTCGTTGCTCGAGGTGCTAGCGAAGACCCGAAGCTGGCCCTCGGAGCATTGACGCCCCACCGGAGCCGCCTCGTGGACCGAGCCGCCCGCGACGGCCACCCATTCGCGGCGCTCCGCGGTCCTGAGCTTCGGCTCCACGAAGACGACTACGAGCCCGAGCTCGGCCCACCCCCGGAGCTCCTCTGGCCGATCTGGTGGCGACCCCGCACCTGGCGCCCCTGGTGGGACTGGGCTCGCGATCGAGCGCGACGGGCCCGAGCCACCTGCCAAGCCCCACCCGCCCAGGAGGCACGACGCCAACAGCCGGACCCGCCCGTTGCCGTGGGCCCCCCGGCCCGCGCGAGCCTGCGGCGAGCCGGGCTTAGGCAGGGGCCCGCTCGCCCAGAGGGCGAGCGACCGAAGCCCGCCGCCACAGCGCGGGGGGCATCAAAAAAAGCCTTCCGATCGTCACGGAGAAGCATGACCTCTCCGGCACGACGCTCTCGACCACGCACACCGGCTACGAGCTCCGCGAGCTCTACCTCGGCCTCGACGGCCGCCGCGTGATGCACGCCGTGCAGACGACGACGGACGGCTACGCGTACGACACCGGTGCCTTCCGCCCCGGCAGCGGCACCGTGACGTTCCCCGACGTGGCGTAGGTGCACCTGAGCGCAGCCGCGGACAGCGCCGACAACCCGCTCGTGCCGCCAGACGGCCTGCTCCGTTCGACCGCCGTCTGCATCCGCAGCGCCCGCTACGCCCACACGCGCTCGACCGCAGCGGTGGACGAGTGGGGTAACCAGACCACGGCCGTGATCGAAGCATCCATGCCAAGGGACAGCGCGTCAAGCCGGAGGCAACCGGCGGTCCAGGGGCCCTTCACCACGAATCTGTGCACTGCGCGTTCGACAGCTATCCACAGCTCTTCCGTCAGTGCCTGCAAAAAGGGAAGGAGTACTATCGCTCCAAAGGTGCATTCGACGCGGGATTCGTCTTCGAGGAGGCGGTGGCGAACCATGTTGGCGATTCAAAAAGGACGGGAGCACGCAGGTGACCCCCCGTCTTGTCCCGCTCAGTCTCGGCCCGGACGGAGTCGAGAACTCAGATGACATCTACCCGCAGGGACCATGCAGAGAGTATTGATCCCCTGTAATGGTCCAGCGACCATTTTTTCACGAATTCGGCACATGACACCCCACCCGCGCCCCCTTCGACCCGCCACTCGATGTCCGTCTCGACGTCGACTCACGGCTCGTCGCGCGCGACGCACAGACCATCGCCTGCTCGCATCGTCACGCGCGTCTCGAGACAGACGCTCGGAAGCTCACGCCGCGTTGCGGCGCTCGATCACGGGAAGATGCGCACGACCTCTTCGACCATGGCCGCATTCTCTCTCCAGCCGAGCCTGGGCGGCGTGGTCCGCGCCGCAGGTGGCGGTACGGAGCGCCGCTATCCGAGAGAGGTGGTAGAAGGGCGCCGTGCTAGGCAGCCCGGGCGCGATCAAGCAGGAGCTCCGCCTCGTCGAGGCAGAGCCGGAGCTCGGACCGCCCGAGGAGCTTTTCTGGCCGACCTGGTGGTCGCCGCGCACCTGGCGTCCCTGGTGGGATTGGGCCCAGGAACGGGTTCTGCGGGCGCGCCGGCTCCGCTCAGCAGCCGGCCTCGAGGGCGGCCACGACGTGCCGCACGGCCGCACGGACGTCCCGCAGAACCACCTCAGCTGGCAGCCGGACGACCCGATACCCGAGCCGGCCCAGCGCCGCATCCCGGCGGGCGTCACTAGACGCCCTCCGCTCGTGGCAGCCCCCATCCACCTCCACGACGAGCCGCGCTGCGGGCGCACAGAAGTCCGCGATGAAGCGCCCGATGGGAACCTGACGCCGGAACACGACGCCCAACCTCCCGCCGCGAATGGCCGACCACAGGGCGGCCTCCGACGGCGTGAGCGCAAACCTCATCTCGCAAGCGCGCTCGGCAACGAGAGCAGCGTGCTTGGCGTGGAGCGAACCGGACAACGTGACCTCCCGAGCCCCGCAGAGGAGCGGGGCAACGCCCCGCGCGGCGCAGGATCTGTGCCACGCGAGCTTCGTGCTGCGATGGCCCCGACGTCGCGTGGCACAGATCCTGCGCCCGTCCCGCGGTGTCCCGCTCCGGCGCGGGGCTCGGGCGTGGAACTTCGTTCGCGACCTCTCATAGCTGCGGAGGGCCGGAGTGTACGACGTTTCGGCCTGGAGCGCCCTTGTCAATCCCTTGCGATCGACGCGTCTGCTGCGACCCGCCCCGCGCTCTGCGGACCCCCGCCCGCGCGCAGCCTCCCCGCGGGGGAGGCGAGCACGGAGCTAGGCAGGGTCCCGCCGGCCCGGAGCGCAGCGAGGACCGGCGGTGTGCAAGCCCGCGCCCCACCGCGGGGGGCAACAAAGGACGATCTCTATCGGGTGATCGGGATCGAGAATGCGTACTCGACGGACAACGCACGCGACACGTGGATCTCGCCGTACCAGGCGGACCTCGACGCCCCCGAAGGCGATCCGCGCTGCGCCCCACCGAGCCCCCACGTCAGCTTCGACGACCGCGTCACCCGGCAGACGTGGCAATACGATTGGCTCGGCAACACCACGCAGACCACCGACGACGCGAGCGGGTTCTACGATCGCTCGCTCGGTACGGTGACGACCGGCCCCGTCGCGGGGGCGGCGTACCAGCTTCAGAGCGCTGAAATCGCTGGGACAGGTGGCGGTCGCGTGGACACGAAGTACGACGCTGCCGGCAACCTCGTGCGGATGAATCTCCGCCGCGACGGCACCTGCCTTGGCGGACCGACCTGCTCCGCGCGGTTCGACTACCAGTGGGACGAGGTGGGGCGCCTCGTGCGGGCGCGGCGGTGGGACACCGAGCAGCTCAGCGATGTCGGCGATGACCTGCCGGACGGGGACCCCGCGGCGGACTTGCGGTACCTGTACGACGCGGGCGATCAGCGGGTGCTGAAGACGGCCGTGGACGGCGGGGACAACGAGAACCAGAGCCACACGGCGTACGTCTTCGAGTCGCTGGTGGGGCTGGAGGGTGCGAACGCTGAAACCCCGAAGCCAGGAACGCCCGAAGCCGACCAAGCGCAAAAGGATTTCTTCAGCCTAACGCATCCCGTGCGTCAGCGATTGCAGGCGCACGCGAATGCTGTGGGTGCACAGGCGAGTGGAGATGCCGCGCCACCGGAACGGGCCGAGCCTGGAGCCACTGATCCGCCGGTTCTTCCTCCCGACCTGCAGACCAAGAGTCGAGCGGAACTTGAGGAGCTGCTCAAGAAGGGACCAACCGAATTCTGGCAGAACCTTGGCCAGAATGTGATGGCAATAGCGGCGTTCCTGAACACGGAAACCCCTGACGCGATTCGGACCGACGGTTCGGGTAGCTCGAACGGAGTTCCGGGCGGAGGGAGCTCAGAGGCGACCGGGGGCGGCTGGATGCAGGCGCTGTATGTCGCCGGGGCCGTGGCCTCGCTGGGGATAGGCGCTAAGGTTGCGGACAAGGCGCTCGAGATTGCGAAGCAGGTTGTCAAGCGCGCGAAGCAGGAGATGAAGCTCCTGCAGCAGGTCATGGCGGTTGGAATGGTGGGTGGCGGGGGTGTGCCACCTGCCGCAAGGGGGGCGCCGAAGACCCTTCCAGCACCGAGAACACGGGGCAATCCGAATCCGATCGGTGAACGGGGCACGTTCTACGTCGACTCGAGGGGCAACGTCATCCCGACGCCTCCAGGCGACCGCATTACAGGTTCGCCAGATGGTCGCTTCATCCAGGCTCGCGATGCTGCTGGCAACCCCACGGGCGTGCGAATAGACGGTCCGCATCGACCGGCGACGCATCCAGATCCCCGAGCACAACAACCGCATGGGCACGTGCCCGGCGTTACGAACCCCGACGGTACGCCGTGGCTGCCGATCAACCAGTAGGGAGGGCGTCGAGCATGAGCACTCCAACCTGGGGCGACACGGTACGAATCAAGAAGAACGCATCAACGGAGATGCGTCCTGGAGCACTCGCGGCCGTCTGCGGGATGAGGGAAGTTGAGACCCCTGAGCAGTCCGAGCAGTTCGGCTGCGCCATCGGAACGACGGTGTACCTCGTCGAGTTCGGTGACGGGGCGTCTCTTGAAATCCCGGAGGAGTTTGTCGAGGTCGCCAACGACGATGGATAGCGGCCTTGCTACTCGTCGCGTCGCACGCCTTCATCGTCAGCAATGGTGTTCTGTGCCAGGGAGTTTTTCTCGACGAATTGAGGTTATGATTCCACGCTTGGCGCCTCCTTTGACCGGCCCCTCGAGGTTCCTCGGGACGTCGCTCGCCGGCTGGTCGCGCGGGCGGCACAGACCATCGCGACCGCGCATCGTG
>JAFGBI010000297.1 GCA_016933275.1 Polyangiaceae bacterium | reverse complement strand
GATCCGGGGCCCACCTTGGTGCCACAGACCCCACGCTGCGTAGGCGATCGAAATTCCTATGGAATCAACCTGATCGGTGCTCTAGAGGTTACGTGCGGCTGACCGGCGCCAACCTCCTGCGCCGAGCGGAGCGGCAGTTCCAGGCGAGGCCGTCCCAGCTGCCACCGCGAGCAACGCGGAGCTCGCCCGAAGCAGGACGAACGGGATCGCGCTGCTCTTCCACTGCACTGTCACCGTACCAGTCGCTACGCCACTCCCACACGTTGCCATGCATCCGATGGAGGCTCCAAGCATCAGGGCTGAGGCTTCTGACCGGCACCGTGGTCCTTCAATGGATGCCCTCGGGCGCACCCGCGCACGGGTAGTTGCCGTCGTAGTTGACCTCATCCGGCGTGATGTTCGGGCCCAGGTAGAACAGCGTCACCGTGCCGGCGCGACACGCATTTTCCCACTCGGCCTCAATGGGCAAGCGCGCGTACCGGGCGGGGTGGGCGTGCCTCTGGCGCGCGAGGAAGCGCTGGCAGTCGTCCCAGCTCACCTGCTCCACCGGCTGCCGCGTGGCGCCGAAACGTGTTGTCGTGACCTCGCGTGAAGGCGCAAGCGGTCGAGCGGGCTGCATCGCGGGTGCGCTCCCGGTTCGGAGCGCGCGTCGAGCACCTGGTGCTCTTTGGCAGCGAGGCGCGGGGAGAGGCGCAGGAGGAGTCCGACGTGGATATCGCGGTGGTCGTGGCCGGCCTGACCTCGAGCGAGGCACGGGAAATGGACGACGTGACCGGCGATCTCCTGAGCGAGTTCGATGTGCTCGTCGTGCCGTTCGCGCCGAGCAGCGAGCATGCCGCAAGGCTCAGCCGGCGCAAACGGTTGATCCTCCGCGAGATCGAACGGGACGGGGTGGCGCTCTGACCCCGGGGGGCCGCCGTGACGAACGAGAATCGCCGCGCGAACACCCGCGACGAGCTTCGGCGCGCAAACGAGTCGGAGCAGGCGGCTGCCGCGCTGCTCGAGCTCGGGTTGGCAGCGGATGCGGCGTCGCGGGCCTACTTCCTGCTTCACCACCACTCTCGATGGGGCACGAAGCAAGTACTGCTCACGATCGGGCTGTCGCCGGCAACGGGAGCCGAGCAGCAATCGTCGTACGGGCTGGCGAGCTCAGGCGATTTCTGGGATTTCGTTGGTGGCGCAGCCGAACGTCAAGTCGAGAGAAGCGCCGACGTCGTTCTCCACGTCGGAGCAGGTCTGGGAGCAGAGGACGACCTGATCGCCGTCGTAGTACCAGCCGTCGCTGCAGTTCGGATCACTCGCGCGGCGGATGAGGTAGGACTGGCCGCCCCCGGTGGTCACGACCATGTTCACCGCGTCGCGGTCGATGGAGAAGCCGGTGGGCGGCGTAGGGATGTCGTAGACGCACCCCACGATCTGTCCGGTGACGCTCGCGAGCGCGTTCGCCAGGCCAGTGGCGAAGTCGGGCTCGACGCTCATGTCGAAATGACAGAACGGCGCGGGGGTGCTCGGGTCGTGGTCGCAGCCAGCGGTGGCCGTGTTGCCCAGCTCGGCCGCCACCGAGAGCCAATCGCGCACGTCCTCGCCGGTCGTCTCGTTCTCTTCGCTGCCCGGTGACCCGATGATCCAGGTGAGCGTGCCATCCTGGGCCAAGGCCTGGGCGATTTCCTGCTGGATCACGACCTTGTCGGTGGGGTTGGCCGGCGTACACGTGCGACCTCCGGGGCCCGTCTGACAGTCGATGGAGAGCGTGGGCTGGCCATCGGTGATGAGGAGCATCTGGTGGCGACCCGGCGCACCCGTGGCCGCGCGGAGCCCATCCTGCAGCCCCCACACGTAGGCGCCGTGGGTAGGCGTGCAGCCGTCGGGATCGACCGCCTGGATCGACCCGCTGATGAGTTGTCGCTGCTGGGAGTCCGCACCACCGAGGGCGGAGGGAGGGACCGCGCCGTTGACGTTGACGCACTCCGTGAGATCGACGCCGCCAGAACCGTTGTAGACTCCTTCGTTCGGGTAGAACATGATCCCCACCCACGCCGAGCCAGGGAGGGAGTCGACGGCCGCCAGCAGGGCTTCTCGCGTGACCTGCCATTTCGAACGGCCATCACCCGTGTTGGGCGCGGGCGAATCCATCGACAGACTGGTGTCCACTACCATCATCAGCGTCGCCGGCCCGCCTTCGGGCTCCACCGACCAGCCCGCGCACACGGACGCCTCGCCAACCAGGGCGTCCGCTTGCTGCGCCGTGAGCTCCACGCGACCACCCTCGTAGTTCCTGTCGGTACCCCCCGAGCCGAGGACGATGTTGCCGCCCCCGCCAACGTTGGCGGCGCCGCTACCGCCGCCACCCTCGTCACCACCGTCATCGCCGCTGCCACACGCCCCCGCGAGGGCGACCACGCCTGCCGTCGAGAGCAGACAATAGAGATACCGCTGAGCCATCAAACCGCCCTTTCGCTACCGATCCGACCTCACCACTTGCCGCCCCAGAGACAGCGCTTCTGCGCTACTGGGGCGACGCGACTGGACTCGGTGATAGGATAGCATGGGATCGAGCCATCCCATCGTCGGCGGGTCGCCACCATGGCGACCGACCACTCCTTCATACCTTTCTCCACGCAACGACCATCCAGGGTGAACGGGCCGTCGAGGCCCATGCCAGCGCCGCCGGTGCCGCGGGGCCAGCCCGCGACCGCGCGGCAAATCCGATATGATACCCTCTGTCGAGCCGCGGTTCTCGCGGCAGGCACCAAGCTTGGGCCAAGCCCAATTGGAGACGTGAGTGACGGTCGGGTGGAGGTTCCACCGTCGGTGAGATTGCCCGCGACCCGATTCGTCACGTCGAAGTTGCCGAAACGGCACGTCGTCCCTGCCCCACCGTGGGTGCATGGCCTACCGCGCCGCACGAGGGTCGAACTACCGGCGGCTCGGAGCAGACTCCAGGTTGCCTCCAACTGGAGCGAGGGCGCGGACGCCGTGGGCCGGAGGACGCCGTCCGCGCGAAGGAGGCGGCGGGGCGCGACGGTGGTCCACTCACCCCCCCCCCTCGACGGCTGCCACCACGTCGTCTTCGACGTGCGCGCTGTCCCGCGGCACCTCGCGGTGCAGCCACCCGCCCGACTCGTCGACGGTCACGCCGATTTCAGGGATCGAACCGTCGACCTGAACTTGGCTCGCCTCCAAGGAGGATCGGGTTGGCGCTGCTGCGTTGCTCAGCGTATCGCCAGCTGCACCCGGGCAGGGCGCTGAGTCGAACCTCGACGTCTTGGGCGCGGACGGGCGACGAGCCACCCGGTCGGCTCACGCCTTGAGGCGATAGCCTACGCCCGGCTCGTTCAACAGGAGCCGCGGGCGGGCGGCTTCGACCCGCGATCACCACAGGAAGAGCGCCGTTGGCTCGCACACCGTACCCTCGACAGACTCTTCAGCGGAGCAGGGATAGGTCGCTGACGAGAGGTCGGCCGAGAAGGAGGTGGATCCGAGGCGGGAGCCGAGAGCCCATTCGGTCAGAGGTCGGTGACGGTGCTCGAGCAACCTTGCGGAGCGGTCACCCGGTGCCGCGACCTCCGCGCCCACCATCGAACGAACGTCGGCCCGAGCGGGGCGCGATCGCGTCGCCTTCGCGTGCGAGCCCCACAGGGTCCTCAGCGGAGGACACCCAGCGTGGCGAGTACCCTTTGACCCATCCGTCGCCAAGGAACAGCCCTCCCATGATCATGCGGTCTTCCTCGTGTCAGCGGCCTCGGGCTGGAAGGACTGGGCGTCGGTCACTCCGGACGCTGCAAACGCGGTGGCAGGAGATTCGGCGGGACCGCGGGTGGTGCGAGCCGTATTCGTCCGACAAGACCGCGTCATTGGCGAGCGTGCCCTCGCGAGATCACTTGGCCGGCACGGACCCCACCGCTACACTCGAGCCTCGGTGGCCAATGGAGTTCGACGCGGAGGTGCTGCGGCGGTTGCGATGGTTCGCCGACACGAGGTGTCCCGCTGCAGTCGACGATAGACGCGACGAGATGATGGCGGCCCCCGAAGGAACGGGCGAGCGGGATGGGAATCGCGACTGACATCATTCTGCTCATCGTCGTGGCGTTCGGCTGCGGGCTGCTCCTCCAACGCCTTGGTCAGCCGCTGATCCTCGGCTACATCGCGGCGGGCATCATTCTGGGACCGCACACAGGCGGCATCACCGTATCCAACATCCACGACATCGAGCGGCTCGCTGAGATCGGCGTCGCGCTGCTGCTCTTTGCCCTCGGGCTCGAGTTCTCCGTCAAGGACCTCAAGCCGGTGAAGAGGGTCGCCCTGATCGGGACTCCGATCCAGATCATCCTGACTATCGGCCTCGGCCTTGCCGTCGGCCACCTGACGGGCTGGAGCTGGAGGGACTCGCTCTGGCTGGGAGCCTGCATGTCGCTCTCCAGCACCATGGTGATCCTGAAGACGCTGATGAATCACGGGTGGCTTGGGACCCTGTCCAGCAAGGTGATGATCGGGATGCTCATCGTCCAGGACCTGGCCGTGGTTCCGCTGATCATCATTCTGCCGCAGCTCAACAACCCGTCGGTGGGGTTGCCGGTTCTTGGCTTCGCCGTCCTCAAAGCGGCGGTCTTCATCGTCGGGATGCTGCTGCTGGGGACCAGGCTCCTGCCGCTCCTGATGGGGCACATCGCCAAGCTCGGCTCCCGGGAGCTGTTCCTCCTGGCGATCGCCGCCATCGGCCTTGGCGTCGGCTACGTCACCCACCTGGTCGGGCTGTCCTTCGCCTTCGGCGCGTTCGTCGCCGGAATGGTGCTCAGTGAGTCGGACTACGGTCACCAGGCGCTCAGCGACATCGTCCCCTTGCGGGACCTGTTCGGTCTGCTGTTCTTCGCGTCGGTAGGGATGCTGCTCGATCCGGTCTTCCTGAAGGACCACCTCCCGGAGGTCGTGGTCCTGGTCCTCGCGGTCAGCATCGGAAAGGGCGCGATCTTCGCGATCCTCGCCAAGGTATTCGGCTATGGCAACGTCATCCCCCTGGCCGTCGGTCTCGGGCTCTTCCAAGTCGGGGAGTTCTCCTTCGTCCTCGCCACCGTGGGCGTGCAAACGGACTCCATCGACCACGACCTCTTCTCGCTCATCCTGACCACGGCGATACTGACGATGATCCTGACACCCCTCGTGTCGAGCCAAACGGCACGGATATACTCGCTGAGGAAGCGCCTGTTCAGACACGAGCCGCTCGAGACGCTCAACATCCCTGAGACGGGTCTGAGACAGCACGCCGTCATCGTGGGCGGGGGGCGGGTCGGATCGAGGATCGCTGGCGTCTTGAGGGGCTTCGGTCTACCTTTGGTGGTCGTCGAGCTCGACCATCGGCGGGTCGAGAGCGCTCGGACTGATGGTATCCCGATCGTCTACGGCGACGCGACCCACGAGATCGTGCTCGAGGCGACCGAGATCGGCACCGCTCGGGTAATGGTGGTAACGACCCCGGACCTGGTCACGACTCGAACCGTCGTCACCAACGCGAGGCGCCAGAATGGGGAGCTGAATGTGATAGCCAGGGCCTCCGAACCCGCGTTTCTACCGATCCTCAAGGGGATCGGTGTCAAGAGCGTCGTGCTTCCGGAGGTCGAGGCCAGCCTCGAGATGACACGCAAGGCATTGCTCCACTTTGCCGTGCCCGTGACCGAGATCCAGAACCGAACGGAGTCGTTGCGCCAAGATCTGTTCGCGCCTTTCTTCGACGAGGGCCACGACTACAAGACGCTCATGCAGCTACGATCCGCCGAGCATCAATTCGATCTCAGGTGGGTGCTGCTCCCGGAGGACAGCCCGCTCGTGAAGCGTTCCATCGGCAGCGCAGGGATCCGCAGGAAGGCGGGGGCGTCGGTAGTGGGCGTCATTCGCAACGAGGATCTGATCACCAACCCAGACGCGGAGTTTGCCTTCGAGGCAAACGACCTGGTAGCGATCATCGGTACGGAGGAGGCGTGCAGGGCGTTCCAGGCGATGGCGTGTACTCGCCATCACGCCGAAGAAGCAGCGGGGCAGATCGCGTAGGCGGAGGTCGTCCAGCGTCCGGTGGCGCCGCACCAGTCCTTCGCGTGGCGCTGGCTTGGTGCGACCAGCAAAGCGAGCGAACCCCACAGAGATGCGATGCGGAGCTCCCTCCTGGCCGACCGAAAGCGCCCACTTCGGCGTCTCGGTTGCGAACCGTCATGGCAGCGCTCTTCCGGGTCACCGGTTTCCAGCGACGGCGACCGAAGACGCCGTGAGGGACGAAGTGATCGCTCGCGCTCGGGGCGAGCCTCGGGAGCGCGGGGTCAACGATCGTGGAGAGCGACGCGAATCTTCGAATCTGACGGGAGGTGCGCTCCGGTCGAGAGGTCGACTTCTATCCCCCCCTCTAGTAGGTCAGGGATCCTCGGTGATGGGAACGCCGTTCAGATCGCATGTGTAGAAGGAGTTGTAGTCCGGATCGGTGACGAGCCCGCGGCGATCGATCCAGTCCCTGGACGCGCAAGACGGCCGGCAGCAGTCCTCCATCGTGGTCGTCTCGTACAGCTTCGATCCGTCAGCCTTCGTCTGGAACCCTGGGTGCGCCGCGGCCTGGGCGGCGGTGGTCACGGAGGGATCGACCGCGGGCAGCCCCTGGGGGGCGAGTTTGCATCCGGTCACGCGGGTGAGGTGCTCTGGACACTCGACCTTCATCACGTAGACGGACCAGTTGAGGTGGTAGTCACCGTCCGGGTCGTTCGACGCGATGCACGACGACCGTGACTGCTCCGTCAGTCCGGGGATGTCCGAGCTGATCTCATTGCAGGCCGCCTCGACCTTGGCCTGACACGCGGGGGACGAGAGGGTTTCCTGCGTGACCCATTGGTACTGCGTCTTGCATTCGGTGTAGTGGGTCACCGGCTTCACCCCACCGTTCCCCGGCTGTCCGACTTCCGGGTACGACGTATACATGTACTCGCCGGAGATCGAGGTGGCCCCCGCGACCTGCGCGCACGCATTGTTGGCGCCGAGGCCACCGGCAGCCATGTAGACATCGAAGGTGTGCGGCGTGGCGGCCGTGTTGAAACTCTGGACGATGAGGGGCTTGGGGATGGCTATGGCGGACTCCGGCGGATTCGGGTTGGTCGGGTTCACCTGACACTGCAGCTCATTGGCCGGGCTCGGATAGGCGTAGACGAGCTGGTAGCACTGGCAGCAGGTGCTCTGGGCTCCCGAATCGATCCCGTCGGTGTCCGAGTCGTGCCCCACCACCGCGTAGTGGAACCCGGTGTTGCCGTCGTCGATCGCGGCCTGCTCCATCTCGGGGCTGAAGAGCATGTCGCGCGGGCACATGACCGTGATGTCCGCGTAGGGCTTGGTCGAGGTGCTCTCGAGGCAAGCGTTGATGACGTTGCATTTCCCGCCGCAGAGGGTGCTTGCATCCCCTGGAATGCAGCCCTCCGCCTGGTAGTCGTCCTCGTTGTGGCATTGGCTCGGTGGTGGCAGCTCGTAGTCGAGCCGTTGACCCCCGGTGCCGGAGGTGCCGCCTGTGGGATCACCGCCGGTACCGCCCAGCGCACCCCCGCTGCCGGAGGTAGCGCCCGTGCCGCTCACGCCCCCGGTCGCGACCCCGCCGTCCCCTCCCGTGGTGCCTCCACCGGTCCCGTCACCGCCGGTCCCAATGCCCCCGGTGCCGGCAGCCCCAGTACCGTCCCCGCCGGTCGAGACGCCGCCGGTCGACGCGCCACCGGTTTCGGTTGCGCCCGCACCACCCAAACCACCGGTGGTCGAACCCCCGCTCGCGCCGCCGCCCCCCACGACCGTGCCACCGCTGCTACCGCCAGCTGTGGTCCCACCGGTCGGTATCCCCCCCACGCCAGTGCCACCGGTCGTGGCGCCGCCGCTCTCGGTAGCGCCCTCGCCACCGGTCTCGGTGACGCCGCCCGTACCCGATGGATCGGAGTAGTCCTTCGACGAGGTGGGCTCGATACAGGCGGCAAGTCCGCCTAACAGAGAGAGGCAAGCGAGGACAGAGAAGTTTTTCATCGTTTCCTAGAGCAGCAATCGGGTTGACTGCTGCGTCAAATCGACAACCTGGAGACCCGACTTGGCAGCAAACCTCGCCAAAGGCGGCGCTAGGAACGCATCCTGGCCCTGCACGAACGCGTTTCCAGCGCTGCCGTTGCTGTCGGCAACCCGATCGGTGCTATGACCGAACCTTAGCTTTTTCTGGGCCCACCGCGCCCGCAACAATTCGGGGCCTCGTGACCTCGGATTCGCTCGGTCGCGACCGCGCCCTCGTGCAAGTTTGCTGGAGGAATCCAGGTTCGTTGAAGCGTGTCGGCCACTGGCGACCCCCAAGGGTCCGCCTCGAGCGGATCGCTCCGTGACCGCGACCTTCAGAGGGGCTCGGCAGCTACCCAGGGAAACCCCGCGACCGACGGTTGTCCCCCGCTACCGCCCGAACCGTCCGCACGTGCGGACACGATCTCCCTCACCACCCCGCGTTCGTCCCGACGGATCCCGCCAGTTGATCTACCTGGTAGCGAAGACACATCATCGGCGCCGGCATCGTGACGAACATGCATGACCTCTTCCGACCAGCTCCGCCCAGCCCTCTCTACCGCGCCGCAGGAATGGCGACCTGCCGGCGCGATCCACACCGCGACCTCATCGTGTACGAGGTGCGCGGGAGGGCGACCTTCCGGAACCTCGCCGATGCGGTGGAATCCGCCATCGACCTCGGGCTCGCCGAATTCGCCCTCTGGAATGTCACCGACGGGGACCTGACGGGGCTCCTGCTCGGCGACATCGAGGACATGGTCGTCCAGTTGCTCGACGGCCCTTGGGCGCCGCGCAAGTGGGCGATCCTGACCGGGGTGGGGCCGTCGCTCGCCGTCGCCGGCGTGTTCGTCGACTTCGCGGAAGACATCGGCTGCTGCGACCGCGTCAAGGTGTTCACGCGACGCGAGAGCGCCTTGGATTGGCTCGGGATCGGGGAACACCCCGCGCCACCCGCCGTGCCGGGTGCGAAGCTCGCGGCAATGCTGCTCAGGTAGGCGCGCCGCTCGACGTCTGCGTCGTACCGGCTCGGGTCCAGCACGTCGGTGATCGCCCAGCTCGAGCCGCCGGTCGTCGGTTCGAGGCTCACCGATGTCCCCCGGGTGGACACCGAGTCCAGCTCACATCTGTCCGATCGAGCGCTCCCCGTCCTTGGCGAGATAGCCAACCCCATGGATGAGCCCGAGATCGTCGATCGAGAGCGGCTCCCCATCCGGATCGAGGCGCAGTCCCTCCGGGGTCGACAGGACGGGCACAAGCTCATCCCGATCCTCGCCGTCGAGGTCCATGGACCTGGCGCTGGCTACGCCAGCTCGGTGCTCTCGTGCGCCGGATCGATCGGCTGCCAAGTTCCAGGGTTGTTCCCACCGACCAATCTGGCGGCGCTCGCTCCGCCAGAACTGCTGGTGCCCGGTGAAGACCGCTCCGCTCGTCCTCCGCCGAGAGCGCTGATGCGCACACCGTTGCCACCACGCCGATCCCTCGGGCTGCCCTCGCAAGAACCACCGGCAGCACCGAAGGATCAGACAATGCTACCCCTGCTGCAATCCTCCAGGCCGAAGGGGCGCTGGCGAGCCCCTTCCCCCTCGCCCTGTTCTGGCTCAGTCTGCGTAGAGATGGTTGCCAACGAGCGCGCTCGCCGCGTTTCCTGCGGGAGCTCCTCACCCGCGGCGGTGGCTCCGCCACGTTCTGCTTCACTGGAGACGGCGCAGCTCCGAACCATGAACCTGGATTTTGCGCCTCCTGGTCCGCCATGCCGCACTCTTCGCATCTTTCGGCCTTGTCTGCGCCCGTCGTGGTCGAAGTAGCGCTGCCAGTGCACTGCGCCTCCCGCGCTCCCTCGCTGAGCTCGGGGCGTGGTCCTCCGTGGACTCGTGCAGCAAGCTGCACTCGCTCCACTCCGGCTCTGCGCGCGCCGAACGCGGATAGGACTCGAAATCTGCTTCGGATTTCGGCATGGCGTCCGGCGTCGGCGCGAAATCCAGGATGAATGGGTTGCCGGAGTGCCCGCCTCGTTGGGACGAGCTTCGAAGAGGTAGACCGCCATGGATCGATATCGGCATCATCTTCTCGCAGGCGCGTCGATCGGCGTGGGACTGCTCATCGGTGCGCCGACGCGGGCAGCATCGTTGATGGAGGTCGACCAGAGCGATTGGTGGGCGGGGGTCAGCGGGCTACCCAGCTACGTCAACATGTACCTCTACGTCCCGGAAAGCCGGGCGACCCATCCCCCTATCGTGGTAGCCCCCCACCACTGCCAGGGAACTGGGCCGGGAACCTACAGCGAGATGTCGAGTCTGGTGTCGTTGGCGGACCAGAAGGGCTTCATCATGATCTTCCCGGAGGCCACCGGGCAAAACTGCTGGGATGCTGGATCGGAACGTTCCCTCCAACACGACGGCAACGGCGACACGCACGCCATCGTCCAGATGGTGCGGTACGCCCTCGCCACCTATGGCGGCAATGCGGACCGCGTGTACTCGGTGGGCGGCTCGTCGGGTGGGATCATGACCGAGGCGCTGCTCGGCGTATATCCCGACGTCTTCATGGCTGGCGTGTCGTTGATGGGGGTTCCGTGCGGGTGCTGGGCCGAAGGTTACCATGATGTCGTCGGGAAGCCGGCCGACGGCACCGGTCAGTGGAGTGGGCCCTGTGCAGGTGGCAACGTCACGAAGACCGGGCAAGAATGGGGAGACCTCGTTCGTTCCTACTACCCCGGCTACACCGGGCATCGCCCGCGCCTCCAGCACTGGCACGGAACGGCGGACACGACTCTCAGCTACGACAACGTGGCAGAAGACATCAAGGAGTGGACCGACGTCCTTGGTCTGAGCGAGGCGCCGACCGGGACCGACACGCCGGAGAGCGGGACCACGCGCCAGTTCTGGACCAGTTCTTGCGGCTACACGGTCTACGAAGCCTTCTCGTTGTCCGGAGTCGGGCACGCGGTGCCGTTCGACGGAGACGCCGTTGCCGCCTACTTCGGCCTCGACGACACCGAGGGTCAAGATCCGGAGACGGCGGCCTGTCCCGGTGGCGGTGGAACCGGCGGCGCCGGTAGCGAGGGTGGCTCCAGCGGAACGACCGCGAACGGCGGCGCCAGCGGCGCGGGCGCCACGAGCGCGACCGGCGGGGCGGGTGGCTCGGGCAACGCAGCCGCAACCGGCGGGGCCGGTGGCTCGGGCGGTGCCGCCGCGACCGGCGGTGCCGATGGCTCGGGCGGCACGTTCGCAGCCGGCGGCACTGGCGGTAACGCAATCGACACGGGCGGGGGCCAGCCTGGTGGCGCGCCCGGCAATGGTGGCACCGTGGCGAGTGGCGGCACGGCTTTCGTCAACACTGGCGGCAACTCGGCCACTGGTGGCAGCCTGGCAACTGGCGGGGGACCGTTGGCTGTCGGCGGCACCGGCGCCACGGGCGGGTCTTCCGCCAGCGGCGGAACCGCGGCAGCCGGCGGCGCGGTCTCGGGAGGCACGCCAGCGACCGGCTCGGCGATTGGGGTCGGCGGCAGTCTGACGGCAGCTGGTTCGAGCGCGAAGGAGGACCCCGGATCCGACGGCTGCAACTGTACGCTGGTGGGTCACTCGGGCGACGCCGATTCCGAGGTGCCAACCCTGCTCGTCGCCACCCTAGGGTTGCTGTTCGGTCGGCGGCGACGCCGAACCCGTTGACGTGACCCCCGAGACGCGAGGCCTCGCACGAGGCTCGCTACACTCGACTGTAGCGCGCCACCACCCGTCGCAGTTCCTTGGGGAGGGGAGCCGGGAACCCGCTGCGACCGACGTCGGGCGCGTGGAGGCTCGCCTGGTCGGCGGGTGCTGACCCGAGTATCATCGGCCGCTCGGGAGAAACCCAGAAGACCCTTGGGGAATTCGATCCATGACAGCCAAGAAGCATGAGGTGTCGGCGAGGGAGAGCATCGCGAAGAGCCTGCTCATGATCGCGGGGGTGGGTATCCTGCTCATTTCCCTCGTCGTGCTCGTGGGTGCCGCGATGGGCGACCCCAAGCAGTTTCCCGAGGCGAGCGCCTTGGTCTTCAATTCCCTGCTCCCGCTCTTCGGCACCTGGGTTGGCACCGTGGTCGCGTACTACTTTTCGAAGGCAAACTTCGAGGCAGCGAGCAAGAGTGTGCAGAACCTGGTCGAGATGACCACGGAGCAGCGCCTCGCGCAGCTGAAGGTACGCGACACGATGCTGCCGAGCCAGAAGGTCGTCACTGTCGTCAGCGCTGGCGCCGACGGTGACCAGGCCGTGCGCGTCAAGACCATCCTCGAGAGACTCACGCCTGGCGTGACAAGACTTCCAGTTCTAGGCGAAAACGGAGCCGTGAAATATCTACTCCATCAGAGCCTGATCTATCAGTTCATCGCAGAACGAGCGATGGACAGGGCAACCGCTCCGGATCGCCCCAGTCTCGATGAGCTGACCCTCGCGGACCTCATCGGCCACAAGGACAAGCGCGCCCCGGCGACCGCCATCGCCTGGGTCGCCTTGGGGGCAACCGTGGCCGAGGCAAAGGCCGAGATGGAACGTATACCACGCTGCCAGGACGTCTTCGTCACTCAAGGTGGCAATCCGCGCGAGCCCATGCTCGGCTGGCTCCTGAACGTCGACATCGGGCGCCTCTCGAAGGCGTAGCGGGCACCGCCCCCAAGCTCCGGTCGGCGCTCCCCGTTACGAGCTCCTCCGCCTTCCCCGCCGGGATCCGGGCGATCGGCAGCCAGTCGAGGTAGTGCAGATCCGCAGGCGCGTTCCGCTGCTCGCCGCCAGCTCCGAGCCGCGCGACGCGGCTTCGAAGGACAATAACAGCTTCGAGAGAATCATCCCCGGCGCCATGCCCCAGGTGTCTCTAGATGGATAGAGAATTTCTCGCACCTACGACCCAACGAAACAAGACGGGGACGCGAAGCTCAAGAACTGGGCGAAGAACGTGCTCGGCAGGGTTCCGGGCGTCAAGGTCATGCTACTCGAGCAGAAAGCGAAGGCGCCCCCGAAGTGTCCGCGATGCCTTGAACCGATTGGGCGCTGTCCGAAATGCGAAGGTGATATGAGGGGCACCGTGGAGAAGGGTGTCGATACCACGCTGGTCACGGACATGATCCTGGATTTCGCGCCTCCTAGTTCGCCATGCCGTACTCCTCGCAGCCTTCGGCCTTCTCCGCGCCCGTCGTGCTCGAATTGGCGCCG
>JAFGBI010000296.1 GCA_016933275.1 Polyangiaceae bacterium | reverse complement strand
GATCCGGGGCCCACCTTGGTGCCACAGACCCCACGCTGCGTAGGCGATCGAAATTCCTATGGAATCAACCTGATCGGTGCTCTAGGTACCTGGACTCAATGAACTTTTAGTGCCCGCCCAGGAGCGGTGGCGCCAGGCACGCACCCTTCGCCGTCCTTCTCTCCCCCCTCGCGAGTGGACCATCAAGTCGACGCAACCCCTCGCGCACGCCGGCAGGGCGAACACCGGCAGGGCGAACGCCGGCCGGAACCGGACACCCCACCCGACCCCGTGGCCGCCCCCGGGCTGGCCACGTCACGCTCGCACCATCCGTCGTCGGATCGCGGTTCCAGCGTGTCTGATGCGGCGTGCCACGCTGGATTCGAACCAGCGACCTTTGGCTCCGGAGGCCAACGCTCTATCCAGCTGAGCTAGTGGCACAGGGACGACGGGGTCGCCCGAAGGGCGCGTACTCTAGCACGAAGCGCCGAACGCGAGGCAACTAGATTCAGCGGGCAGGAGAAGGTTCTGCGATCGCACGCCATTCGGGGGCGATCGTCACGAGCTCTCGATGAACTCACGGACAGCGCCCGCGAGCGTCCGATAGGTGGCCTCGAACACCGCTTCGTCCGTCTCGAGGAGGGTGGTACGGAAGCCGAGAAGCTCGGTCATGAAGCCCGTGAGCGGCACCACGCAGAGGTTATGGGCGCCGAGTAGCTCGTAGGCGAACTTGCGGTCGAGCTGGACCCCCGGTGGGCAGAGGTGCCTGATGTAGCCTTCCACGCGGCTGTCCTCGATGCGAAGGTGCATACTCGGGTTGAGATCCTCGGTGAAGACCGTGGTGACGTAGAAGGCGCCGCCGGGCTTGTTCACGATGACGCCGGGGCACTGCGACATGATCTCCGTCGCCCGCTGGGCGCGCGATTCGAAGCGGCGGTTCCGCGCCCCTTGCCAGGCCGGGAACTCGGAGTGGCCGAAGAGCTCGGGGATGACCATCTGCGGCAGGGTCGTGGAACAGACCTCGAGCATCTTGGCGTCGAGCAAGCTCCTCACGTACCGGCGAAACATGGGGCGCTTCTGCTGGTTATAAACCTCGATCCAACCGCAGCGGGAGCCGGGCCACGGCACCTCCTTACTGATCCCCTTCAGCGCGAGCGCGGGGACATCCTCGATGAGGTCGGAGAGCGGGGCGTAGTCCGAGTGATCATAGACCATGTTGGAATAGATCTCATCGGCCACGATGAAGAGGTTGAACTCGCGGGCGAGGCGCACCATCTCCCGAACGACGGCCCGCGGGAAGACGGCGCCCGTCGGGTTGTCCGGATTGATGATCATCAGCCCGGCAATGCTCTCATTATACTTGATCCGGTTCCTGAGCTCATCGAGATCGGGCATCCATCCCTGTGCCGGGAGCAGCCGGTAGGTGATCGGAGCCGAACCCGCGTGCGCCGCCTCCGCGGAAGAGTGCGTCGGATAGGACGGGGACGGTCCGATGACACGCGCCTCGCGACGGAGGAGGTTATAGACCTTGGTGACGGCATCCCCGAGACCGTTGAAGAAGAGGATGTCGTCGGCCGTGATCTGGACACCACCCCTCGCGTTGAGCCGCGCGGCCAGAAACTCCCGGGTCGCCTCGAGACCGCGAGTCGGACAGTAGGCGTAGGCGCAATCGTCCTGGCTCGCCCTCCCGATGATCTCCTTGATCCACGGCGGGATCCGCTCACCCTTCTGTACCGGGTCGCCGATGTTCTCCCAAATGATCGGCTTCCCAGTGAGCCGGAGGACCTCGTTGGCCGTGTCTGCGATGCGACGGATCTCGTAGTTCAGCTCTGACGCCCCAATGTGGACGATGTTGGTTCTCATCTCGTTTGCCTTCGCGGGGCGATCCCGTAGCACGGCCCGATCCCAACCGACAAACCTCCGGGCGCCAGACCGTACTCGTCGGTCGATGCGGAATCGGACCCGCGGTCAGGGCTCGAGCCTGCTGAGCCGGAAACGCGCGTCGGCGTCCTTCGGATCCAGCTCGAGCGCGCGCCTGTACGCCTGGATCGCTCCCTCTCGGTCGCGGGCTCTGAGCCGCGCCTCTCCCAGGGCCACGTGGGCATCGGAGCGCCGCGAACCGAGAGCCACCGCCCGTTCGGCCCACCGCAGGGCCAACTCGTGCTGACCCTGCAGACCCAGCGAGCGTGCGAGCCCGATCGGTCCGTCCGCCGCCGCCGGTCGCAGCACCGCCACTCGCCGCGAGTACCGCTCGGCCTCCACGTACCGTTTGCCCTCGATGGCCCCATAGGCGACGTAAAGATACCGACGAACGAGCGATTCGATGGCCGCCGCGTTGTCGGGCGTGAGCCCAGCTGCCCGCACCAGGGTGGCCCGCGCCTCATCGGCGGCACCGGCCAGCGCCTGCGCGTCGCCGAGCGGACCGAGCACGCTGAGATCCCCTGGGATCCGAGCGACGGCGCGCTCGGCGAACAGGAGCGCCGCCGAGGGATCCCGGCGCAGGAGCTCCAGGCGCACGAGCCCGATCTGGGCATCGGAATCGGTCGGATACCGCTCGACCGCAACGCAGTACCAGCGCTCGGACTCGGTCAGATCGCCGCGAACGATGGCGCGCTGTGCGTTCCGCACCTCGACGCCAACCCCCCCTCGCACCTCGGCGACTGCCCGCCGGCAGCGCTCGTCCGCGTTCACCTTGGCGGCTTCCGTCACGGATACCTCGCCCTCGACTCGGGCAATCACGGCGGGCCTCGCGGCTGGTGGTGGGCCTGCCCCATCGGAGGACGAGGTCCGCGATGCCGAGGCCGAAACCACCGGCCGAGCGCTCGCGGAGGGGAGCACGGACCTGCTCGTCTGCGGTGTCGGCTCGGCCCGGTCGAAGCGGGCAGTCAATGCGATGGTCATGCCCGCACCGATGACCCCCGCGACCGTGATCGCCCCGGCCCCGACCAGGACCCAGCGCGGCAGTGCCGAACCGGACTGGACGGCTGCCGGCGGGGTCATTCCGGGTGGGGGGGCAGGAACCGACGGCACGATCGGGGCGCGCTCTGCCGCAGCCATGCCAAACGCCACGTCGGGGGGCGCCATGAGGTTCGTCACCGCCGGCTGAGCGACCTGCTCCACGTAGACGCGACCCATGGCGAGCACCATCAGAGCGGCAAGGGCCTGCGCCCCCTGGAGGACCGGCGCTCCCTCCCCGCCGGTTTCGGCGGTCGCCCCAACGATGATCCGATCCGAAAGGTCAACTCTCACCAGAGCGCGGGGGTTGCGTACCGTTGCCCGCAGCGAGCAACCCGTGTCGGCGAGGACCCGAAGCAGCCGTGCTGGACCCGTGGCTTCGAGGTAGGTCTCGAATGGGCAGGCGTCCAGGCAAGATCGTTGGATCGAACGCTCGGTTTCGCCCATGGATGCAAGCTGAGCCAGCAGCCCAGAGAGCACGGGGACAGCGACGGCCTCGGGCCACAGGTCACGCCAGCGCACCACGAGGAGCGAGGCCCACCGCAGCCGAAGATCACCACGGAGTGCCTGCACGAGCCCGTAGCCGGCGCCCTGCAGGTGCTCCTCGCCGAGCAGCAGGACGGCAGGATCGAGCTCCCTTACGCGGGCGAGCCGCTGGGGCGACGGAACGAGGTCGGTCACCGCGACCATCGCGTGGTGTGCGCGAAGCTCCTGCGCGATCGAGTCGACCCGCCCGGCGTCGTCATCCGCCAAGAGCACCCGGAGTCCAGCCAGGTCCAGGGCAGCGGAAGGCGGGGTCTCGCTCGCTCGGTCGAACAGGGCAACGGTACCCCCTGCCCGCTGATCGAACTCGTACTCGAGCGGCTCCGCCGCGACGACGTGCGAACCCATGCGCTCCACGAACTCGTCGATGATCGCCGACACCGGCCGACCGCCGCCGAGCACGATGCGAACGGACGACTGGGCATCCCCTCCCTTGGCGCGGACGCTGAGGATTCCGCTTCGGAGTTCGCGCGCGAGGGTTGCCCCCAGCTCATCGAGCGTCACCTCACCGATGTCGCCGAGCGCCTGCTCGGATCGGCCCGGAACGCCGCGCACGAGCCCGGCGATCTGGGTCGCGATGGCATCGACACTGGCCGAACGCCGCACGACCGCGGCCACACCGTTGCGAAACGCCTGCAGGCGAGCCTCGAGTCCCGTGTCCTCGACGAGGACCGCCACCGGTACCACCGACGTCCGTGGGGAGGTCGCCAATCGCGCAACGACCTCGACTCCACCGTCCTGGGTCGCTTCGTCCGCGAGCACCACGAGTTCCGGAGCGCGGTCGATGACGGCGCGGGTGACCTCGGCGACGGGCGCGATGGTGACCGTCACCCCGTGGCGCACGAGGGCTTCGGTCAGCGGGGCGACCAACGGGTCACACGCTCCAACGACCAGCACGGAGGATGGTGCACGGGAGCTCGTGGGCCCTCCCCCAGGCGGCGCCCAGCCCTCCTTGACCCAGAGATCGCTGCCGTCGTCACCCGGGGTCGATCCGGACCGAACGTTGGTGGACGAGACACCCATCGGAAGGATGATCGATCAGCTCCGTCGCCAGGGCCATCCTGAATCACTCCTCGAGGTGCGGAACGGATCCGCAGTCCCGAAGGCGCCTGGAGACCGCCCGGATACCAGTGTCCGTTCTCCCGTGGTACGGTGCAGGCTGAGTAACCGGAGGTCTATTTGGAATGCATGGGATCCGCCGCCGATGCTCTCCTCGCTCCCGCGCCACCAGGACCCTCGACGTGGCCATCGCGGGCCTCTCGTCTCTGGCCCTCACCCTAGCTGGGTGCCAAAGTGAGCAGGCTGCCGCCAGAGTGGACCTCGGAAAGGTGGATGCCGCTTGTACCAGTGGCGACCAGGAGGCGGCGCGAATTGCGCTCGGTGAGGCAGCCGCTGCGAACCGAGCCTTTCGCGATGCCTACGAGGAGGCCATCGCCAACTGGGGGGGAGCCGATCCGGCACGCATCAACCCCTGTGGCGTGATCCTCGAAGACCTCCGTCGACGCCTCGCCCAGAAGCCTCGGCAGTGAGGGGCACACCCGCGGGCTCGCCAGCAGCAGCTAGCTTCTCCGCTTCGCCTCTCCGGGGAGGTTCGGGTGGCGAAGCAGGAGCTGCCTGATCGCTGGCTGGCGCGTGACCATGGGCAGCTGGATGAGCTTGGCGAGTACCGCCGGCGGTGTCGCCGGGAATCGCGCCAGGTTCTGTACGAGGACCAGTGAACCTATCGTGCGGTGGGTGAGGAGGGAGACCGACTTTGGATCGAAGGTGCATCCGGGCAGCAGCAAGAGCGCGCGTCCCTCGGTGCGAAAGACGAGTTCGACCTTCTCGTCCGGACTCCCGTTGTTGAAGCGTTTCCCGAGCTCCCTCCGCAGCCTGAGCCGCCCCTGTTCCGGCACCTCTCGGTCAAGGCACAACTGGTAGATCTCCAGAAGCTGCTTTCGCGACGCGATCCGCTGAAGGATCGACTCGGTCAGCTGAGGGTTCCGAAGGAGGTTCCGTTGAACCTGGCCATCCCGCATGAGCTCGCCCCGACGGCTGAGCAGCTCGAGCCCGACCGGATTCCGGTGATGCAAGGCGATCCGTCGCGCGTGAAAGAGCCCGCAACGCGGATTGCCGAGCAGGGCATCGATGACCTGCGGGTCGGGATCGATGCACAGCGTCAAGAGATCCGGATCCTCGGCGGTCCTGGCGATCTCGATCCGCCTCGACACGTCGAGATGCTTGAACTGGGTGGCGTAGCCGCCGAGAACGTCGGCGAGGGACGCGGGCGGCGTCCTGACCGCCGTGCCGTGATCCGCAGCGATGGCCCCCTGAACCTCCGCCACGACACCGGTCCCCTCCGCCACGACACCGGTCTCCTCCGCCACGACACCGGTCTCCTCCGCGCGAGAACCGTCCCCCGCGGGCCATCCCGAAGGCGTCGGTTCCTCCGTCTCCCCCTCGGTACCCCCTCCGAACGGGGTGGCCCCCATCGGCGGTCCCTCCTCCACGTAGGGCGTCACACCTTCGGGTAGGCCGTCCCCTTCGTAGGGGCTCACGCCCAAGCTTGCCTCATCCTCAAGTGGGGTCACGCCCTCGGGCAGGCCGTCCCCTTCGTAGGGGCTCACGCCCAAGCCTGCCCCATCCTCAAACGGGGTCACGCCCTCGGGCAGGCCGTCCCCTTCGCAGGGGCTCACGCCCAGGCCTACCCCATCCTCCGGGTGCAGGAGTGCCTCGATCGGACCCTCCGGCGCCGCGCCCCCCCACCGACCCGGTCGGCCGCTACCGAACGGGGCCACGGCGGGCCGCGAGGATCCGGATGGGGGGTGGCTCGAGACCTGGGTAACTTGAGTTGGCGCCCTTGGAGGAGGCGGGACCACCACACAAAGCAGATTGCCCGGGTGGGCGGGATCGCTCGATGTCGTGCCCGCCGAAGCCTCATGGTCGAAGAGGGAGGTCAGGCCGCCCGGCATCCGTACTCGTCCGGTGGTGGGCGGCAACAGGCCTTCGGGAAGCTCGGCGGGTAGGGACGCTCGCTTGGAAGCCTTGGTCCTCGCGCTGGCACCAGGGGAACGGGACGACATCGGCGACGGGGGAGCCGGGCGAGATGGGGCTGCCAAGGGAACCGGAACCGCCGACGACCCCCGTCTGACGCTGTCGAGGTGCGACAACGGGTCCAAACTGCCCGGCGGGGGGCGAGACGAGGATCCCGCGCCGGGTGGGACGGACGGGAGCATGGACGGAGATCGAGCCGTCTCCACGGTGAGCGCCCCCAACTCGAGCAAATGCTCTACGACGACCTCGACCCGAGCCGACGGTAGCCCAGTGAGCCCAGCGATCTGGTCCCGTTCGACCGGGCCATCGAGCCGCGACAACACGTACCCCTCCTCTGGGGTGAGGACCACCGACTTGAAGTCGATCGGCGCAGGTACCAGCCGCGGTCCACTCACGGGTTAGCATCATACAGGGTCGCATCGCCCATTCGCCAGGCACCCGTGGAAAAAAGGCGCCGGCCAGGATTTGGCGACCCACAAAAACCACTGCCACCCTGTCGGTCCCGAGGAAAGATCACTCCTAACGGGCGAAGACGCGCTCGAGCAACGAGCGAATCGTCGCGAGCTGGAATGGTTTCTGCAAAAAGGCGGCGAGACCCTGAGCGCCAAACTGGCTGATCGCCTCGGTCTCGTCATATCCGCTGGTCAGCACCACCCGGACGTTCGGATCCCGCGCACGGAGCTCACGGAAGGTTGCCTCCCCACCGAGGTTGGGCATGTTCATGTCGAGTAGAACGAGCTCGATTCGGTCGCGGTTGCGGTCGAACACCTCGAGCGCCTGAACCCCATCTTCGGCCGTCACCACCTCGAACCCCAGGCGCTGCAGGATGCGGACGCCGATCGATCTTACGATGGGCTCGTCGTCGACCAGCAGTACGAGCCCTCGACCGCTCCAACCACTGGATCCGCCCGGCGAGCGCTTGCGGGTCGCTACCTCGGCGCTGGTGGGAAGCAGCACCTTGAAGGTCGACCCCACCCCGACCTGGCTGTGAACCTCGACGGCCCCGGAATGGGCTCGCACGATACCCTGGACCGCGGCGAGTCCCAGCCCTCGCCCCGGGCTCTTGGTGCTGAAGGACGAGTCGAACAGGCGTCCTATCGTGACAGCATCCATCCCGCGCCCATTGTCGGCCACCTCGATGAAGGCGTAGCCCCCCGGGCGTAGCTCGCCGTCAAGGTAGGTCGTTCCGAGGCAGGCGTCGTCACCCGTGAGAAATCCGGTGCAGATCGTGATCTTCCCCGACGCGCTGCCGATGGCGTCTGCGGCGTTGGCAACGAGGTTGATGATGACCTGACGTAGCTGCGACGCATCGACCGTCACCGAGGGAAGGTCGCGACCGAGCTCCAGACCCACGGTCACGGTCTTGCCAGCCGAAACGCCGAGGATCTTCCGCATCGAAGCGACGAGCTCGGAGACGTCGATGGGCTCAACGACGACCCGCCCCCTGCCCGCGCAGGAAAGGAGCTGCCGGCAGAGCTCCGTGGCTTCCCGCGCCGTCCGCTGGACGATCGCGAGATCGGCACGCGCCGGGTGGTCCCCGTCGAGTTCGTCCATGGCGAGCTCCACCCCACCGAGGATCCCACATAGAAGGTTATTCATGTCGTGCGCGAACGCCCCCGCCAACACGCCGAGACTCTCGAGTCTCTGGCCCTGTCGGGCCTGCGGCGAGAGCGGCGCAGTCGGGCGAGCGTCCGCTCCTCCCGAGACACCCCCGCTCGACTCGAGCTCCTTCACTCGAGCCTCCGCGATCGCGAGCCGCTGCTCGAGTTCCGCCCGCGTCGACTCGCCATTGGGGGCCACCACGCGGCGATCCTAGCCAACCTGCCGAGAAAACGGGACCACCGCGAGCCGGCCAGGCCCACGGCCCAGGGACGGCGACGGATCCTGGCCGCGCAAGGCTTCTTCTCGTCGGGAGAGGCGAACCCTCCCCCGCCTCGGCTGCGCCAGGCGGCCTCCCCCTCCTCGCCGCTCGATGGGCGACGGGCGCCTCCGGCGCGGATCCGACACACCGCCGAGGATCCGCGCGTGGCGCACGATCCTCGGACCCAGACCGCCGATCGGTTGCCAACGGCAACGGCGCCGCTGGAAACCTACCCATGCCCAGCGAGGGTACGCTTCCAACGGCGCCTCGGGTGAGCTCTGCTGCCGGTTCGGTGCTCTGGGTTGTTGTTATTACGCAGCAATCAACCCGATTGCTGCTCCCGCCGATCAGGGCGCCCCGATGCGAGACACCGCCACCTCCAGGGCCGTCACCTCCTCCGGTCCGAGCGACCTTACCTCGTGGTCACGCATCCTGTCGCCATCGAAGACGAAGCAACCAGAGAAGCATTCGCCCGCGAGCAGTCGCGGCACCCAGAGGGCGTCATCGACCCACATCTCTTCGTACGGTATCAGATGAACGCTGGTCCAGATCGGGATCGCTTCGTCGGTTTCCGTGGGCGTACCCCGGTGACCCGTCGCGATGAAGACGTAGGCGTGGATGGAATACCCATCCACGAACTGAAATCGCAGCTCGCCGCGAATGGAGAGACCGAGCGGCCGCACGTGAAGCTCCTCCTCCGTCTCACGCATCGCGCACGCGATCGGCGTCTCTCCCGGATCGATGCGCCCGCCGGGCGCGTTGATCTTGCCGGCGCCCAGACCCCGCCGTTTGCGGATCAGGAGGACCATGTCCCGCTCGACCATGAAGACGAGGGTGGCTCGATCCCGCGGCGTCCACCGCGACCACTCGACCTCGGCGACTCGCTCTGGCCCCGCGCGGGCGCTCACGAGCCGCCACCATCCGGGACCTCCTTCTCGAGGGGTCGCGGCGGAGCTTCGGGGCCGGCGAGCGGCATCAGCTTACGGGCCTGGTCCAGCAGGAAATAGCACTGCTCGATCTCGTCGAAGGCGCGATGGACCCAGGTCGACCCCCAGTAGAAATGGCAGCTCGTCTCGGCATGGAGCAGCCGATCATAGGCTTGGTGGATGAGCTCTCGAGCCGCCTCGGGCTCGCGCATTCCGTCGCGTCCGAGCTCCCACTCCCGCTTGGTCCGGTGGTAGAACGCGCTGGCACTACGGATCTCGTCGAAACCCCGCTTCTGCAGGAGCGAGCCGGTCCACTGCGTGAAGTCGCCGCCCCAGTGGTGACCCGTGTTCCAGGCGCCACGGTGCACGTCCACCTCTTCCCTCGGCTCGTAGCGATCGAGGTACTCGTTGATGCTGGTGGGCGCGAACGCCAGGTCGCCGGCGCGTCGTTTCTCCACGAGCTGCTCGAAGAACACGCCCCAGAAGCCATGCTCCCACTCCGGCATGCGAAACCAGCCACCGTTCTCCCCATCCGACCAGGTCGTCACCAACGCTGGAAAGTCACAATGCTGGGTCCGTGCCGCGACCTCTCGCTCGAACCACGAGAGCTCCGTGCCGCTGTGCTGGGCGTTGGAGAGCTCACGTTCGACGGGAACGACGATGATTCGCTTGCCTTCGTAGCTCGACCAGAACGGCTGAAAGCGCATCTCGTGCCAGCGCATGTCGCGGCGCGGCTTGATGTACAGGCAGTCCACGAGCACGTAGCGGTACCCGGCCGCGACCAGATGCGGGATCATCTCCTGGCAGAATCCGATCTCCGGCGGACAGAAGCCGGGGAACCAGTCGCGGCCGAGGATCTTCCGCCCCAGGCCCTGCCACCACTCCGTTTGGGCAGACCAATCGGCGGCAGGGATCAGCGGATACACGGGGTGGAACAAACCGGAGCCGAGGAACTCCAACCCGGCAGCCGCACGGTACTCGTGAAGCATGCTCGGGATGTCCACGATGTCGCCAAAGGTGTCAGAGGTCGCGGGATCCTCGAGTTGCTTCAGCAACGTCCCGCTGAACATCAAGTGAAGACGTGCCAGATCGCCGTGGCGTCGCAGCATCTCCGGGACGCGGGCGTACGCCCAGAGGATCTGGCGCACCTCCCAGCGCTCGGACGAGTTGTGGAGCCGCAGGAGGTTCCCCGGCGGCTGGTGCATCGTGAGACCGATGGCGTGATGAACGTCGGACATCGCGTCTGGGCAGCCCTCCGGAGCGCGTAATCGCACAGCTCGACGACCGGGAACAGGCCTTCGGCGATGCAACCGTGCCACCGTAGGACAGGCGCTCGTCGTCCGGCCCGCGCACCGGCATCGACACCGGAGCCCCAGACGACGCAGGAGGCCACCCAACGTTGCGGGTACGGATGACGGCCAAGCTCGAGTAAGATGGGAGACCGTATCATGTCGGAACAGGACGCCTTCTGCATCGAGGGGTCGGTGCAGGCCGGCACCTTTCGCGTGGAGGCAGCCGTAGCAGAGGGCGGCTTTGCCGTTGTCTATCGCGCGTACCACATCACCTTCCGCGCCCCCGTAGCGCTCAAGTGCCTGAAGGTACCGACCTCGCTCTCGGCCGCGCATCAGGCGGAGTTTCTCGAGCAGTTCCGAGGTGAGGCCGAGCTGTTGTTCCGACTGTCCGCGCGGATCCCGGCGGTCGTCCGCCCACTGCACGCCGGAACACTGGAGGGCGCCAGCGTGTCGTTCGTCCCGTACCTTGCCATGGAATGGCTCGACGGGGCGACGCTGGAAGACCTCCTCGCCGGGAGGCTGGCTTCGGGAGCCGGTCCGCTTCCCCTCGAGGAGCTCGTTCCGCTCCTCGAACCCGTCGCCGAGGGGCTCCATCAAGCCCATTTCTTCCCCACGGCGGAGGGGACGGTGACCGTGCTCCACCGCGATCTGAAACCCGCGAACATCTTCGTCGCGGTGGTCGATGGCCGACGTACCGCCAAGATCCTGGATTTTGGGATCGCCAAGGTGAAGAGCGCCGCCACTGCCGTCGTGGGCAAGGAGTCGATGCACGCGGGGACGCTACCGGCGTTCACCCCTGGATACGCCGCTCCCGAGCAGTGGGCACCCAAACGATTCGGACAGACGGGGCCATGGACGGACGTCTGGGGCCTCGCCCTCACGATGGTCGAAGCCATCACTGGCCGGGCGCCGATTGACGGAGACCACGCGGCAATGCTGGGTGCTGCCCTCGATCCAGAGCTGCGCCCGACACCGCACGCCGTCGGCATGAGCGTTCCCGACCCGGTGGAAGCGGTGTTCCGCAAGGCGGTCGCGGTCCACCCGAAGGACCGCTACCTCAGCGTGGCGGACTACTATGCTGATCTTCGCCGTGCGGTCGGGGGAGCGCCCGCCGAACGGGTCCAGCCCGCAGCGGCGTCCCGTTCACCGGCAGCCCTCCCCTTCGCCCACGCGCAGCAGCCGCCGAACAGCGCCCGCGACTCCCCGTCCCGAGCCCCACCGACCCCGGAGGTGCCCGACCTCACCGTGGCGCCAATCCGATCCGGAGCGCCCGCGCGACGAGGTCCGGCCCCGAGATCCCCCTTGCCGCGCGCCGAGCGGGGAGGACAGCGCGCCATCGACGACGATCTGGACTTCGGCGGGATCGTTAGGGTCTCGGATCCCGACCCACGCGCCGAACCCTCGCGAGGACAGGCCGCGGGGGGACCGGCGCGAGAGGGCCAAACCGCCGCGCCTTGTCCCGGCCGCACTCGCCAGCGGAAGCCCGGGCACATCACCATCGATCGCGAAGCGGCGCTGCCAGCTCCCGGAGGAGGACCCTCGCTCCAGTCGGTCCAACGCGAGCGACTCCGCCGCGAACTCGACCCTCTCGCCACCAAGGCGCTCGCTGATCAGGACCGAAAACGCTCCGAGCGCGAAGCGATCGGCTCCCTGCGCGAGAAGCTGACCTTGCCGTCCGAGCTCATCGTGGCGGCGATCGTGATCGCCGGGCTCGGCGTCGTCTACGAGACCGTCAGCGGGGGCCCCATCCCGCTGCCGTTTCGACCGATGTGGATCGCGGGGCCGCTGGTGGTCTTCGGCGTAGCGCTCGGGATCTACCGCCTCGTGTTCAGCGACGATGACTGACCGGGTGGGCACCCCAGCCGAACTGCCGCACGCTTGCGAGCCAGAAGCGGGCTTGTCCTGGTGGAGTCGTCGTCCGTCCTTCTCATGAGGATCCGTGGGAGGGGCTGACGCACCCCCTCCCCCCGCCGCGCGGGGTCCCCCACCCGCATCCCGGCGCCGGGCGCCGGGCGCCGGGCGCCGGTGGCGCCGCGGCTGCGTGCGGGGCACCGACCTCACTTGCCTCTATCCGGAGAGGCTTGACTCAAGATCGATGAGTCGTCCACCTCAGGAGCGCGGGAGCACCGATCAGGGCACCGACAGTAGCGGCCGCGCTGGAAACGCGTCGGTGCAAGACGAGCCGACGTTTCCAGCGCCGCCTCCGGAGAGGTCTGCTGCCGGTTCGGTGCTCCGGGTTGTTGCTTGACGCAGCAATCAACCTGATTGCTGCTCGAGCATCACGGCGAGAACTCGCGCCACCGAGCGAGGGTCGTTCAGGGCCAACCAATGGGATTTCCCACCCCGGGTAGATGGGACTCGGGGAGCGAACCCCGCTCACCCCGGCTCTCACCGCCTTCTCAGCCGCCGCGAAGGAGCGCGAGCACCTCCTTGTGAAGGCGCCCGTTGGTGGCGAGGGCCTCCGGCGCGCGGTGCGTCCGCTGTCCGCTCCAATCCGTCAGCTCCCCTCCTGCCTCGATCAGCACCGGTAGGAGCGCTGCGGTATCCCAGATGTTCATCACCGGATCGAGGGAAACCTCGGCACGCCCCGTCGCGACCAAGGCGTAGCCGTAGGCGTCGCACCAACCGCGGTCCTGGTGACAGGCACCGAGCAGACGGCTGAGCGCAGGTCCCCGACCACAACGCTCGAGCCACGCGGCGCCGCCATACACCACGCGCGCGTCGACCACGCGATCGACGCTGGAGACCTGGGCTCGGCGACCGTTCCAGAAGCATCCCAGTCCCCGCGCTGCGTAGACGGTCTCGCGCAGCGCGGGCAGGTGGATGACGCCCGCTAGCATCTCGCCCTCCCACTCGAACCCAACCAGCACCGCGTAGAGCGGGACCCCGCAGATGAAGGAGTAGGTCCCGTCGATGGGGTCGAGGATCCATCGCGCCTTCGAGGACCCGACGTGCTCGCCATGCTCCTCGCCGAGGATCCCGTGAGTCGGGTACGCCCGCAGGATGCGTTCACGGAGGCGCTCCTCCGCACCGCGGTCGGCCGCGGTGACGGGGGAACGGTCGGCCTTCAGCTCGACGGGGGGATCGGCCTGGAAGAAGCCAAGCGTGTAGGTGCCGGCGAGCTGGGCAGCTTCCACGGCGAATTCGAGGATCTCGCGGAGTTCCTTCGGGTCCATGGCAGGGGATCGTGCCTGACCTCGAGACAGCTCGATAGTCCCCTGCCCATACCTGACGTTCGAATCGCTCAGGGGACGCGACCGCGAGAGCGAGGGGTCGATCGCCGCATTTGCGTTGTCGTGCGGCGAATCGGCTGTAGACTCGCCGCCCAATGGCTCGCTTCGTTCGCCTCGCCCTGCTCACCGTCTCGGTCGCCCTCGGAAGCGTCGCGTGCAACGCCGATGACGACGGCTCCTCGAGCTACACCTCGACCGGTGGTTCAAGCTCCGACACCATCTGTGTGGAGGGGAGCACGGAGAGCTGCCAGCCCCTCTGCGCGGGGACCAGGACCTGCGTGGACGGAGCCTGGACAGAGTGCGAGCCCTGCGAGTTTGACGGTGGCGGCGGGTACCTGCCGAACGGAGGGTTCCCGAACCTCGCCGGCGAAGGCGGCCGGGGAGGGTCGATCGCTGGCGGTGGAGGCGGCACCACGAACGGCGGCGCGGCAGGCGCAGCGACCGGTGGCGCGGTGACTGGGGGGGAGACTCCGGGCGGCGAGGGTCCGGGCGGCGAAGGCGGCGGGTTCACCCGGCCAAGCGGCGGGGCCAGCGGGGCCCCAAGCGGCGGCAGCGCTGGGCACGGAGCCGATGGGGGCACGAGCGGGGCCGAGACCGGTGGAACTGGACCTGTCGCTGGCGCGGGCGGGGTGGTCGCCGGCGCCGGAGGGGTGACTACGGCGGGAGCGAGCGGCCATGGCACGGGGGGCCGAGGCGGCGAAGGTGGCGTGACGGCCGGCGCACCGAGCAGTGCGGGCGAGGGCGGCGCTGCGGGCACGGTGGAATGAAGCGCGAGCGGCAGTCGGTCCGCTCTGCGTGAGCGGACACGGATCTTGTGCGTTCACCCCCAATCGACCCGGCGGAAAACCGCTTCGCTGGCCAGAGCACCGATCAGCTTGCCAACAGCAACAGCAGCGCTGGAAAAGCGTCTGCGCGAGGCGAGGACGCGTTTCCAGCGCTGCCTCGGGAGAGGTCTGCTGCCGGTTCGGTGCTCTAGGTCGTTGATTTGACGCAACAATCAACCTGATTGCTGCTCTCGGCGCGACGAGCACCCCACGCCCTCACCCACCGTCGTCCGCAGTGCGGGGCCCGGAGGACGCGGGGCCCGGGAGCGGAGGGTACTTGAGTACGTGAGCACCCCACGCCGCCACCCAGATTGCCATGGCAACGTGGAACCCGTGGCGACGCGGGGCCCGGGAGCGCCGGAGTAACCCCACGCTCTCCCCAGTGCGCCTGGGCCCGCGTTGGGTCCGGGAGCGCGGGGCCCCGCCAGAGGTGCGGATCTCGGCCGGGGTCTTCCAGTCAGAAGGCGTGAACGGCTACCACGAATTCTGGCAGCCGGCGGGAGCGGCAAGGCTCGGAGGCTTGGTCCTCGCCCTGTAGCGGAGGGTCCCCCCAGGTTGCGAGGTCGTTGGCGTGCCGCTCGGTCTGCGGGTCCAGGCCGAGAACCGTGGGCGGTCGCCCCCGCCCCCCTCGCCGAAAGGAGTCCTTGCGCGATCGCATCCGCCGCGCTATTCCATCCGCCGATGCGTCCGAACGCCTTTGGTTTCGCTTCTTATTGGTGCCGGAGCCATGCCCGGGGCCCACAGCCGTAAACGAGACCGAAGAAGACGACTCCGAAACGCGCAAGAAGCCCTGGGCACCCTGCCCGGGGCTTTCGGCATTTGGGGCCCACCACGTCGATCCCCTGCCGATACCACCGGCCACCCCCGAGAAGGAACCGCTTCCATGTCCCCCCGCGTAGAGAACACGAACGTCCTCGCTTTCCAGGAGCTCTCCGCCCCGACCGAGCTCAAGCGTTCCCTCCCCCGCACGGGCCGGATCGAGGAGCTCGTCGCGACGACCCGCGCCGAGATCCGCGATGTCCTCCGAGGGGTGGATCGCCGGCGCCTCGTGGTGGTGGTGGGGCCTTGCTCCATCCACAACCGTCAGGTGGCGCTCGAGTACGCGGAGCGCCTCGCCCAACTACGCACCGCGCACGCCGACAGCTTGATCATCCTCATGCGTACCTACTTCGAGAAGCCCCGAACCACGGTAGGTTGGAAGGGATTGCTCAATGACCCGCTGCTCGACGGCACCTGTGACATCGCCCTCGGCCTCCGGACCGCGCGCGAGATCCTCCTCGAGATCAACCGAATCGGCATCCCCTGTGCCAGCGAGGCGCTCGACCCAGTCACGCCGCAATACGTCGGCGATCTCCTCTCATGGGCCTCGATCGGAGCGCGCACCACCGAGAGTCAGACCCACCGCGAGATGGCCAGCGGCCTCAGCACGCCAATCGGTTTCAAGAACGGCACCGACGGCTCCATCGAGGCCGCGATCAACGCCCTGGTCACGGCTGGACAACCGCACAGTTTCCTGGGTATCAACGCTGACGGGCACCCTTCGGTGGTCAAGACCGCGGGCAATCCCGATCGCCACGTGGTGCTCCGTGGTGGGTCCCGCCCCAACTACTACCGCGAGGACGTCGAGGCGGCGACGCGCCGCGTCCGCTCCGTGGCACCCGAGCTCCTCCGCGCGGTGATGGTTGACTCTTCCCACGGCAACTCGAGCAAGGACTTCCGCCGCCAAGGGATCGTCTGCCGAGATGTCGTGGAGCAGTTCGTCGGCGGACAGGACGCGATCCTCGGCCTGCTCGTCGAGAGCAACCTCCGGGAGGGCCGCCAGGATTGGCTGCCGGGGGCCGCGCTGGAGCATGGCGTCTCGATCACGGACGCCTGCATCGGGTGGGAGGAAACCGCGGCACTCCTCCGCCACCTCGCGGACCGCGTCCGCACCGTGCGCCGCGCCGCTTGACGGCGGCGGGTCTGCACCAGCTGATGCCGAAGAGCGGTGCTGCCCCGACGTCGAGACGTCGGGGCAGCGTCACATACTTCGCAGAGAAGACCAACCCATCGCTGACGGCGCGATCGAACTCCGCACCGTCAGCGGCCATCGCTGGACGTTTCAACCTTGCTGCTGTGAACGTCGCTGGAACGCCGGCGTATCCCAGTCGTCGCCGTCCGGCGCCGCGGGGAAGGTGATGCGGCTGCGCACCTCCGGAGCCGATGCCTGCAAACCCGCCGCAGCCGCCACCGCGCTCCGACGTTGGGTCAGCACGGGGACTGGCTCGCGCAGCGTGGCGGCGGGACGCGCGGCAACGCGCGGTGCAGGCACCGCCTCTCGGATCGCGCTCCGTTCAGGCACACGTCGCGCCTCGCTCACCGTCTCGACGGGCGCCACGGCTTCGACCTCGGCGAAGCCGGTCGCGATCACGGTGACCTTGATCGCTTCGCTCATGTTCTCGTCGATGGTCGCGCCGAAGATGATGTTGGCGTCCTCGTGCGCCTGCTCCTGGATGTACGCCGCCGCGTCCTGGATCTCGCGCATCTTCAGGTCCGGACCACCCACGATGTTGATGAGCACTCCCGTCGCACCCTTCACCGAGATGTTGTCGAGGAGCGGAGAGGTGACGGAGTGCTCCGCCGCGATGCGCGCACGACCCTCACCCTTCGCCATCCCAGTGCCCATGAGGGCACGACCCATGTTGCTCATCACCGTTCTCACGTCGGCGAAGTCGACGTTCACGATTCCGTCCTGGGTGATCAGATCGCTGATCCCCTTCACCGCCTGGAACAGCACCTCGTCGGCCTTCCGGAAGGCTTCGACCATCGTCAGATCGTCATCGGCCAACTGCAGCAGCTTCTCGTTGGGGATGGTGATGAGCGTGTCGACCTGTTCGTTCAAGCACGCGACCCCGCTCTCGGCGCGCCGCTGGCGCAGCCGTCCTTCGAATGGAAACGGCTTCGTCACGACACCAACGGTGAGTGCACCCTCCTCACGGGCCAGCTGCGCGATGACAGGCGCGGCGCCGGTGCCGGTGCCACCGCCCATGCCGGCGGTCACGAAGACCATGTCCGCGCCCCGGACGAGGTCCTTGAGCCGGTTGACATCCTCCAGTGCGCTCTTGCGACCGCGCTCGGGATCGGCGCCACACCCGAGCCCGCGCGTGATGTTGGCACCGATGCTGACCTTCTCTGCGGCTAGGTTCGCGTTCAGCGCCTGGGCGTCGGTGTTCACCGTGATGAACTCCACCCCCTCCAGGCCGAAATGGATCATGGTATTGATCGCGTTGCCGCCCGATCCACCCACGCCGATCACCTTGATGCGAGCGTGGTAGTGGGGCTGGGTTTCTTCCGCGAAATCGATGGAAAAGCTCATCGTCCTTGCCTCCCGGAGGTGCGCCGTCACGCGGCTGCAGCACGAGGCCCGTAGAATCGCGAGCGGGGCTGCCTCTTCCCCATTGGTTGCTCGCGGCTCCTGGGTCTTGCGCGTGGTGTTCCTTGTCGGTTGTCTCCCAAGCTCTGGCCAACTTCAGCGACTAAAAAGCATCTCGCAGCCACCCGAAGAACCCTCTGCCTCGGTGGACCTCGCGCGTTGGCTCGACTTCAACGATGGGCCGCGCGACGGCGGCGGCTCCCTGGCGCAGCTGCTGGTCGAGGATCTGCTGCGCGCCATACCGGACCAGGCCCACGCCCGTCGCGTACTGCGGGCCCTGGACGAGCTGAACGATGCCGCGCACACCAACGGGAGAACCGAGGCGCACGGGCATGCCGAGGACCTCCTCGGCGCACTCGATCATGCCCTCCATCAGCGCCGCCCCTCCCGTGAGCACGCAGCCGGAGCTGATCTGCTCCAGCATCCCCGTCTCCTCCACGCGGCGGCGGACCTCGCTGAAGATCTCGTCCACCCGGGGTTCGATGATGTCGCTCAAGAGCCGCCGCGCCGCTCGGCGCGGGGCGTGGCCGCCCACGCCGGGGACCTCGACCTCTTCATCGTCGGCGATCATCCGTCCGAGCGCGCAGCCGTACTGACGCTTGAGACGCTCCGCCTCGGCCATCGGCGTCCGCAGTCCGGCAGCGACGTCGCTCGAGATGTTGTTCCCCCCGGCAGGCACGACGCTGGTGTGGCAGATGCCTCCGTCCGCATAGATCATGAGGTCGGTCGTGCCCCCCCCGATGTCGACGACGGCGACCCCGATCTCCTTCTCGTCCTCGCTCAGAATCGCCTCGGCGCTCGCCAGCGGCTCGAGGACCACGTCCGCGACCTGAAGCCCACAGCGCTCGATGCTCCGGATCACGTTCTGCACGGGTGAGGTCGCCGCCGTGACCAGATTCACCCGCACCTGAAGGCGGACCCCGCTCATCCCGATCGGGTCGCGGATGCCGTCTTGGTTGTCCACGATGTACTCACGCGGCAAGGCATGGAGGATCATCCGATCCGCATCGACGGGGATTGCCCGCGCGCCCTCGAGCACGCGCTCGAGGTCCATGCGGGTCACCTCACGTCCACTGATCGCGCAGACCCCGTCGGACGTGTGGCTTCGGATGTGACTTCCGGCCACCCCGGCGTACACCGTAGTGATCTCCACCCCCGCCATCGTCTGCGCAGCGTCGATCGCTTCGCGAATCGAGCGCACCGTGTACTCGATGTTGCTCACGACACCCTTGCGCAACCCGCGGCAGGGCACGTTTCCTACACCGAGGATCGTGATCCCCTCTGCGTCAACCTCGCCAACGACCGCCGTCACCTTGGTGGTGCCGAGATCGAGTCCGACGACGATTTCGGATTCCGAGCTCCCCTGGTAGGTCATCGTGCTCACCAGCTCCTCGCCGCTTTGCCGTTCTCGGAGGCCTCTGCGGAGACGGGTCCGACGCTGCCATGTGCCCCGAATCCGGGCCAAATTTTCCCAAGGCGCGCCGGACGGCCTACCGCATTCGGGCCACCACGCGTTCCGGATGGGCTTCGTTGTCGAGAAAGAGGATCCCGGGCATCCGGCCCCGGCGGCCGAGCTGGGCGATGATGCGCTCGGCCATCAAGAGCTTCCGGCGGACCTGCCCGCGGCCGAGGTGGAAGGTCATCCCCTGCTTCCCCACGGTCAGCACCACTCCGCCGTCCTCGCCGAGGTTCACCTCCTGGGCTACGTGGACCCGACCGGGAGCGGTACGTCCATACTGGCGCAGGACGTCGATCCCCGTCTTCAGCCGCCCGACCGCCCCTTCCCGGTCCTGCAGCAGATCCTCCAGGGTCACTCCCGTGAGGAGCGGCAGATCGTACGGGTCCCCCGCGGCGAGCTCCTTGAACGGCACCCCCTCCGGGGTGACGAGCCAGGACCGTGAGCCGACCACCGCCACCGCCGCCGCCTCCCGTTCCACGAGCTCGATCCGGAGGGTACGCGGCAGCTCGCGGGTAACCTTCACCTCCTCGATCCACGGAACGGCGAGCAGCGCCTGCTCGGTTGCCTCCGTGTCGAGAACGAAGAGATTCATGCCCTCCGCCACGCCCGCCCGTCGCAGAACCTCGGAATCGGACAGACGCCGGTTGCCCACCACGTCGATGATCACCACCGAAAAACGCGGCGTCGTCGACGCGTATTGGTGGACGCCCCATGCCACCGCCAGCGACACCGTCACGACCAAGGCGAGCCCGGCGACCAATTTCAGCCCAGACCACAGAACAACCGCCCAGGACGCGGGAGTGCGAACCGATGACGACGGATACCGGCACCGTTTCGCGGGCGGTGCGGTGCTCTCCTCGAGGTCGGTCCGCTCGGGCGGCGCCTCGATGATGCCGCCGCGCCCACGTCTCGCGCCCCGTCCCTTCACGACCCCTCCCCGCCGGCCGCGGCCACCTTCGCCGCGATGGAAGCGCGGATGTCGTCCAGAACTCGATTGATGTCCCCTGCCCCGAGGGCGATGACGACATCGCCGGGCTGAGCCGCATGAGAGAGCTCGGCCGCGAGCACCGTCCGGTCGGCAACGTACCGAGCGCGACGGTGGCCGTGACGGCCGATCGCGTGCGCCAGCGCCTCTCCGTTGGCTCCCTCGATCGGAGCCTCGCCGGCCGCGTACACGTCGGTGACGATGAGATCGTCGGCGTCATTGAAGGCGCGCGTGAAGTCCTCGAACAGCAGCCGAGTGCGGGAATACCGATGCGGTTGGAATGCCACGAGCACGCGCCCCTGGTAGGCCTGGCGTGCCGCCGCGAGGGTCGCCTCGATTTCGGCTGGGTGGTGCCCGTAGTCGTCAACCAGCGCAACCCCCCCGATCTCGGCGACAACGGTGAAGCGACGCGCAACCCCCGTGAAGGTCGCGAGGGAGTCCTTGAGCAAGTCGAGGGGTACCGTGAGCTCGTCCGCGATCGCAATCACCGCCAGGGTGTTGAGTACGTTGTGCTTCCCGGGCATGCGAACCGCAAACTCTCCGAGGCAGTCTCCCCTCTTGTAGGCGACGAAGCTCGCAGATAGCCGGTCGTATCGGATCTGCCGCGCGCAGTAGTCGGCCTGCGGACTCAGACCGTAGGTCGCGGTGCGCCGCCGGACCTGCGGCAAGAGCTCCTGTACGGTGGGATGATCGAGGCACAGCACCGCAATCCCATAGAACGGCACCCGCTCGATGAAGGAGACGAAGGCGGCCTTCAACGCCTCGTAGGTCCGGTAGTGGTCGAGGTGCTCGGGGTCGATGTTGGTAACGGCCGCGATGGTCGGCGTGAGCTGCAGGAACGAGCCGTCACTCTCGTCGGCCTCGGCAACGAGGAGGTCGCCCGCACCGAGGCGCGCGTTGCTCCCGAGGGCGGCCATTCGCCCGCCGACGACGACGGTGGGATCGAACCCGGCGGCACGAAGCACCGTCGCGACCAACGAAGTCGTCGTGGTCTTTCCGTGCGAACCAGCGATGAGGACGGCATACTTCACCCGCATCAGCTCAGCGAGCATCTCCGCGCGACGGATGACGGGAATGCCCAGCGTGGCGGCAGCGACGAGTTCGGGGTTCTCCTCGCGAATGGCGCTCGAGTACACGACGACGTCGGCGCCGCGCACGTTCTCGGCTCGATGCCCGACGTCGATCCTCACACCCATACGGCCAAGCCGCCGCGTGTTCCCCCCCTCGCGGAGATCCGACCCGGACACATCAAACTCCATCGAACGCAGGATCTCTGCGAGCCCGCTCATCCCGATGCCCCCGACTCCGACGAAATGCACGTGACGAACCCGTCCCCGGAACATCATGGGCTCCTTGGTCTGCTCGACGCCTCGGCGGCGCTCGCACTCCCAGCGTTCGATCCCTCCCGCTCGGCGTCCAGACCAGCGAGCGCGAGCAGGTCACGCGCGATCGCCTCGGCAGCCCCCGGCTGACCGAACCTGCGCGCCGCCTCTGCCATCGCCTCCAACCGGCCCGGCTCGCTCGCCAGCCGGTCGAGCTCCGTCGCGATCCGCTCGGGCGTGGCGGCGTCATTGGCGACCATCAGCGCAGCGCCCGCACCCGCAAGGGACTCGGCGTTGCACCGCTGGTGATCGGCAGCGGCGAATGGATACGGTACGAGGAGGCTCGGCCGACCAATCGCGCAGATCTCACTGACCGCGCTCGCCCCCGATCGACTGACGACGAGGTCCGCCGCGCCAATCGCCGCGGGCATGTCTTCGATGAACGGGACGACCGCCGCACGGTCCCCCGCGCCGAGCTCGAGGTAGAGAGCACGTGTCTCCGCCTCGTGAATGCGTCCGCACTGGTGGACGACCCGCACCGGCGTGCGCGCCTGCGCAAGCGACCGCGGGATGGACTCGTTCAGCGTCCGAGCCCCCTGGCTGCCTCCGAGCACCAGCACGGCCAGCTGCCTCAACCCCCGCTGGTACGGCCGAGGAGCGAAGCCATCGCGAATGGGCACCCCGGTCCGCAGCACGACGCTCGGTCGGAAATGCCGCTCGGGTTCGGCGAACGCGGTGTACGCGCGACTCACGACCGACGCGACCAGTTGGTTGGAGAGGCCAATGGCGGCGTTGGGTTCGAGCAGAGCCAGCGGGATCCCCTTGAGGCGCGCGGCGAGCGAGATGGGACCCGCCACGTACCCGCCGACCGAGAACACCGCCCGCGGTCGCCGCTTCGCGAGCAGGCGCGCCGCGGCCGGCACCGAGGCCGCCGCCTTGCCGACCCCACGAAGAGCGCCAGCTACCCCGCATCCTCGAATCGGCGCCACCTCGACCAACACCAGCTCGTAGCCGCGCTCGGGAATGACCCGCGTCTCGATGCCGCGTTCGGTGCCGACGAAGATGGGCTGGACGGCAGGCGCGATGCGCCGGAGCGCGTCCGCCACAGCGAGCAGAGGGAATACGTGTCCTCCCGTACCGCCACCCGCAAACACGATCGCCGGACGGGTCATGTCGCCTCCTCCGCCACCGCGCCACCCATGGGGTCCCGGCATGGACGCGGGCGGCTGACCGCAAATCCCGCCGCCGTCACCACGGTCGCGCTGGCCTCCGGTCCACGTCCGCGCGCTCGAGAGTTGCCCTTCCCGGTCTCGCGACCGCGCGAGACGTTGAGCAGGATCCCCATCGCCACCGCGCTCACCAGCAGCGACGAGCCCCCGTAGCTGACAAAGGGGAGCGTCAGCCCCTTGGTGGGCAGGATCGACATCGCCACCCCCATGTTCAGGAGGGCCTGCAGACCAAAGAGGACCGAGATCCCGAAGGCGATGTGTGATCCATAGTCGTCCTCGGCCCTCAATGCGATGCGCACGCCCCGCGCGACGATGAGGAGGTACGCCGTGCAGAGCACAAGGATTCCGACGAACCCCAGCTCCTCGCCGATGATCGCGGAGATGAAGTCCGTATGCGCCTCCGGGAGATAGAGCACCTGCAGTCCCCTGCCCAACCCGAGCCCCGTGAGCTCGCCCGATCCGAAGCTCATCACCGACTGAAAGGGCTGATAGGCGAGATCCTGACGGTGCTCCCCCATGTCCCACCACGCCATGATGCGATCCCAGCGATAGGCCCGAAAACGCACCAGCCAGTACCCGGCCAGGGACCCCCCCATGCTCACGAGCACGAGCCAGTGTAGGCGTGCCCCGGCGACAAACAGCATGGTGAAGGTGAGCGCGAGCAGCACCACGGCACCGCCGAAGTCCGGCTGCTTCAGGCAGAGCAGCATCATGACGCCGGCGATGATGAGGTGCGGGAGCACGCCGATCCAGAAGGTCTTGACCTGCTCCTGCTTCTTGTCGAGCGAGTAGGCGAGCCAGATGATGAGCGCAAGCTTCGCCGCCTCCGAAGGTTGAATGTGCACGGGTCCGACCGCGAGCCAGCGCGCCGCACCACCACCCGTGTGTCCGAAGCCAAGCACGCTGAGCGTGAGTAAGAGGGTGACGACGGCGAGTGCGCCGTAGGTGAACGGGCGAAGCTTGTGATAGTCGATGCGAGCGAACAGCCCCATCAACAGCAGCGCCCCGAGCGCATACAGGACCTGCCGTTTCAAGTAGAACTGGGCGTCCCCGAAATCGATCGTGGCTTCGATGACGCTCGCGCTGTAGACCATCACGACGCCGAAACCGATGAGCGCCACGGCCACCGCCGCCAACCCCTGATCGACCGGACCGGTGCGGTCAGACCGCGCCAGGAGCACACGAAACGTCCGCATCAGGGCGTTCACGGCTCGCCTCCGTCGGCGGCCGGCGGCGTGGCCGCGAGGGAACGGACGGCAGCCGCGAAGCGATCACCCCGTTCCGCGTAGCTCCGGTACATGTCGAAGCTAGAGCAAGCGGGGCTGAGGAGCACAGCGTCGCCGGGACGAGCCAGCTCGGCTGCCCGCGCCACGGCCTCCCCCATGTCCACCGCTCGGACCACCGGTACGCGACCCGCGATGGCCGCCTCGATCCGGTCAGCTGCCTCACCGATGAGGACGGCGGCGCGGCCCTTCTCGAGGAGGGCGGCGACGAGGTCGTCGTAGGCGCCGAGCTTGTCGCGACCACCGGCGATGAGGACCGCGCGCGCCTCGGGAAGCCCGCGGAGTGCCGTCACCGCGGCGCCAACGTTCGTGCCCTTCGAGTCGTCGTAGTATCGAACACCGCGGTTAGAGGCCACCAGCACCATCCGATGAGCCAGCGGCCGGAACCGAGCGAGCCCTGCCCGGACCGCGTCGGGGGCAGCACCCACGGCCCGCGCCGCCGCCGCTGCCGCTGCCGCATTGAGTTCGTTGTGTGCGCCACGGATCTCCGTCTCCACGAGCGGGTAGCGCTCGCCGCTTGGCCGCTCGACGATCGCGTGATCCTCCACGGAGAAGGCGCCCCCGGGCCCGAAGGTGACCCGCCGACCAGCGCCGCGGAGAGCCTGCGCGAGGCAAGCCGGGTCACCGTGGGGGATGACGGCGACGTCCTCTGCAACTTGGTTGACGAAGGCGTTGCCCTTGGCGCGCGCATAGCCCACCGCGTCGGGGTACCGATCCAGGTGGTCGTCCGTGATGTTCAGGAGGACGCTCACCCGCGGTCGAAACCGGGGGATCCGTTCCAGCTGGAAGCTCGACACCTCGACCACGACGCAGTCCCACGACGATCCGACCGCCGCAGCGAGGGGTGTCCCGAGGTTGCCGCCGACGAAGACCCGGTCGAACGCCGCTTCGAGCATGCACCCGACGAGCATGGTAGTCGTGCTCTTGCCGTTGGTCCCACCGACCGCCACCACCGGCGCTGATATGAACCGAGCGGCGAGCTCCAGCTCTCCGATCACCTCGACCCCTTGGGTCTCCGCGCGCGCGAGCTCCGGAAGGGCCGGCACGCCCGGGGACACCACCACGAGATCCGCCGTGGAGAAGGGAACCCCCTCGTGGCTCCCGGCGAGGAGCTCAACCTCCAGCCCGCGTGCGGCCGCGGAGAGCGACCCGAGCGGAGCCGTGTCCGTGGCGACCACCCGGGCCCCCCGCGCTCGACAGAGTCGGGCGGCGGCCACGCCGCTCTGGCCCAACCCTACGACCACGACGCACTTGCCCGAGAGCTCCACGACACCTCACCGGAGCTTCAACGACGCCAGACCGACGAGGGCCAAGAGAACGGATACGATCCAGAAGCGAACTATGATCTTGGGCTCCGGCCAGCCGAGCTTCTCGTAATGGTGATGGATCGGCGCCATCAAGAACACCCGCTTCTTGAAGAGCTTATATGAGGTCACCTGGGTGATGACGCTGAGCGCCTCGACGAAGAAGACGCCCCCGACCAGGACGCTCAAGAGCTCGTTCTTGGTCAAGACGGCCATCATGCCGAGCCCACCGCCGAGCGCGAGCGACCCGACGTCCCCCATGAACACCTGCGCCGGATAGGTATTGTACCAGAGGAAGCCCACCCCCGCACCGATGAGCGCCGATCCGAACACCGCGAGCTCGCTCATCTCCTGGAAGCCCGGGATGTCGAGGTACCGCGCCACGGGTTGGCCAAACGCGACCAGGCCGGCCACGTATGCCCAGATCGAGTACACGCTCGTGGAGACCATCACCGGGCCAATGGCGAGGCCGTCGAGCCCATCCGTGAGGTTAACCGCGTTGCTGGTCGCGACCACCACGAACAACGCGAACGCGAGATATGCCCAAGCCGGAACCGCCACGGGGTGCTTGGCAAAGGCCAGGAACGGAACGCTGAGGCGCCCCCGAATCTCGAGCCACTCCTTGGGGAGCCCGGAGTCGCTCAGATAGAGGTACCCGAGGACGACGCCCCCGATCAGGATCTGGAGCAGGATCTTGTAACGTCCCGGCAAACCGCGGGTGTTGAGCCCCTTGATCTTGAGACGGTCGTCGATATAGCCAACCAAGCCGTAGCCGGCCGTGACGAGCGCCGCCGCCAGCACGAACACGTTGTTCACGTCCGCCCACATCATCGTCGGGACCAGGGCGCTGATCAGAATGAGCGACCCGCCCATGGTAGGGGTACCGGCCTTCGCGAGGTGCGTCTCAGGCCCCTCCTCCCGGATGATCTGGCTGATCTGCTTGCCCCGGAGCTTCTTGATGAACCACGGGGCCACGAGGAAGCTCATGAGCATCGCCGTGATGATGGCGAGGATCGCGCGAAATGGCGTGTATCGGAGGACGTTGAGAACGCTCGCCCAACCGAACTTCTGGCTCAAGGGGTACAGTAGCTCGTAGATCACGGCTCCCCTCGCCGCGCTTCGACGAGCCCCTCGACGAGACGCTCCGCGCGCACCCCCCGAGACGCCTTCACCAGCACGACGTCACCCGCCTGCACGTGTGCAGCCACCAGCGGCTGCGCAGACGAAGCGTCGGCCGCGAATTCCGCGACCAGACCGGCAGCCCGCGCTGCGCCGACCAAGTGCTCGGCGTCGCCGCCCACCCCCACCACAGCAGCAGGTGCCACCGCCACGAGGTCGGCTCCGAGACGGCGATGTTCGGCCACAGCCAGCGCCCCCAGTTCTCGCATCTCGCCAAGCACGAGCACGAGCCTCGCGGAACGCTCCCGTGCCATTTCGCGCGCGACTTCGATCGAACTGGTCATGCTGCCTGGGTTCGCGTTGTAGGTGTCATCGAGCACCAGCGTGCCGTCCGCGAGCTCAACGGGAGTTAGGCGCCCGGGCTCCCATGCGTCACCACGGCAGAGCGCCGACTCCACCTCGCCAGCGGAGAGAGCTCGGTCGAGCACCGCCTCGACCGCAGCAACGCCCGCCGCGACCGCCAACGCCCCGGGCAAGCCGAGCAGCGCGGTGGTCACCTCCAGGGGATCCCCAGTCGGTCGGGTGAGCCGCAAGTGGGCCGCCTGGGGGCCGAGCGAGCGCCGGGCCACGATCCGATAGTCGGCCGCCTCGTTGGTTCCGTAGCCGAGCCGGCGCCTCGCCGGGCTCCGCGCGAGCTGGCGGCGCACGCGTTCGTCATCGACATTGCCCACGGCGACACCCTCGGGCGCGAGGGCCGCCAGGAGCGACCCCTCCTCCTGCTCGATCCCGTCGAGGTCGCCGAGCCCCTCCGTGTGCTCGAGGTCGATCAGCGTGAGTACGGCCACGTCGGGGGCCACGATCCGGGCAAGGCGCGGCACTTCGCCGGTCGCGTTGGTCCCCACCTCCACCACCACCACGCGCTCGGGGACGGCGACGGTGAGCAGGACCATCGGGACGCCGACTAGATTGTTGAGGTTACCGCGCTGGAAGGCGACCTCGTCTCCAAGCACCGAGGAAAGCAGGGCGCTGGCGACGGCCCGAGTGGTCGTCTTCCCTGCCGAACCACCGATGGCCACCGCCCGTCCGCCCCACCGCAGGCGATGAAACCGAGCGAGCTCCCCGAGCGCGACGAGGGTGTCGGGAACGCGAACGACGAAGGCTCCACCGGGCACCGGCACGTCCCGCGAGAGCATGACCCCCGCCCCCCCACCTGCCACGGCCTGGGGGACGAATCCGTGCCCATCGAAGCGCTCCCCCGCGAGCGCTACGAAGAGCTTGCCGCGAAGGTCGATGCGGGTGTCGGTGGCGACTCCCTGTACACCCGCCGTGGTACCCCCACGGATGCTTCCGCCGGTCGCCTGGGCGATCTCGGTGACGGTGAGGACGGTTCGGTTCGCGGGGATCGGCGTCGCCATCAGGTCGTCCTCGCTGCTCGGCGGAGTGCGAGCGCCCGACGCCCCTCGTCCCGATCATCGAAGGGACGCTTGACGGTCCCGAAGATCTGGTAGGGCTCGTGGCCCTTGCCCGCGATGAGGATCACGTCCCCAGAGGCGGCACCGACGACCGCCCGCTCGATGGCGAGCGCCCTATCGAGCACGACCTCATACGGGATCCCGTGGGGACGAAGGCCGGGCTCGATCGCGTCGGCGATCCGCCTCGGATCCTCGGTGCGCGGATTGTCGTTGGTCACGATCGCGAAATCCGCGCCGCGTCCGACGGCGTCGCCCATCGACGCGCGCTTGGTCGGATCCCGATCCCCACCGCAACCGAAAACACATCGCAAGCTGCCCGTCGTGAGCCCCCGAACGGCGGCCAGCGCCCGTTGGAGGGCGTCCGGCGTGTGGGCATAGTCGACGAGGACGACGACATCGTCCGCCGGCCCATCGCAGCGCTCGAGGCGCCCGGGTACCGGTGGTGCGTCCGCGAGTGCCTGGGCGGCGCGTCCCGCGTCGAGGCCGAGAGCATCCACGATCCCCAGGGCAAGCAGGAGGTTGTCGAGGTTGTGGGTCCCTACCAGCGGCGACGAGAACTCGACACTCCCGCTCGGCAAGACCACTCGCGCGCGCGTTCCCGCCGCGTCCGCGGTGAACCACTCAGGGAAGACATCGGCTCCGGGGTGGCGGCTCACCCGAGACACCCGCCCGCGAGCGCGCGAGGCAAGCTCCCGTCCGAACCCATCATCGACGTTGATCACCGAAGACAGCGGGTCGAGTTCGGTGAACAGGCGCGCCTTCTTCCCCGCGTACTCTCCCATGTTGCCATGGAAATCGAGGTGGTCCTGGGTGAGATTGCTGAACGCAGCCACCCGCAAACGGAGCGCATCGATCCGCCCCTGGGCCAGAGCGTGGCTCGAGGCTTCCATCACGAAATGGGTCGCGCCAGCCTCACGGGCCCGGGCGAGGAAGCGCGACACCATGTCGGGCTCGGGCGTCGTGAGGCAGGATTCCCAGGTCTCGTCGCCAAGGGCGAATCCCACCGTACCCAGCCTGGCAGCTTGACCGCCGGATCCTCGAATGGCTCGCTCGACGAGCCAGGCGGTCGTGGTCTTGCCGTTGGTGCCGGTAATGGCGACTCCGCCGAGCGTCCGCGAGGGGTACCCGTGGACGACCTCCGCAGCTAGCCCGATGGCTGACCGTATCGACGTCACCGAGAGCACCGGCACGCCGACGGACTCGATGTTGGCCCCCCGCTCGACCATCACGGCGCAGGCGCCATGTCCGATGGCGTCGCCGACGAAGGCTATCCCGCTGGTCGCCACACCTGAGCGGGCGGCGAACAGATCACCGGGCCGCACCTCCCGGGAATCCTGGCGCAGGTCGCGCACGACCACCCTCGCGGCCATCGACGGATCCGTGAGCTCCGCCCCCAAGTGTCCCAGCGCCGCCGCGAGCTCGGCCAGGGTCGGCGACGACGGAGGGGTAGACGAAGGCATGCGAGCTATGTGGCAGGTTCGAAGACCAAAGTCAGCTTTTCGCCCTTGGATACGACGGTTCCCGGCGTGGGCACCTGTCTCGACAGGAGCCCGGTTCCCTGCACCTCGGGCGTCACACCGAGCTCCACTGCGCGCCGAACCGCCTCCCGAGCAGGCCACCCTGTCATGTCCGGTACCCGTACCTGCCCCTCTCGAACAGCGCCGGCTCCCGCCACCTCCTGGACGGGAGGTTTCTTCCCTTCTGACCGGCGAAGGACCTCATAGGTCGCCTGGGCGGGGTCCGGCGCCTGGGCAAGGTCCGCCACCGGGGTCGGCTTGGTCCCTTGCGGGAGGAGCCCGTAGTAGGTGAGCGCCATGGCGCCCACGCGACGGAAGATGGGCGCAGCCACGTTCCCGCCGGCATGGTCAACCCGTGGTGAGTCGACCATCACCGCGATCGCGACCACCGGCTTCTCGGCAGGGACGAAGCCAACGAAGGAGGCGATGTAGTCATCCAGGGAGTACCTGCCCGTGCGGGGATCGGTCTTCTGCGCCGTCGCGGTCTTGCCGGCGACACGGTAGCCCTCGATCGCTGCCTCGGTGCCGGTCCCCTCACCCTCGGTGACCGCGACCATCAGCTCCGCGACGGTGCGCGCGACCCGAGCGGAGACGGCCCGGCGCCGCACCCGCGGAACGGCCTCCCGAACCACCTCTCCGGTGGCGGTGGCGACTCGCCGGACGAGGATGGGCTCCATCAGCTCGCCGCCGTTGGCGAGCGCCGCCACGCCCATCGCCATCTGCAGGTTGGTCACCCCAATACCCTGTCCGAAGGCCGCGGACGCCGTCTCGACCTGCACCCAGGGACGTCCTCGGGGTCGGAGGGTGCCCGATGCCTCACCCGGAACGGGCATCCCCGACGCCTCGCCGAAGCCGAAGCGACGAAACCCCTCGTACAGCTTGGCGCCCCCGAGGCTCAGCCCCACCTTCGCCGCGCAAATGTTGGACGAAATGGCAAGCACGTCCGCGACCGAGAGCCACTCCGAGGGATGGGTGTCCCGGATGGTGACGTTGTCGACCTGCATCATCCCCTTCTCGCAGTAGAGCCGCTGGGTCGGCGCGATCGCTCCATGGGCCAACCCAACCGCCAACGTGAAGATCTTGACGGACGACCCCGGTTCGTACGTATCCGACACCGATCGATTGCGGCGCTGTTCGACCGCACTCGTGCGATAGTCGTTGGGGTTATACCCAGGCCAATTGGCGAGCGCGAGGAGCTCGCCGGTGAACGGATCGACGACGATGACCGATCCCCCCGAGGCCTCGAAGATCCGGACCGCGGCCTCCAGTTCGCGCTCGGCCACGAATTGAATACCCTGATCGATCGTCAGCTGGACGTCGTGCCCGGCCAGCGCCCGTTCGTCCTGGATCCCGTCGGCGAGCAGCAGGCGACCCGAGCGATCGCGAAGCCCGCGGAGGAGCTCGACGTGACCCTTCAGGTTGTCGTCGAGCCCGAGTTCGAGTCCGTCCTTACCCTCCCCGTCGGGAGCAACGAAACCGAGGAGCGGCCCCCCAAGCGCTCGCCGCGGGTAGAAGCGCTGACCCTCTCCTTCGACGAGCAGGCCACGCACCCGCCGTCGACCTGCCGATTCCGTGGATGATAGGGCCCGGATGGCCACGGCTTCGCCCTCGGAGATGCGCCGTTTGAGCCAGGCGAAGCGGCGCTTCTCGAGGATCCTCCGCTCGACGACCGCGGGGTCCAGGCCGAGCGCCTCCGCGATGGCGTTCGCTGCCTCGCGAGCCACTCCCGGCACGTCTCGGCCGGGGACCCCGCGTAGCAGCTCGACGGCGTCGAGGGAGACGCTCGGAACCTCGACGGTGATCGCCAACGCGCTCCCGTTTCGGTCGTAGATGGTGCCCCGCTTGGGAACCACATGGAGCCGCCGCTGGCGCTGTTGCTCTGCGAGCTCCCGCCAGGCCTTGCCGTCACTCGCCATGAGCTGGTAGCTCGTGGCAACGAGCACCCCGAGGCCGACCGCAAGGAAGCCGCACAAGAGCCCCATCCGCATCCGAACCCAGCGACCGCCGCGTCCCGAGAGCTGCGCGCTGTTCATGGCTTCGCCTTCGCCTCCAGCCGCTGGGCAGCGGTGGGGCCCTCCCCTAGCCCAGGATCGGTTTCCCCGCCCTTCGCGATCGGATCTCCCTCGGCCCCGTCGTCTGCGTCCGGGCTCGGCCCCGCCGAGAGAATGCGGTCCGGGCTCGGCTCGCTCATGCCGAGCAACGCGCGGGCAACGAAATCGATCCGTTCCGGGGTCCGGTAGCTCGCCAGCTCGAGCTCGAGCACTCGTTTCACCTCGCGAAGGCGCGCAACGCGACCGTGCGATTGACCGAGTTCGTAGCCGAGCTCGATGGAACGAACCCGGAGCGCCAACGAGAAGGTGAACGCGCTCGTAGCGGCCACGACCGCCAGCGTCCACAGGGTGAGGAACGAGCGCGTGCGCATGGCCACCATCGTCAGAGGCGACTCGCAGCGCGCAGCTTCGCGCTGCGCGAGCGCGGATTCTCTGCCTGCTCCGCGGCCGTGGCGAGGAGTGGCTTCCGCGTCAGCCGTTGCCACACCTCCCGATGCAGGAAGGCCCGCTTGACGAGACGATCTTCGAGCGAGTGGAAGCTCACGATCACCGCGACGCCACCGGGACGAAGCACCTGCGGTGCCGCCGCGAGCAGCGCCTCGAGCTCGCGAAGCTCCGAATTGACGGCAATACGCAAGGCCTGGAAGGTCCGCGTCGCCGGATCGATCCCGCCGACTCGCCGCGGACCGACTGCGCGCACGATTGCCCGTCTGAGGTCGAGGGTCGTCCTGAGCTCTCCGGCGAGGTGCGCCTGCCGAATGCAGCTCGAGATACGCCGGGACCGCTTCTCGTCCCCGAGTTGGTAGATGAGATCGGCGAGCTCGTCTTGAGCGAGCCGATCGATGAGGTCGAGCGCGGTGAGGTCCGCGTCGGGATCCATCCGCATGTCGATAGGCCCTTCGGCACGGAAGCTCATGCCCCGGCTGGGATCCTCGATCTGCGCCGAACTCAACCCGAGGTCCGCGACGAGCCCCGCCACCGGTAGGTACGCCGCATCCGCCAGGCGCGCCACGACATCGGAGAAGGTCGAGCGCACCAGCACCACGCGATCGCCGAAACGAGCGAGCCGCCGCCCGGCGGCGGCGACCGCAGCGGGGTCGCGATCGAAGGCGACGACCCTGATCCCGGGGAAGGCGTCGAGGATTGCCTCCGTGTGCCCGCCGCCACCGAGCGTGCAGTCGACCACGGTTTCCCCAGGCGAGGGGTCGAGCGAACGAACCACCTCGGACCGCATCACCGTGACGTGCGAGTAGGGAACCGAGGGCTCGAGGACCATGGCAGGCATCGTCATACTTTTATTTGCTCCGTCATGACGTGTTTCATCGCCTCGATGTCGGTCGGTGTCATCGACACGGCGGTGTCCCAGCGCTCCTGGGACCAGAGCTCGAACCGGAGCCCAGTGCCGGCAAAGAGGACATCCTTGAGCAGCGCGGCGCGCTCTCGAAGATGGGGAGGGACCAGCATTCGACCCACCCGGTCGAGCTCGCACTCCGTGGCGGCCGAGACATAGAGCCGACGGAACCGCACGACGTGCGGGTCCATGCTCGGCAACGCGGCGACCTTGCGCTCGAAATCCTCCCACCCGGGCATGGGGTAGATGTGGAGGCAGGGATCGAAGAGGTCAGGGGCTACCACGAAACGGGTCCTTCCGTCGGGAAGGAGGTCGTCCCGAAAGCGCACTGGCACGCTGACGCGACCCTTGGCGTCGATGCTGTGCTTGAACTGCCCGCGGAACATCCTTGGCACCACTTACTGGGAATCTACGGCACTGGTTCCCACTTCGTCCCACTGACAGACCATCCTGTACGGTTTCAGGGTTCGCGTGTCAACAATGCGGTCGCGCTCGAACTCCCGAAATTCTCCGAGGAATTCCTGGATCCGTTGGCCCTACATGGGGATACGTTCAGCGGTCGCGCCCCAAGCACTGAACGCACGGCTCCGCCATGCCATCGGGTCGCCTCGATGAGGGGGCCGGCTGGCTCGACCTCCCTCGCCGGCAGCGCCTCATGGGCTCGCTCGGGGGCGCTCGGCGCGCACCGCACCGGTCAGGGTGGCTCAGGATGCGCCAGAGATCAGCGGCCGAACAAGATCCCGCACCGGGCCCCCTAGAGCACCGATCAGGTTGCCGACAGCAACGGCAGCGCTGGAAACGCGTCCATGGGAGGCGAGGACACGTTTCCAGCGCTGCCTCTGGAGAGGTCTGCTGCCGGTTCCATGCTCCAAGTCACCGTTCCATCATCAGCGACAGCGGATCGCGCGGACAGGGCTTTCGCCGACCCGATGGCGTTCCGCGATGGCCGGACGGAGGACGGGAAGCGGCCATGGCTGGGGCTTCGGCGGCGGCAAGGGGGTTT
>JAFGBI010000295.1 GCA_016933275.1 Polyangiaceae bacterium | reverse complement strand
GCTGCCGGCTGCGGTTCCGGCGACCACCGGGGATTCGGCCGGGACCTTCGGGACGGACTCGGTGGCACTGGCCTTCGGGGTGACGTTTCCTCGGGTGGGGTTGGCTGGAGCCATGCCCCGCGCAGACCAGTTGGCGTGTGCCATGATGGTCCCCGATGACTGCCTCGCCACCCGACACCCCCACCTCGCTAGACGAGCTCCGAGACATGCTCGAGCGGTTCAACGCTTGGCAGTTCGACGAACCCGAGGAGGAGGCCGCCGTTTTGGCCGCAGTGCGCAACGCAGCCAAGAACGACCCGGCGTTCCCGGCCTGGTTGCGAGCGCTTCCTGAGGTGCGCGACGGCGTTCGCGGCGCGGTGATCGAGGCGTTGGTGGTCGATCCGAGCGCGCACGGAGCGCTCCTGCGTGACGAGCTCGAGCACGCCTTGAGCTCGGCGGAGACGGCGTCGGAGCCGCGCGACTGGCTGCTCCCCTTCTGGGAGCTGGTGGAAATCGCCGACGGGCCGTGGCGTGTGCGATTCCGGGAGCGCATCGCCACGGCGCTGCGCTCCCGGAGACCCTGGATCCGCCGGTGGGCCATCGAGCTCCTGCGGGATCTGTACGATCCCGCGGATCCGTGGCTGTGCGGTGAGCTCCAGGGTCTGCTCGAGCACGACCCAAGCTGGCGGGTGCGGCATCGGGCCTACCTGACGCTCAAGGAACACGGGCAGCTACCGCCGAACCACCGCCGGCCGCTCCTCGATCGGTTGCGCGCGAGGTGGCTCTCGTCGGGGCTCGTGTGAGCCGAGGCTCCGCACCGACGGTGGTCGTCCCCGCCGGCGGTATTCGCTTCACCTACCTCGGCGTCTCCCATACGACAGCGGCCCCGTGCTTCGGGGGGTGCCGAGTGATGGTGCGCGCCCCGCACTGCGGGAGACTCGCCGACTGACGCGCTCTCCCCGCTTGCGCGGTGGACCGGGATGGGGTCCCCTTCTGGTTTGAGGTGGTCCGATGCCCATCCGTCTCGCCGAGGTTAACTACCCTGCCAGCGTGCTCCTGGTACTCCTCGCCGTGGGTGCTTGTGCGGGCGACGAAGACGGCGTTTCGCATGGCACGGGCGGCGAGGTATCGACGGGTGGCGCGGTGGGCTAGGGTGGGGCGCGCGTCGGTGGCTCGGGGACGGGTGGCGTCGAGTCTGGCGGCAACGGGGCCTCGGTCACGGGCGGTTCGAGCAGCGGAGGTTCGAACGCAGGGGGTACGACAAGCGGTGGCGCGGACAATGGTGGTGCGCCGAGCGGCGGCTCGAACGCAGGGGGCACCTCAAGCGGTGGCGCGCCGAGCGGTGGGGCGCCGACCGGAGGGTCCCCGTTTGGCGGCGATGGCAGCGGCGGTGCCAGCACGGGCGGAGTCGCGACGGGCGGTGCGGGCGCGGCGGGGGGCGGCGCGCCGAGCGGTGGCGTGGACACCGGTGGAACCTCGGCGACCGGGGGGACGACCGGCGGCGCCGAAGCGGGTGGGGCGGCCGGCGGCGGGGACGAGCTCGATCGCTTCGGTATCCGGATGGTCTACTCGACGCTCCCTGGCGGCAAGGTCTGGACGTCGAGCTGGGACGGGAACCCGCGGAGCTTCGACGATCGGGATCCCGACGATCCCTGGTTTGACGCCGACCACGGCGACGCCAGCTACGACGTCCCCGGTGACGGGACGTTCCACATCTCGGGTTCCGTTCCGCGGATGTACGTCCACGACCCCGCGCTCGAAGACCAGTGGCGCGACGTCGAGATCACCATGTATTTCAGACGCATCGCCGACGGCGGTACCCCTTGGGGGGGCATGGTGTCCTTCGCGCGCACCAACCACGGTACCACCGGTGACGAGAACATCGACAGGTGCGACACGCGAGGCATCGGCGCTCGGATGCGCTACGACGGCCGGATCGACTTCGAGAAGGAGACGAACCATCCCGATTCCGAGCCGGTGCTCCAGCGGCCGTACTGGCCGGGCGAGCTGCCCCGGGACACCTGGTTCGGGCAGAAGTACGTCGTCTACGATTTGCCCGACGGCTCGGTGAAGCTCGAGATGTGGCTCGACGAGACCGATGGCGAAGCCGGCGGCGCTTGGGTGAAGGTCCTCGAGTACATCGACGACGGCACCGAATTCGGAGCGGGCGCGAGCGCGTGCGCGTCCGGGATCGATCCCGCAATGAAGCTCACCAACGCGGCAGACAGAGAGGGCTCGGAGAGCGGGCGGCCGAACATCACGGTCTACTTCCGGAGCGACACCGTCGACGACAACGGTCTCTGGTACAAGCGGGGCAGTGTGCGCGAGATCCAGGTGCCCACGCCGTGACGGGTGCGGTCCGCACCTCGACCGTTGGGGTGCGGGCCATCGACTCTCACGCTTCGGCGAGCTTGCGGGCGAAGAGGCCTGCACGGGGCCTCGCGCGCGTTGCCGGGCACCTGGAGCGCACGCTCGTTTCTCTGTTCGAGCAGACGTGGGAGCAACGCTCGAAGCGCTCCTCGATGTCCGTGTCGGCGCCAGCGTGGTTCGATCAGCTCGCCAGTCGGCACCTGGATCTGGTCCGCGCCGCCGCCGACGCGGTCCGCTCGGTCGCTGTGGTTCGGATCCCACGACGATGACACAAAGGCAGAAATGTCAGGGGGTTACGTGCGCCGACGCGCCTGTGGAGGGGTCACCCGTCGCCTCCCGATCTCCGTCGCGGGTACCGGTGATCGGATGTGCCCGTCATGTATCGGGTTTGGAAGCAGCTTGGGGCCACTCGCGCATGCCTTGCTCTGGCCACCGTCCTCTTCGCGACGGTTCTGCGGCCCAGTAGGCTCGCGGCGGAACCCGTCGACGACGCCACCCGTGCCGCCGCGCGTGCCATCGGGGAGGAAGGCCTCGATGCGTACGATGCGGGCAGGTTCGAAGAGGCCGTCGAGAAGCTCGAGTCCGCCCATGCCGCTGTTCCGGTTCCGACTCTGGGGTTGTGGCTGGCGCGCGCCTTGGCCAAATCGGGAAAGCTCGTGGAAGCTTCCGAGCGCTATGGTGAGGTCACGCGGCTCCAGGTCGAGGCCGGGCAGGACAAGGACAAGCAACGGGAGGCGCAGGCAGATGCCCACAAGGAGCGCGCTGCCCTCTTGCCGCTCATCCCCGACCTTCGCATCCAGCCGCGGTGGAGCCGCGGGCAACGGCGAAGCAGGGAGCAGCGGCGGCTTGGCGGGCAGTGGCGGTTCGGCGGGGACCAACAGCGGCCTGGAGGGCGGCGGCGGCCTGGCGGGAAGCAGCGGCCTTTCCGGCAGCGGGGCAACCATGGGCGGGGACACGGCGGGGACCGGTAGCGGCAAAGCGGGCGGCGGCGGTGGTGGGACTGGCGGCAACAGCACGACTGGAGGAACGACCAGCTCCGGTGGCCAGATGGCAACCGGCGGCACCTCGGAGACTGGCGGTGCGGTTGCCACGGGCGGGACCTCGGAAACCGGTGGCGCACCCACCGGCGGTGTCCCATTGACCGGTGGCGCGCCCACGGGTGGCACCTCGGAGACCGGCGGCGCGCCCACGGGTGGCACCTCGGAGACCGGCGGCGCGCCCACCGGCGGTGCCGAGACCGGCGGCGGTCCAGCCGTGGTTGACTGCAACGCCACCATGCCGACCTCTGGCGACGAGGTCCACTCGGGGACCTATGGTCAGGGCGGCTCGGGCAACCTCGCCTGGTGGCTCTGGACGAATGGGGCTCCGGGATCCCTGACCACCTATGGCGTTCCTGCGTTCAGCCTAGCTTGGGACAATTCGGGCGATTCCCTGGGCCGTATGGGCTTCGAATGGGGCAACAGCGGCAAGCCATACACCGACTACGGAACGGTCAAGGCAGACTATGTTTTTACGAAGTCGGGGAGTGCCGGCCAGTACTCATTCATAGGGATCTATGGGTGGTCGAACAACCCGTGTGTTGAACCTGGATTTCGCGCCTCCTAGTTCGCCATGCCGTACTCCTCGCAGCCTTCGGCCTTCTCCGCGCCCGTCGTGCTCGAATTAGC
>JAFGBI010000294.1 GCA_016933275.1 Polyangiaceae bacterium | reverse complement strand
GGTTGAGGTTTCACAACCCCAGAAACACCGGGACTTTCAGAAAAAGTCCCAGAAAACGGTCAGCAGCTCGCTGGATCGAGGACTAGGGGGCGTTGGGGAGTTCGAATCGAGCCCGAGAGTCACCCATCGTTTGCCCACCGCCGGGGCGGGCCCCCCGACCAAGCTCCGACGCCGGGTTCGGTCTGTCCGAGCGCCGCACTCCCGGTCGCCTGGTCCGCCGGCGGTGCGGGATCCGGAACCTATGGAGAACAGGGCATGACTCGGGCGACGCGGATGGAGGTGTTGGTCGTGCCCGGCGCCGCGTAGGCAACACTCCCGTCAGGGTAGGTCTCGAACGAAGCATAGCGGTTGTTGGGGACGGCGACCGAAAACTCGGGGCTCACGACGCTGCCGTCGGTCGCGCTCCGCACCTGGGCGGCGATCCCGCCACCCGACTCCCACCCCACCAGCAGGTGGTCCGTCCCGTACCGGGCGAGGTGGGAGAAGTCCGAGCTTGCCGCGATCACGTCCTGGTCAGGCGTCGACTCCGTGAAGTGGAGCAAGTGGACCGAGCCCTCGTCGCTCATGGATACCCAGTAGCCACCCCCCGAAGCGACGACGAGATCGCCGACACTCAGGCTTCCGAGGTCCCGTGCGGTCCAGATCGTCCGGTACGGATTGGGGCGCGCGACGCGCCCGATGTTGTCGGTGGCGCACACCATGACGAAGTGATCGGTGGCGTCGTCCCACACCATGCGGGTGTTCCAGCTGTGGCTGCAGCCGCCTCCGAAGGAGTCGGGGTGGCTCAGTATGCTGCCGTCGGGGCCGACGACCTGCATCCGGTCCCCCTCGTGGATGTTGATGCACCCTCCCTCGGATATGCTGATGGCGTTGCAGAAGTACGCCGCGTAGTTGCTGCCGTCCCAGGCGAGGCGCCCGTGGTGCTGGTACCACCAGATCATGTTCACCGTAGGGCCGCCGGGACCGGTGGAGTAGGGTGGGAGGCTGGCTGTCGCGGTGGTGAGCAGCGTCGTCCATTCGGCGTTCCCTGCGCAGTCGAACCGCACCATCCACATGTCGTGGCAAGGGACGGCGGGGTTCGGGCCGCCGTCGCAGAGATTGCCCGGCGTTCCGCAATTCAACGTCCCGCCGCCGAGGGCGTCGCGCGTGAGCACGACGACACCGCCGCCGTCGTCTGCGGCGACGTCCTGGAAATCGTGGGCCGGGAAGCTGAACGGAGCGCCGACGAGTTCATCGTTGCAGTCGAGTTGGGCGATGTGCACCCGATCGTCGTCGCTCATCCAAGCGAGCCGCGAGCCGCCGGAGGGAATGGGTGCGATCGACAGCGGCTCGAGGGTGGTCTCCGCCTCGTTGCTGAGGACGGCGACGCCAACATCGACGTCTTTGATGCGCACCTCCGGCGCGCTGCAGCTACCCACTGGCGAGCTCGCGCAATTCACGGCGCAGGCTGTGGTGGAGCCACCGGTCGTCGCTCCACCCGTGCCACCGCCCAGTGCGCCGCCGGAGCCGGCGACGCCACCCATCGCGGCGCCCCCGAGGCCGCCGGTCGCTGCGCCGCCGGACGGGGTGTGGCCGGAGCCGCCGGTGTCTGCCCCACCGGTGGCCAGGCCACCAGATGGGCCACCGCCGTTGCCGCCGGTGTCTGCCCCACCGGTGGCCAGGCCACCAGAGCCCGCGTTGCCGCCGGTTGACCTGCCACCGGACGGTGCGCCTGACGCGCCCGCGATGCCGCCCGTTGGTGCGCCGCCATTGGTCAGGCCGCCGGATGACGCGCCGCCGGAGCTCGCCATACCCCCAATCGTGGCTCCACCATTGGCCAACCCGCCGCTGCTGCCCCCACAGCTGCCCCCAACGCAGCCCTCGTCACCGCCACCGGAGCCCTCGCAGCTTGATGTCGCTGCGGCCAGAGCGATCAAGGTCAAGGTCAGCGAACCGATGGATCCGCTGGCAGTCCGTCGGTCGCGGCGCTCCGGACCGGGATTTCCGTCAGGCCTGTCTGATGGCAAAGGAGTCTTCCTTCCTTGGTGCTGGATCGTTCTGTCTCGATCCACTGGCATCTCGATCCGATAGTGGCGCGAGGCGTTCCCGAGGGGCAGGGTCCCGCCGAAAAATAAGTCGGGGGTCTTCAGGCCGGCCCGCCTTCCGCGTGGCCTGTGGTGATTGGCGCGAAACCGTGGGCGCAGGGTGGCCGACGGCCGCTCCATGCACGACGCCCGTTGGCGGATGCCGCCTTCTCGTCCAGTGATGCATGGCATCGCCGTCGCTCTCCTTGGCGTCCTCGCCACTACCGACCTCGACGCGGCGCCGGGCCGGTTCGGCATTACGCTGCGGGCTCGGGTCGTCGTCAGCGACTCCCGTGAGTCGAGCCTGGGGCTCTTCCTCGACGGACCGCTCGCACCTCCAACGCGTGCCCACCGCCTGGCGCGTGCGGGGCACTCGCCGCCGATCGCGCGCGGTGCCCCTCTCGCCGAGTCCGGTACGACCGACGGCTCCCAGGTGCCCGAGGGGACCGATGGTTTCCAACCCGAGAGTGGCGTTCCCCTGACTCCCGCGCCTGCGCCCGACCTCCCGCCTCCGGTCCCCCTGCTCGCTCCCGCCCTCGTTCGCGACACCGTGGCTGCGGCGCGGCGCGCGGCCGCGACTCAACGTGTCCGCGAGCGGTTGGCGACCTTGGCGCGTCGCGCGCGGCGCGCGGCCGCGCTCCCCGAGCTACAGGTGCGCGGCGGGCGCACGACGGACGAATCATTGAAGCTCAACCCGACCGAGGACGATCCCTATCGCTTCACCCAGTCGGGCGGGACGAAGACAGTCGGTGAGCTTCGCCTTCGCTGGCGTCTCGATCGGCTGCTCTTCGATCCGGCGGAGCTTCGCGTGGTCACCCTCGAGCAAGTGCGGGCCCGGGCGGACGCCGAGCTCGCCAAACGGGTCCTGACGCTTCTCTTCGCCTGGCACCGCGGTCGTGTGCGCGCCGCCGACGCGACGCTCGACCCCGAGGCGCGGATGGACGCGGAGCTCGACGCGATGGAAGCCGCCCTCACCCTCGACGTGCTGACCGCGGGTTGGTTCATGGTGCGCGCGGGATCGGCGGTCCGGTAGGGGCAGGGTCGCGGACCGCGCGGTGCTGCTTTCCAGCGCCGATCCTCGAGCTGGCGGGCCGCCTCGAGCATGGGGAGGGCCTCGGCCCTTCCGGGGTTCGTGCCGCGGTAGCGGCCGCAAAGCTCGCCCTCGCCGACCTCCCCCAATGGCTCGTTGCCTCCAACCTGCCTCCTCTCGAGGCCTCCAGCGGGGCCGATGGATCCAGGAGCTCGAGCCACCTGACGAACGACGGACTCCACGTCTCCGCGACGAGCCCGACCGACAGGGAGGTCAGCGGGCCACCGAGGAGCGAGAAGCCGAAACGCTCTCTCGTTGCGCCGCTGCGGCCGGGCAACGCGGGAGCACACCGGCATCCCAAGGGACTGCCCGGGACAAGGTGTCCGCTCGGGATTGGCGTCCTCCCGTCAGGCCTTCGCCTCGAGTTCGGCGATCATGCCCGCGATCCGTGCGGCGAGCGCGTCGTAGGTCGCGGCCGTCGTCGGATCGGGGGCGACCGCCAGCGAGGCGTCGCGGGCGGAGAAGGCGCGCTGGAGGGCATCGAATCCGAGCCCCCCGACGGCGTGGGCCGCTCGCACCGCCGCCCCGAGGGCGGACGAATTCGCGACGGAGAGCGGCTGCATCTCGGCCTGGAAGACGTCGGCGAGGACCCGCAGGATACCGCGATTGCGGGACGCGCCGCCCGTGACTAGCACGCGCTCGAGGCGCTGGCCGATCCAGGCGGAATGGAGCCTCATGCTCACCGCCTGGGCCTCGACCGTAGCCCGCGCCGCCAGCGCCGGCTGCCGCCAGGCGACGAACTCGGGCGTTCCCGCGAGCACCGGCTCGGGGACGCGGAGGCGGGGCGTCATCTCCGGCTCGAACAGCGGCAAGAGGACGTTGCCGTCGCTCCCGGGCCGCGTCTCCTCGAGGATGGCTCGCTCGAACGCCGGCCAGTCGAGGCCGACGCGTTGGGCGACCCGCTCCCGGGCGAGCGAGCCGTTGGCGAAGCAAATGAGCGAGAGGAAACCCCCAGCTGGGTTGCCGAAGACATGCCCGAATCCGCGCGGATCGGTGCGTGGGGCACTCATGGCCGCGAACACCGTGTCGCTCGTGCCGAGGCTTACCACGGCAGTGCCAGGGTCGGTCGCGCCCATGCCGACGAGGCTCGATGGGTTGTCGCCCGTGAAGGCGACCACCGGCGTTCGGGGAGAGAAGCCGTAGCGGGAGACGAAGTAGTCGGCGAGTTCGCCCACCACGGTCGCGCTCGCCATCGGACGCGGGAGCTTCGCGTCGAGCCCCGGGGCCGTCGCCTCGACCAGGCCGGGGTGCCACGTACCGGTCGCCAGCTCGAGGAGATTCATCCCCGCTCCATCCCCAAGATCGATGGGAGCCGTGGTGCCGACGAGGATCGACGCCATGAAGGAGCTCACCAGGTGGATCTCCGCCGTCTGCGCGTATGCTGCGGGCTCGAGCTTGCTGAAGCGCCGGATCTGAGGCCCGGTGAAACGCTCGATCATGCGGCTCCCGGTGACCGCGACCGCTCGCGCTTGTCCACCGATGGCCGCGCCGATCTCCTCGCACTCGGCGCTGGTCGCGCTGTCCATCCAGATCGGTGCAGTGGGGCGTGAGAGGAGCGGGCGCACCTGGTCGACCAGGGACTGGTCCTTTCGCCACCCATCGATCGAGGCGAGCGACCGCGCGAGGTAGACCGAGCCGTGCTGCTGTCCCGCCCCGCTGATGCCCCGGATCGCGGCCAGGTCGGCGCCGCGCGCCCGGAGTTGCTCGAGGAGGCGTTCGAGGGCCGCGATCCACATCAAGGGATCGGAGTGCTTGACCGCCGGATCGGCGTTCGGGAGGACGCCGTTGGGCGCGCCGAACTCCGGTAGATCGCGGCCGAAGACGACCGACTCCTCTGCGACGACGGCGCCGCGGCCGGTGTCGATCACCGTGGCGGACAGGCTCTGGGTGCTGGAATCGAGGCCGAGGTACTGGGGCATGGTGGGGCTATCTCCGTTGGGGGGGGCGATTGTCGCCGATGCTAGGCCTCCGCGCAAAGGCAGATCGGAGCGTCGGGAGGCGTTGCTCGGTGGGCGCCGGCTCTGGAGGGCTGGTCAACGGCATTCGAGAGTGCGGTCATTGGGCTCGCAGGCTCGCACCCACGTGAAGTGGTCGACGAGCGAGGACCCACAGCTGCTGGAAGGCGCGGCCATCAGCTGCGCGGCACAGCTCTCCGAGCCCGTTACGGTCACCGTCCGTTCGATATCGATGCGCTCGGCATCGGAAGGGCACCAGGCTGCCCTTCGGATCGCGCAGCTCGATCCAGGTGTGGTCGATCGGGTGGGCTCGGTGGGTGCTGCCGCGTCTCCTGCCGGCCCTGGTTCGCACCCGAAGCGGGAACACGGTGACGTTCCGGACCGAGGCTTCACGCCGAGGCGGTTCCGGCGGGTCGGGCCAGAGGATGAGGGGGTGAGCGCACGATGGGACCTGGGACGCGGGCGCTACCCGTCCCTTCTCCGCAATCGATCGAGCCACACGGCCACCACGATGATGGCCCCGGTCAGGATTTCCTGGACCCAGTTGGGCAATCCCACGTGCGTGCACCCGGTGTCGATGAACGTCAGCAGCAGTGCTCCGAGCAGCGTCCCCGCGATCGATCCCTGACCGCCGGACAGGGACCCTCCGCCGATCACTACGGCCGCGATCACCTTGAGCTCGAGACCGACCGAGTCCGTGGGGTCGCCGACCGTGAGCGTCGAGAATTCGAGCACACCCGCGACGCCCGCGAGGAGGCCGCCCAGGACATAGACGAGGATGGTCACCCGACCCACGTCGATGCCGCAGAGGCGCGCCGTGGCTGGGCTCGAGCCGGTGGCGACCACGTGACGTCCGAAGCGGGAGCGAGCGAGGACGAATGCCGCGACGATCGCCAGCAAGAGCCCGACCCAGACGCCGATCGGCAGCAGCTGGTAGGTCCGCTCCGGGGGGGGCATCGTCATCAGCTCTTCGAGCCAACCAGGCTCGGCATCGATCTTCTGCTCACGGGCGAGGCCCTTGGCGAGGCCACGGAGGGCGCTCATGGTGCCGAGGGTCGCGATGAAGGGGGTGAGGCGGAGGCCGGCGACGAGGGCGCCGTTGGCGAGGCCCGCGATGGCGCCGACAGCAATGCCCGTGGCCAGGGCCATCATCGGGGATTGCCCGGCCTGGAGGCTGCGGGCGATGGCGACCGTGGCGAGCGCCACCACGGACCCCACGGAGAGATCGATCCCGCCCTGGATCATGATGAGCGTCATGCCGACGGCCGTGACGCCGACCACGACCGTGGCCCGCACCATCGAGAGGAGGTTCAGGCTGCCGAGAAAGGTGTCGGGGGCGACGACCGCGAAGAGGGCGTAGACGACGAGCAGCGCGGCGAGGGGGCCGAACCAGGGTTCGCCGGGGAGGGCGCGGGCGCGCGCGGTGAAGGAGGAAGGGGTGTCCGTCATGGTCCTGAAGCGGGCTAGCCTCCTGCGGCCTCGAGCAGGATGGCATGTGCGTCGAGCTCACGCGCGGGGCGGGAGGGACCGAGTCTGCCGCGGCACATCACGGCGATACGATCACAGAGGGCGAAGAGCTCAGGGAGGTAGCTCGACACCACGAGCATGGCCTTGCCACGGTCGGCGAGCTCGTCGATGACCGCGTGCACGTCCGCGCGGCTTCGGACGTCGATCCCGCGGGTGGGCTCGTCGAGCAGGAGCACATCGGCATCGTGGTGGAGCAGCCGCGCCAGGGCGACCTTCTGCTGGTTGCCGCCCGAGAGATCGGCGACCCGCTGACCGACGTCGCGACAACGGATCCCAAGGCGAGCGACGAAATCGCGGGCTGTCGCTCGTTCGCGCCGGGGATCGATCAGGGGACCCCGACCCAGGCGGCGGGTGAGTACCGTGTTCTCGGCGATCGTGAGATCGAGCGCGAGGCCCTCCGCTTTGCGGTCCTCGCTGAGCAGGCCCACCCCCTGGGCGAGGCGGCGCGGGGGGCCAGCGGGGCCCATTTCGGCGTGGACGCGGATGGTCCCCGAGCGCACGGGGTCGAGGCCGAAGATGGCGCGCAGAAGCTCGGTGCGGCCCGCCCCGATCAGACCCGCGATCCCCAGCACTTCACCGCGGTGCAGCTCCAGGGTTGCGGAGTGGGGCAGGTGGCGCCCGGCGAGCGCACCGAGGCTGAGCAACACCTCGCCGGGGGTTCGGTCTGCGTGGCGTGGGCGCAGCGCGACCGCCGCTCCGGCCATGGCGCGGACCAGCGCCTCAGGGGTCGTATCGGCGATGTCGCCCGTCGCCACCGAGCGGCCGTCACGGAGCACCGTGAACCGGTGGGCGATGGCCATCACTTCTTCGAGGAAATGCGAGACATAGAGCACGGCGAGGCCGCGGGCCACGAGCTTTCGGAGGGTGACGAACAGCTGCTCGACGTCGGTGGAGGTGAGGCTGCTCGTCGGCTCGTCGAGGATGAGCACGCGCGGGCTCGCGAGCGCGAGCGCGCGGGCGATGACCACCCGCTGCCGCTCGGCGGGCCCCAGCGAGGCGGCGGGGCGCGCTGGATCGATCGCGGAGTCACCGTGCGCGACGTGGGCGAGCGCCGTCGTCGCCCGAGCGCGCAGCGCCGGGAAATCGACCAGACCCGCTCGGCCCGGCTCGGCGCCGAGGAGGACGTTCTCCTCCACGCTCAGGTGCTCGGCGAGCTCGGGCTCCTGGGGTACGAGCGCGATGCCTGCCCGTCGCGCCACCACCGGATCCCGGGGCGCGAAGGGTGAGCCGCCGAGCGTGATGGACCCGCGCGCTGCCTGCTGCGTTCCCGCGAGGATCTTCATCAGCGTGCTCTTGCCGGCCCCGTTCTCTCCGACCACCGCGTGCACCTCTCCGGCGAGCACCTCGAGATCGACGCCAGCGAGCGCGATCGTCCCCCCGAAGGCCTTCTCCAACCCTCGCACCGAGAGCACCGGCTCGCGTTCGGCGTCCGAGGTCTCGGTGGCGTCGTCTGCAGTGCCCACCGCTCGGGAATCGTTCAACCCGCGGCTCCCAGCCACCGCGAGAGATCCGGCGCGACGAGCTGCTTGATCTCGGGCAGATCGAGGTTCTTCGCTGTCACGAAGGTGGAGCCCGTGTCCACCTTGGCCTCGATCTTCTCGCCCCGGAGGTGCAGTGCCAGGGCCTTCGTGCTGCGGTAGCCCATCTCGAGGGGGTTCTGCACGACCAGACCATGGATCTTGCCGTCCCTGAGGCCAGCCACCAGCTTGGTCGATGCGTCGAACCCGACGAACCTGAGCCTGCCCGCGATCCTGGCCTTCTCGAGGGCGAGGAGCATCCCGAACGTGCTCGACTCGTTGGGGGCGAACACCCCGGCGATGTCGCCCTGGGCGGCCCTCTGGGCCAAGAGCAGGCTCTCGCTCGCAGCGTAGGCGCTCTCGGTCGTCGGGCCCGAGTACTGGTTGTCGCTCACCACCTGGACACCAACGGCCTTGCGCACCGCTTCGAGGAACCCCTCTTCGCGTTCGTGCGTGCTCGCCGAGCCCTCCTGGTAGCGGAGGACGACGAGCTTGCCCTGGCCGCCGAGGGCCTCGACCATGCGCTCACCCGCGAGGCGACCCGCCGCGCGATTGTCGGTCGCGACGTAGCTTATCGGATCCGCGGAGTCGAGGGCCGAGTCGAAGACCACGACCGGGATCCCGCTCCGGACCGCGTCCTTCACCGCGCCGCGTAGGCCCTTGCTGTCGAGCGGAGCGAGCACGATGCCTGAGATCCGCTGGGCAACGAAGCTCTGCACCAGATCGATCTGGCTCTTCAGATCGTCCTCCTTGAGCGGGCCCTTCCACACGATCTCGACGCCGAGCTCTTGCGAAGCCTTCACGGCGCCCGCGTGGACGCTCTTCCAGAACTCGTGCGTGGTGCCCTTGGGGATGACGGCGATCCGCGGTGCCTTCCCCGCTTCGCCGCCGGTGGGGGCGCTGCGGCGGCAGGCAGCCGCGGCCAGGCCGAGCCCAATCAGACCGAGGACCTGTCGTCGTGAAGTCACGGTTCAGCTCTTCCCCATGATGCGGACCATGAAGCCGAGCTCGCGCGACAGCGCGACCATCTCCTCGAAGACGTCGCCGTAGGCGACCGCGGCGTGGTTCGAGAGGTAGTGCGCCATCAGGGTGTCGCGTCCGATCCCGAGATCCGCGGCCATGAACGGCCATCCGCGCACCGTGCTCTCCCACCACGTATCGCGGACGGTAGGGGGGAGCTTCACCACCTCACCCCGACCCACGTCCATCCACAGGCGGCCTCCCTTGAGGTAGGTGCGCGCCCAGGTCATCTTGCCGGGGAGACTCTCGCCGGCGAGGGTGCCGCCGGGGATGGGGAAGTACATCGCGGCCTGACGGTAGGAGTGCGCGCCGCGCAGGGTCTCGGGATCGTGGTTGAAGGCGTATGCGCCCGAGGAGCCGGAGTTGAGGAGCAACCAGATGAACCGCCCCTCATGCTCGGCGCCCCAGCGTACGTCATGGAACATCACCCCGCCGTGGAGCCCCTTCTTCTCGAGCAGGCGCTTCATGAGCTCCATGGGGATCACGTTGCCCTGATCGGCCTCCGTCGCGCAGCTGATCGGGTGACCATCGGTCTCGGGCCGGCAGCTCGAATTGAACAGGCCTTCGGCGAAGTCCGAGGGTGGGCGCAAGGGCAGCAGGCCGAGCTGGTACTGCCAGCCGAGGCAGTCCGCCTCGTACTCGCGCACGAGATCGAGGACGGCGAGGTAGTCGCGGAGCTGTTCGCGGGTGGCGTTCTCGTCGAAGTCCTCTGCACCCTGCTCGCGCCAGTGGAAGGTAACCCCCTTCTCGCGAACGAAGGCGAGGGCGGCGTCGAGGCGCGAATCGGAGATGCTCTGACCGCGGTGGATGATCCAAGCCTGGTCGATCTTGTGCTCGGCGAAGCCGTGCGGACCCAGCAGGCGCGGCCCGAAGTAGCCGTTGATCATCCCCATGGAGGTGTCGCCGAGCATCATGACGAGGATCCGCCGCGCGCGGATCTCGCGGGCGACGTCGCGGGCGAGTGCGGAGGCAGCGGGGCCGACCGGCACCTGGTACGCGAGCTCGTCTTCGGGATAGGCGATGCGGCCCGTTGTACACCACTCGTCGAGGTGGGCCATGAAGGCGTCGTCGGCCGCGAAGTCCTTGGCGCTCGTCCAGGCTCGGGAGAAGGGACGCCCGAGGCTCTCCAGGCAAGCTCCTGTGTTGAGCAGGCCGACGAGACCTGGCCACTCGCCGGAGAAATTGGAGGCCAGGAGGAGCGGGTTGTCCTTGCCGACGACACCTTCGGTCGTGTGCGGTCCGTAGCACCAGTGGACGCAGACGCCGATGGTCGGATCCGTCACCGGACCGAGCCTGGTGATGGCGTGGTGGGGCTTGGAGAGGAAGCCCGGGATGCGGTACGGCTCGCGACCGAGCTTGCGCAGTGCCCGCTCGAGCTCCTGCGTGGCTGCCTCGATGCTGGGAACCGCCCGCTCGTTGGGCAGGTCGCGACCGTCACCGGGCCAGAAGAGTGCGACTCGTCGTTCCATGGTCGTTTCCTGGATCACCTGCCCAGTCGATGGGCAGGTAGATGCTACCACCCCGGCCGGGATCCGGAATACGGGAGGCGAGGAGGCCGAGATCCTCCGTGCCCGATCTGGTTCACGCGCCGGGGTGCCCGGCGCATCGGCCGCTTCAGAAGGGGAAGACCCACGGGATGAGCAGACAGTTCGCGAATCCGACCGCGATCTGCATCGGGATACCGATGCGAAGGAAGTCCGTGAATCGATAGCCGCCGGGACCGTAGACCATGAGGTTGGTCTGGTACCCGATCGGCGTCGAGAAGGACGCTGACGCCGCGAACATCACGGTGACGCAATAGGGCATCGGACTCGCGCCGAGCTGCTCTGCCAGGGAGAGCCCGAACGGGAACATCAGCGCGGCCGCCGCGTTGTTCGTGACGAGTTCGGTCAGCAGGGCTGTGGCGACGTACATGGCGACCATCCCCGAGTAGGGAGAGCTCGCGCCGAGCGAGATGATCGACTCCGAAAGCGCGCGATCCAGTCCCGAAGCTCGGATGGCTTCACCGAGGCCGAACGCCGAGGCAATGGCGACCAAGACGGTGAGCTCGACCGACCTTCTCGCCTCTGTGCCCGTCAAGCAGCCGGTCAGCACCAGGGCGGCCGCTGCGACCACCGAGGCGCGAAACATCGTGGTGAGCTCGGTGGCTGCGGCGAGCACCATCGCCACCAGGATCACGAGCGAGATGAACGCCCGGTCATGGCGGAACCTTGCGGAGTCCGGGACCTCGCTCACGAGGTAGAAATCTCGCCGGTTCCGCTGATCCTCGACCCACGAGGTCGCGCACTCGAGGAGGAGCACGTCGCCGGGCTCGAGGACGATGTCTCCGATCCGTCCGCCGAGGCGATGCCCGTCGCGGGCCGCCGCGATGACGACGGCGTGGAATTGCTTTCGGAATCCCCCTTCCCGGATCGAGCGACCGCAGAGCGGATTCCCCGGGGCGACCACCGCCTCTACCAGGCTGCGCTCGCGCGTCGGAGCGTCGAGCTGGAAGGTTTGATTGGGGGCGGGGGCGATGCCGGCGATCCGCTGCAGATCGATCACTGCCTCGCGAGGTCCCACAAACACCAGCCGATCTCCGGCCTCCAGCCGAGTCGTCGGCTCGACCGCAGGGAGCACTGCCGTGCCGCGACCGAGCTCTGCGAGGAACGCACCCGGCAGGTGGCGGAGGCCTGCCTCCTCGATCGTCGCGCCGACGAGCGGTCCCTTGGCGGCGACCAGGAATTCCGAGGTGTACTGTCGCGGATCGTCGGTGTGGCTGATCCCAGGTCGGCGATCGGGGAGGAGCCACGGACCGAACGCAACCAGCACCAGGCAGCCGATGATCGCGACGGTGGCTCCGATGGGGGAGATGTCGAAGACCCCGATCGGTGACAAGCCGGGGGTTGACGCGAGGTTCTTCTGGATGAGGCCGGTCACGACCAGGTTCGTGCTGGTTCCGATCACCGTGACCGTGCCGCCCAGGATGGCGGCGTAGGACAGGGGGATCAGCAGCTTCGAGGCGGGCTTCTCGTGCCGGCGCGCCCACTCCCTCACGGCGGGGAGCAGCGCGGCGACGATCGGCGTGTTGTTCAGCAGCGACGACATCGCCGCCACCGGAAACAGAAGCCGCGCGAGCGCCACCCTGGTCCTCTGGGAGCGACCGAGCAAGAGGCCAGCGACGCGTGACATCGCTCCGGTTTGGCGCACCCCGGCGGCCACCACGAAGAGGGCGGCGACCGTCAGCATGCCCTCGTTCGAGAAGCCCGATATTGCCGTCCTCGTGTCGACGACTCCGGTGACGACCACGACGGCGAGCCCAGCGAGGAGGACGGCATCGGCGCCCAGCGACGTGAAGACCAATAGCCCCAGCACCCCGATCAGGACAGCGAGCGTGATCCCGGCCCTCGTCAGATCCATCAGGGGGTGCCGTCTAAGCAAGCGGCGTGCCAGAAACCATTTTCACCTGCGATTTCGAAAACCTCCTTGCGGTTGCCGTGATATATGACGGCATCCTTGGAAATAGGATGGGTCCTGTGTCGCCAGACGGTTCGGTGCCCAAGGGGCAGCCCCTCTCGGGGCAGGAGCGATCCGCTCCGACCAGGGAGGGCGGCGGCACGTCGCCGGGCTGGTCTCGGTCGCTCGCCTCGACCCCCTTTCCCCTGACCTTTCCCGGCGGGGCCAGTACCAGACTGGCCATCAGCAGCCAGCTCTCGGCCAGAGCGCGGAGCCCCCGATCGCTGCCGGCGGGGGGCGAGTGCCACGAAAACGTTGCGAAATGTCCCAGCCGTCTCGGTGACGATCGCTCCGCCAACGGGCTTGTTGCTTCGGAGACCCACCGCGTCGAATGGAAGCGGCGGACTCAGGGCGTCCCGGCGCGGCGAGCGCGGGCTCGCTCGGAGAAACGGCCTCGGAGTCGGCGGCCGTTGTCGATCGCCGGCTGGGGGAGATACCGTCCACCCATGGTGCTGAAGGGAACCAGGGGGCTGCGGTTCGACGGTCAGGCCCGATCGTCACGACGCCGTGTTCGCCACGGGGCGGCGATCCTGTGGCTTGCTACTGCGGGCACTGCGATCGCATGCGCGCCTTGGTCGCGGCCCGAGACGCCCTCCCTATCTCCGCCATCTGCTCCTTCGACCCCGACACCGAGCGGTGCCGCCACGGAGCCTTCCATGCCCTCCCACGCCGATTCATCATCCCCTGTTGGCGAGCCAACCGTTGGGTCGTCATTCATCGCCGACGCCGAGTTTCTCATGCAGCACGGTCAGCCGCTGCTGCTAGAGTCACCGTCCGGGGGTCGCGTGGTCGTCTCTGCGGAGTATCAGGGGCGGGTCATGACGAGCGCGGTGGCGCCCACCGGGGCGAGCCTCGGCTACCTCAACCGCTCCTTCGTCCAGGCGGGGAAGACCGGTACCCGGTTCGACAACTACGGTGGCGAGGACCGCTTCTGGCTCGGGCCGGAGGGTGGCCAATATGGCCTCTACTTCCCACCCGGAGCGCCTTTCGATCTCGGACACTGGCAGACCCCGGCGGGGTTCCAGGAAGGGACCTGGGAGATCACCGAGCAGGGGCCGCGCCACGTCACGTTCACCCGTCGCCTGACGGTGACGAACTACTCGCGAGTGGTCTTCGATCTCGGGGTGCGCCGGACGGTTCGCGTGCTGGACGCGACCGAGGCGCGCGCGGCGTTGGGAGCGGCGGGCGCGGGGCTCGGTCGGGTCGACTGGGTCGCATTCGTCTCCGAGAATCGGATCACCAACCTGGGCCAGCGCGCATGGACCAAGGAGACCGGGGCTCTGAGCATCTGGATCCTCTCGATGTTCAACCCGTCTCCGGACACGTTCGTGGTCGTCCCGTTCGACCGCTCCGGTCAGGGCCCGATCGTGAACGACGCCTACTTCGGCAAGATCCCCCCGGATCGTCTGTGGGTGAACGAGGGGGAGGGCTTCCTGGTCCTCCGTTGCGACGCGCAGCACCGCGGTAAGATCGGCCTCGGGGCGACCCGGGCGCGCGAATGGGCTGGCAGCCACTCCGAGTCGGCCCGCCTCCTGACCCTGGTGAATTTCGACCAGCCCGCGGGTGTCACTGACTACGTCAACAGCATGTGGGACAGACAGCGTCTTCCGTTCGCGGGAGACGTCATCAACAGCTACAACGACGGACCGACCGCGCCCGGCGCGCCCCCGCTCGGCGGGTTCTACGAGATCGAAACCAGCTCTCCGGCGGCGTTCCTGGCCCCTGGCGCTTCGCTCACCCACACGCAGCGGACCTTCCACTTCGTTGGCGAGCGCGCCGCGCTCGACGGCATCGCCCGCCCGACGCTCGGGGTTGGGCTGGATCGCGTGTACGCGACGATAGGGATCGCGAAGGGGGAGTAGGCTCTTGGCGGCGCGATCGTTACCGAATCTGCCAGGAGATCCCTCGGGGCTTTCGTCTGGCTGGGTGGCGTGGTGGGGTACCGAACTGGCAGCCGCGCTCACCAGCCGCGCCGCTGAAACGTACCCTCTCCCGGCATGGCTGGGTTTCCGGCGGCGCCGTAGCTTCTGGCAACCTGATCGGTACTTTGCCGCGGTTCATGCTGTTGGTGGCGGGTGTCTGCACCGACGCGGCCCGTGGGGTTTCGACCGCCCAGGAACCTCTCGTTGGGTCTGCTGCCGGGGTTGACCGAGAAGGATGGCTGCGAGAGGTTTCTGCACCATGGCGGACGGGAACGGGGCGAGCGGGGCAACGACGGACCAGGGTTCGGCGCGGGTTGTCGGATCCGAGGAATGGGGGAGGCCCGGTCTCGCGGGATCCGGGCCCTCGCGGCCGCGGGTGGGCCGCGGCCTCGCGGTGCTGGTGGGCGTCGGTGCGCTCTGTTTGCTGGCCGGCGGGCTGCTCGGGGCCACCCTTTTTCGTGGCGCTCCCGAGCCGTCTCCCACCCCGACCGCCTCGGTCGTCGTGCGACCGACGCCGCACTTCGCTGCCGCGGTGCGCGATCTCGCCGAGCTCGCGACAGTGGAGCAGACGTTGGGCCGGGTGATCGACGTCTCAGAACGGCAACAGAGTTGGGGGACGCTCGGCTTCACCGTCGAGGACAAGCTCCTGTTCGTGGCTCACGGACAGGTGCGCGCCGGGGTCGATCTGTTGAGCCTGCGGGACGAGGACGTGAAGGTCGACCCGGAGGCAGGTCGCGTGCGCATCGTGCTGCCTCCCCCGCGAATCCTCACCACGCGCCTCGACAACCAGCAAAGCTATGTTCATGCCCGGAGCAAGGATTGGCTCGCCACTCGCGCCGAGTCGCTCGAGTCGCGTGCGCGCCAAGAGGCCGAGTCCACGCTAGAGCGCGCGGCCGTTGACGCGGGGATCCTCGGGCAGGCGCGCCGCAACGCGCGCACGGTGGTGACCGCGCTGGTCCGCCAGCTCGGCTACGCCAACGTTTCGGTCGTGTTCAGTGACGAGACGGGTGGCGCCAAGGGCGAGGGCGCCGGTTCCCCTTGAGCTTCGTGGGCTCATGGGTTCTGCTCGTGGCACGGGCTCCACGCGCGGATCGCTCCGGCCAGCGGCTCATCTCTGGAAGCCTGGGCGCTACTCGGGCAGGCCGTAGTCCATGGGCATCGCGTAGATCGGGATGCCGTAGAGGGGCGAGACACAACCCGCGGCGCAGTCCGTGTCGTCGCAGTCGGTGTCACCGTCGAGATCGTCGTCGATCCCGTTGGCGCAATCCTCGGGGTCGAGCGGGGCGCCGTAGAGGGTCTGACTGCAGCTTGCGGTGCAGTCGGCGTCGGCGAGGGGGGACGGGGAATGCCCCGTCCCCGTCCCCCGTACCCGGCGGTATCCGGCCTCTTCGGCAAGCCCACCGTCCTCAACAACGTCGAGACCCTGGCCAACGTGCCGGCGATCGTCCTCCGGGGCGCCGAGTGGTTCCAGGGGGTCGGTCTGCACGGCGCGGCCGGGACGAAGGTGTTCGCTCTCTCGGGGACCATCCGCAACACCGGGCTCGTGGAGGTGCCCATCGGGATCCCATTGCGCACCATCATCGAAGACATCGGCGGCGGCGCGCCCGAGGGACACGAGATCAAGGCTGTGCAGATCGGCGGCCCGAGCGGGGGCTGCATCCCGCGCGCGGAGCTCGATGTGCCAGCCGACCATGGATCGTTGCAGAGGCTCGGCGCGATGATGGGCTCGGGCGGGATGGTGGTGATGGACGAGCGAAGCTGCATGGTGGGCGAGGCCTTCGTCGTCGCCCAGATCGCTCCTGCGGTGCCGGTCACGGTGCTCGAATCGGAGGGCGCGTCGGGAACGACCCTCCACGCGCTCGCCAACCAGGCCATGGCGCAGTCCCTCGGCCAGCCCGCGGAAGCGCTGCTCGGCGCCCCTGCCGAGCGGCTCCTCGGGTTCCCCGAACTCGCCGGTGTGGGCGAGCTCTTGGCGCAGGACGCCCCAGAGTACGCCGTCCGCGAGCTCGACCGCGGTGATCACTGCTCCATGGCGAGCGTAGCGGCATTTCGGTCCGACTCCGGCGAGGTCCTCGGTCGCATCCTGACCATCGCCGACACGACACCGCTACGCCGGATGGCGCTCGAGAAGTCGCGATTCATCCGCACGATGGTGCACGAGTTACGCGCGCCGCTCGGCGCCATCCGGAGCCTGGTGGAGGTAGCGGTGGACGGCTGCCTCGGACCGGACCTGGCGGCATATCAACCACTTCTGGCCCGCGCCGGTGCCCGGATCGACGGCCTGGCGGAGCTCATCGGCGATCTCCTCTCGTTTCTGCAGATCGATCTCGAGCGACAGCCACCGATCCCACCCCTGGGCTCCGAGATCGCGGCGGCCGTGGCGGCGACCGTGGAAGAACACCGGGCTCGCATCGACGCTCGTGGTTTGAGGTGGTCGGTCGAGCTCGCGCCCGACCTTCCGAACGCGGCGATCGGTGAGGAGGACCTACGCACCGTGCTTCGGAATCTCGTCGGCAACGCGACGAAGTACAACCGCGACGAGGGGTCGCTGTCGGTGCGTGGGGAGACCGCCGCGGGCTTCGTGATGATCGCCGTCCAGGATACCGGCATTGGCATCCGCGCGTCGAACCTCCCCCGCCTGTTCGACGAGTTCTATCGCGAGCCACGCCCGGAGACGCGCGCGGTGGAGGGCAATGGTCTTGGTCTCGCCATCGTGCGGCGGCTGGTCGAACGCGTGGGCGGTACGATCGACGTTGCCAGCGTCGAAGGCGAGGGCACCACGTTTGCGATCCGGCTTCCCATTGCCGGGCTTCCGGCGCCCCTTCCCGAGCGCACCAATCAGGTTGATTGCTGCGTCATATCAACAACCTGAGCCGGCGGAGCCGGAACCAAACAGGCCAGGCCATCAGCGGTCAGGTGTCACGTCGAACGTGGAGACCCTGATCGCTGACGCCTGATTGCTGATGGTCACGCGAACGTTGAAGAATTCTCTGCCAGATCCGGTCGCGATCACACCGCGAAGGGACTAGAGCACCGAACCGGCGGCAGATCTCGCCCGAGGCGCCGTTGCCGTTGGCAACCGGATCGGTGCTCTTGCGCGGAGGACGTCTGGTGCGGCCGCTCCCCAGGGCGATCGGGCAGCATCGACGCCAGACTTCACTTGGCCGCTGCGAGCTCGCCGTCGATCAACATGGCGATTGCAGCGTAGTCGGTGGGGTTCGGCACGCGCTTGGTGTTGACGATCATCGTCGGTGTGCCCGAGACACTGATCTGCTCGCCGAGGGCCACGTCAGCCTTCACGGCAGCGTCGTAGCTGCTGTCGTCCAAGGCCTTCCTGAACCTGGCCATGTCCAGCCCGATTTGCCTGGCATGGCCTTCGATGTTCTCGCGGTCGAGCGCCCGCTGGTTCGCAAACATCTTGTCGCGGAGCTGCCAGAACTTTCCTTGCGCGTGGGCAGCCAACGCCGCTTGGGAGGCGAGCGCTGCGTTGCGATGCATGGGCAGCGGAAACTGTCGGAAGACGAAGCGCACACGGTCGGAGTACTTCTTCTTCAGCTGCTCCACCACTTCGGCCGCGCGGCTGCAGTAGGGGCACTCGAAATCGGAGTACTCGACCACGGTGACCTTGGCGTTCCGGGGACCGAAGGACGGGCCGTTGCCGGCAGCCTGGGCCGCTGCAACCTCAGCCGTGAGCGGTGCGTTCCTCTTCTCCACCGTCTGGAACTCGCCGAGGACGTCGGCATAAGAGTCCATCATCTGCTGACACTGGGTGGCCGGGAGGCTCGGGGTCTTCTCCTTGACGAGCTTGCACGACTCCGTCTCGGGACCGATGTCCGCGCAGAGCTTGGTCACGAGCTCATCACAGGTCGAACGTGAGCTCTTGACCTTCGCGAGCGTCGTCGGAAGGCTCTGGAGAGCGAGTTGGCACGCGCCCTCGGGCATCAGCTCGGCGCCGGCGTGGGCCTGGCTGCAGGCCTCGGAGGAGTCACCAGCCTCCTTGCAGACGGCGCCTGACCACTGCTCGCAGGCACGGCCCGCGGTCGCGCTCCCGGAGGGTGCCGGTGTCCCCGCGACATCGGGGGAGTGGCTGCTGGCCTTGGCATCATGAGCGAACCAGCCGACGACCAAGCCGAGAGCGAGGGTGACGAGCGCGAGGAACAGGACCTGTCTGCCGCCCGCCTGACTCGTGTCGGGTTCGGGGCTGGCGGACACCGCGCGGGGGCCGTCCGTCGCTGCGCGGCGCGCCGCGTGGCCGCTCGGCTTGCTTCGCTTCTTCTTGCCGGGAGGCTGCTCGCCGTCGGTACGGCGGGATCGTTTCGGCGCCCTCGGCTCACTGGCGAGGCTCGCAGGAGGGTCACCCTCAGCTTCGCTGTCCTCGCGTTGCTCACCCGTTGCGGTTCCTCGCTGCTCGGCTTCGTCAGTCTCACGCTTGTTGGTCACGGTTGTGCTCCTCGGTCGGCCCGCGGCGGACCGCGGGAACGCGGCTCGAGCGTGCGCGACACTGCGGGGAAGCGGAGGCTAGGGGGAGAGACTCGCCGGCGCCAGCGATTCCTTTCCGGAGCTTCGATCTCGTGCTCGATCGGTTCCGCGAGTTGGTCGCGCTGGGGACGCTGTAGGGATAGAACGCGATTCCGCATTCCCCCATGGCCCTTGTGCCGGATGGCGTGTCCGTGGCTGACGGGGAACGTGATGCGCCTGGCACGGCTTGCGCTCTCGGGCGCGTCCGGCAGGGTCGCCGCAGTGCTGGAGCAGATACCGATGAGTGAGTCCTCGAACAGCCTGCACGTTTACGGCGTCGCCAGCGACGCATCGTCGAGCGCCCTTCGATCGTCGAACGAGCCGTGCGCCATTGTCGAGTCGAACGCGGTGGCGTCGACCATCGTTGCGGACTGGGAATCTGCCCAGCCGCTGAGCGTTTCCGTCGGGAGCGTGCTCGAGTACTCGTTCGCCGAGGACCACGGATTCGATCTCTGCGTATGGCACGACGGAGAGCTGGAGTCCGCCTACAGCAGCCCCTTCGGTGGGCAGTTCGGAATGCCTGCTCCGGAGACCCCACCCACTCAGACGTTCCATTCCGCTATCGTCTAGCGCCTCTCTCTGCCTGAGGACTGCGCCGCTGCTGCGCCGTCGTCGCCGGAGCAACTTGACCAGGCGCTCGCCACTGCGAACGAGCCGTTCGACGAGGCGAACTTCGGACGAGAAGGACGCTTGGAGCAGCAATCAGGTTGATTGCTGCGTCAGGTCAAGAACCTAAGCCGGCGGAGCCGGAACCAAACAGGGCAGGCCGTCAGCGGTCAGCGGTCAGCGGTCAGGTAGAACGTGGAGACCCTGATCGCTGACGCCTGATTGCTGACGGCCACGAGAACATTGAAGAACTCTTCCTTCCAGATCCGGTCAAGATCACGCCGCTAAGCGACTCGACCCAAATCGAGCGATGGGGGGAAGGGGCCACGGCGGCCGGGCCGCGATGAGTGGCGCTGCCGGGTGAAGGGCGCAGCTTGACCTGCCGGGGTGCTCGGCGACAGGGGATTGGCGTGCCCCGCCATCACAAGATCCTCAAGGATTTCGACGCGGACGAGTTTCTGGTAACGACAGGCTGGGGGTGCCTTCGGGGGCCGCGGGCGCGCTCGCCGGCCGGATACTGCGCGCCGGCGCTGGTTGTTCCAGAATCGCGTTTGCCGACTTAGAGTCGCTCGGCCGCGTGGAGCGCCGAGCTTGAACCAGGACGGGATCGTGGGCGGGAAGGGGAGAGCCGGCGGGGTTCGGCGCTGGTGGCGCGCCGTGAACGACCGGCTCGCGCCCGAACGCTTCGGCATCGTGGTCACGATGGGTTCGCTCGTCGCCTCCATGGCGCTCTACCTTGCGACTCCTGGCGTTCACACGCCAGGTTCGGACGGGGCGTATTCGTGGCTCTACGCGCGCTCGCTCGTCTTCGACGGGGACATCGATTTTGCCAACGACTACCGCCTCTGCGGGGACCGCTTCGCCGTCGGGATCGATCGGGGCACGGGCCATCCCGACAACATCTTCTACCCGGGGCCCGCGCTCTTCTGGGCGCCGCTGCTCCTCGTCGCCCGGGCGTTTCTGCCCGGGGATCCGGACGGGACGTGCGGCCCGCCGTGGTCGACGTTCGCCCTCGGCATCGCTCCGTTTCTCCTCGCCGTGACCGCGTATTCCGCCTATCGCCTGCTGCGTCGACGCTTCGCAGACGGGATCGCTGCGCTCGCGGTGGCGCTCCTCGTCTTCGGAGGGCCGGCGATGCGGGTGGCGAGCGTGCTGCCGAGCTACTCCCACGTCCACGACGCCGCCTGCGTCACCGTCTTCCTCCTCGCGGCGGTGCGCGCGATCGAAGGCCCGTCACACCCCCTCCGCTGGGCATGGGTAGTGCTGGCGCTCGCGGCTGCCGTTCTCCACCGCATCTCGAACGCGGCGTTCGCGTCGGTCCCGGTCGCGGTGGCGCTCGTCGCGCATCGCTCGCATCCGCGCCGTCTGCTCCCCGCGCTGGTGGCGACCGCCGGCGGGCTCGCGGTGGGGCTCGGGACGATGGGGGTCATCTATCGGTACCTCTACGGGAGTCCCTTGGTCTTCACGCACGGACGGTACTTCATCGATTTCGGTCAGGCCCACCCGTGGCTCATGCTTCTCGATCGTGAGGAGGGGCTCTTCTTCCATTTCCCGGTGGTGTGGCTCGCCGTGCTCGGACTCCCGTTCGGGCTCCGCGATCGCAATCGCGCGCCTTTGCTGCTGCCGCTGCTTGGGATCGCCGGCCTCGAGTGGTGGCTCTGCGCGGCAGCCCTCGATTGGTCGCCGGCTCGCCGCCTCACGAACCTCACCCCGCTCTTCGCTCTTCTTGCGGCATACCCGCTCGACGCCGTGCGCCGTTGGTTCGGGCAGGCCTCCCGTGCGGTGACCGCCCTGGGCCTTGCCGCGGCGGTTCCTGCGGTCGTCTACGGGGTGGGGTACGCGTGGGGAGTCCCGCGCGGGATGGTTCCGAGCGAGCGCCCGCTCACCCAGGCCGAGCTCTACGGTGGCGCCGCGCGGGGGTTCTGGGCTCTCGTCGACGACACGGTTGGCGGCGTCGCGCTGTGGCCCGCCGAACGGCTCTTTCGGGCCCGCTACGGCCTGCCCGGTTCTCGCCTCGGGGAAGCCGCCTTCCCGCGCTGGTACGTGCGCGACTTCCGCTCGCTCGAGTTCGGTCCGCGGGGGCTCTTCCTCGTCGATCCCGCTGCCCAGCGCCTTGCGCGCGGGCTTGTCCCCGTCGAAGGTGGGATGCGCCCGACCGAGCTCGACCCTTCTCTCGTCTTCGCCGCGCAGTGGCGGGAGGCGACGCACCTTGCCGTCGTGGCCACCGTAACGGAGCCCATCTTCCTGCGCGTCGGCCTTCGTCCGCCCCTCGGTCGCACCCACTGGTGCGGAGATGCCCGAGAGCTGCTCCCAGGGCAGGGCCCGCTCGTCCTCGAGGTGCCACGGGGCGCGTTCGCCTCGGGCATCAACGAGGTGCGGTTCGAACTCTCGCCTGCGAGCCTCAGGGCGCTCACGCTCCGCGCGGTCACCTTCGACGACCGTACACCCCTGCGACCGGCGTTCGAGTGAGGGGGCGGAAACGGCAGGAAACGGTCCTCCCGGACTCCCTGCTCTCCACGGGCAGGCGACCCGTCGTCGTGCCTTGCCGGTCGGGAAATCGTTCCTCGCAGGCAGCCACCATGCCGTGCGACGCGGGCTGCTTCGTGTGCGATCTCGGGCCCATTCCGGACCGGGACCGCCCAGGACCGAGCACCCGCCAACCGGCGAGGGGGTGGTGGTCCTTGGGCCGGACGCGGCGTCCGGCCTCGATCCTCGGCGGGCCCTCCCCGCTTCGGCTCGGGGTGCGGAGGCGGCTACGGACGGCGGCGCGTTGGCCAGGGGATGCGGTCCTCGGGGGAGAACCCGGAGGCCGGATCCAGTTCCAACAGAAGATCGGGACCCGGCGAGCCCCATTCGGTGCCGGCGGCGGTGCCTGCCGGGGGTTCCGATCGAGCCTCGACTGCCCAAAATCCGAGGTTGGATGCGGGATGAACGACAAGACCTTGGGTTTGCGGGTTGCGCGGAGGTCGAGCGCGACTCACATCCGAAACGGTCGGTGCGCCCGCGGGATGGTTCAGTCAACGGCGAGCTGCCGGAACCGACCCACCCGCGACCAACACCGCAAGAACCGTACGTCTGCGCGAAGGACCACGCGATGAAGCTGATCTGGCTTGCTTCCACGTTTCTGCTCGTCATTGGATGTGGCACCGCCGGTGCCACGCAATCCCCGTCCAAGACCGAGCGCACCGCGCCGAACGCCAAGGCGACCCGCGTCGAGGTGGCGAAGGTCACGCCGTCGGAGCCGAAGCTCGAGCTGACTCTCCCCGGCGAGGTGGAGGGCCAACGGGATGCCCAGCTGGGGGCGCCGCGCGGGGGGTACATCGAGAGCGTGCACGTCAAGGTCGGCGACCAGGTTCGCGCCGGGCAGCTCCTGGTGCGCGTGGACTCCTCGACGCAGACCGCCGTGCTCGATCAGGCGAAGGTCGAGCTATACACGGCGAGCCGCGAGTATCAACGCGCCAGAGCGCTCGGCGACGCCATCCCCTCCGCCGAGGTCGACGCGGCCGAGTCGCGTTGGCAGGCAGCCAAAGCGTCGTTCGGGTCACAAGCCGTCGCTGTGTCGCGGTCGGTCGTCACCGCTCCGTTCGCCGGCGTCGTCGTCGAGGTCGACGCCGAGGTGGGCGAGGTTGCCGCGGCGCAGCCGCTGGTCCGCGTCGTCCAGATCGATCCCGCCAAGGTCACCGTCTCCGTATCCGACCGCGATATCGTCGCGTTGCGCGAGGGCCAGGAGGCTCGCGTCACCACGGATGCACTGACCCAGGGGTTCACCGGGAAGGTCAAGCGTATCCGGAAGGCGGCCGATTTGAGCACGCGCACCTTCACCGCCGAGGTCGAGGTCGCGAACCCGGGTCGCCAGCTGCTTCCAGGGATGATCGCTTCGGTGTCCCTCTCGACCGAGCTCGACGGCAACGGGCTCGTCATCTCCCAGGATTGGCTAGTCACCCGCGGCGATGACGTGGGCGTCTTCGTCGAGCAGGCCGGCGTCGCGAAGTGGCGCACGGTGACCCTCGGACCGCTGGTCCGACACCAGATCGTCGTCATGACGGGCCTCGCTCCCGGTGAGAACCTGATCACCACCGGTCACCGCGATCTCGCCGATGGTGATCCGCTCCTCATCACCCGCAAGGGATCGTGCTGTACGCTCGGGCGCGTCGTCTTCGACTGACCCATTCGAGAACCCCACAACCTGCCTTCCGCACCGGAGTGGAGATGATCTCTTCCATCATCCGCCAGCGGGCCACGGTGTACCTTGCCGTGGCCGCCATGCTCTTCTTCGGCTTCCTCACCTATGCCAGGCTTCCGCGTGAGGCCGCCCCGGACATCGACATCCCGATCGTGATGGTGACGACGCCCTACCCCGGTGTCTCCCCCGAGGACGTCGAGAGCCTCCTCACCATTCCCCTCGAGACCGAGCTCGCCGGTCTCAAGGACCTGAAGAGTATGAAGAGCACGTCCGCTGAGGGCGTTAGCCTCGTCGTGCTCGAGTTCGAGCCTGAAGTCGCCATCGACGACGTGCTCCAGAAGGTCCGGGACCGCGTGAGCACGGCCGAGACGAAATTGCCGGATGACGCAGAGGACACGCAGGTCAACGAGATCTCGACCTCCGATTTCCCGATGTTGATCCTCACCATCGCGGGCCCGCTCGACGACGTGAAGCTCAAGGCCCTGGGCGAGGCGCTGCAGGACGAAATCGACCGGATCCCAGGGGTCCTCGACACCGATCTGTCGGGCGGTCGCACCCGCCAAATCCGCGTTCAGGTCGATCCGAACCGGCTCCGCCACTACCGCCTCGACCTCGACGCGGTGATCAACGCCATCGCCAGCGAGAACGTCAACATCCCGGGTGGTGAGGTCCGCGCCGGTGACACCAACTACCTCATTCGGATCCCCGGGGAGTTCGAGACGGCTGCGGAGATCGAGCGGGTCCCGGTCGCCCGCGTCGGAGACCGTCCGGTGTTCGTCAGCGACCTGGCCCAGGTCGTGGACGGCTTCGAGGACCAGTCCACCTACGCCCGCATGAACGGCGAACCGGCGGTGTCGCTCGCCATCAAGAAGAGAGCCGGCGCCAACATCCTCGACATCGCGAAGGAGGCGAAGGTAGTGGCCGCCGCGCATGCCACGAACTGGCCTGCTGGCGTCACCTACCGTGCGCTGGGGGACGAGTCGCGGTTCATCGAGGACACGGTCAATGAGCTCGAGAGCGGTATCATCACCTCGCTCATCCTCGTCGTCGGCGTGATCCTGTTCTTCATGGGGCTGCGCAGCAGCCTCTTCATCGCGGTGACGATCCCGCTCTCGATGCTCCTCGGCATGATCGTGATCTGGGCGATCGGGGACACGCTCAACATGATCGTGCTCTTCTCGCTCATCATGGCGCTCGGTATGGTGGTCGATAATGGGATCGTCATCATCGAGAACATTTACCGACACCACGAGGAGGGGAAGGACTTGCTCACGGCGTCGATCGACGGGACCAATCAGGTCGCCGTCCCCGTCGTCGTTTCGACGCTCACCACCGTTGCCGCCTTCGTGCCGCTCCTGTTTTGGACCGGGATCATGGGCCAGTTCATGGGGTACCTCCCCAAGACAATCATCATCGTCCTGATGGCGTCGCTGGTCGCCGCCGTGTTCGTGATGCCAGTGCTGACCTCACGGCTCATGCGGCTGCACCGTCGGCGCGGCGGCGAGGTACGGATCTCCCCCGCCATGGGGCTCTACCGCCGAACGCTGGCATGGACGATCGACCACCGCTACCTCTTCACCGCGGGCATGATGGCGGCGTTCGTGGGGACCGTGTTTGCCTACTCGAGGTTCGGCCATGGCACCGAATTCTTCCCCGAGGTCGAGCCCGACCGCGCCACCATCACCATCCGCACGCCCGACGGCTCCGACGTCGAGGCCACTGATCGTATCGCCCGTCAGGTGGAGACGATGATCGTGGCGGAGCAGAACGTGGACGTTTACGTCGCGGAGGTAGGGGTCGCCTCGGACGGCCATTTCGGGGGCACGCAGTCTGCGGCGAACCAGGCTCGCATCACCATCGACTTTCTACCGCACCACACCAAGGCACGCGCGGGCGACGTGATCCGGATCGAGAACACCCGTCTTACCATCGATCGCCTGCGCCACGCGGTGCAGGAGATCCCTGGGGCCACCATCGACGTGGAGAAGGAGCGAATGGGCCCGCCCGTGGGCGCGCCCGTCGCGGTCGAGGTCGCGGGAGACGACTTCCACGACGTCGGCGCGACCGCGTCCCGGCTGCGCCGCGAGCTGTCCTCCATCCCCGGGGTGACGGACCTGACGGATGACTATCGTGTTGGACGCCCCGAGATGCGGATCGAGATCGATCGCGGCGCGGCCAAGCGTGTCGGTGCCTCGACGCAGAGCATCGCCAGCACCGTGCGGACCGCCTTCGCCGGGACCGAGGCGAGCAAGCTGCGCGACGGGGAGGACGACTACGATATCATGGTCGAGCTCCATCCCCGCTACCGCGACGATCTGCAGTCGGTGATGGCGCTGCGGATCCCCGGGGACAGCGAGGGACCGGGGACGCCGTCGGTGCCCATCTCCGCGGTGGCGTCATACCGCCTTGCCGGCGGGAGCGGTTCGATTCGGCACGTGGACCAGAAGCCGGTGGTGACCATCGAGGGAGACGTCGAAGAGGGGTTCAACGAGAACGCCGTCCGCGAGGCCGTTGGCGGCTACATCGCCGGCCACCGGACCCCTCTTGGAACCTCGCTGCGGCTCGGCGGGGCGGACGACGAACAGCGCAAGACGCAGGAATTTCTCGGCAACGCCTTCCTGGTCGCCCTAGCCCTCATCGCGCTCCTGCTCGTGGGTCAGTTCAACCGCTACGATCTGCCGTTCATCATCCTGTTCTCGGTGGTGCTCTCTCTCGTCGGCGTGCTCTGGGGCCTCATCATTACCGGGACGCCGTTCGGCATCGTCATGACCGGACTCGGGGTCATCTCCTTGGCCGGGGTCGTGGTCAACAACTCCATCGTGCTCCTGGATTACGTTGGGAAGCTTCGCGCGAGTGGCATTCCTGTGCGCGAGGCCTTGATCGAGGCGGGGGTCACTCGATTCCGGCCGGTGCTATTGACGGCGGGGACTACCGTGCTCGGGCTGGTCCCGATGGCCATCGGGATGAACATCGACTACCGCAAGCTGAGCGTCACCTTCGGTGGCACCAGCCCCGAGTGGTGGGGACCGATGGCGGTCGCGATCATCTTCGGGCTCGCCTTCGCCACGGTCCTCACGCTCGTCCAGGCACCGACGACCTACGCCATCTTCGAGGACGTTCGCGTCCTGGCAGCGAGGTGGCTGAGCCGCCTCGGCTTGGCGGCGGCGACGCCGGCTCCGGAGGCGCCCGGCGGCGAGTGACTCGGGAGGCTCCCGCGGCGGTGCTCGGCAAGGGGCGGGCGTACCTGGTTTGCTTCGGGGATCTGGTCGTCGACGAGGAGGCGGCGCGCCCGGGGGACGATCCGGACGGAAGGGCCCCGACGACCAGCCGTTCGCCGGAGGACGAAGCGGATCCGAGTCCACCGTCACGAACCCCCGTCACCGACGATGGTGCCGCGGTGACGATTGGCACGATGGACGGGACCGGTTCGTCCGCTGCCATCTGAGGCACCCTCTCCTCGGCTCGAGGTGATGGAGGTCACCGTTCATCCCAGCGAGGGGGCAGCGCGGGCCGCGGGGCGGCCCCATTGCGCCCCGCGGCGCGGCCGTTGCGCTGCTCCCGAGGGACGCCCTCGACGCGGTGCGTTGCTCGCGCCCCCAGAGCAGCAATCAGGTCGATTGCCGCGTCAAATCAACAACCTAGAGCACCGAACCGGCAGCAGATCTCGCCTGACGCGCCGTTGGACACGTACCCTCGCTGGGCGTGGGGTTGTTTCCAGCGGGGTCGTTGCTGTCGGCAACCTGATCGGTGCTCTGGCGCGGGCGAGGGCCAAGACCCGAGTGGGGCGGCGGATTGCGTCCGCGCAAGGTTTCTTTTCGGTGGGGTAGGCGGACCCTCCCCGGCGTCGGTTGCGACCCGCGGTCTCCCCCTCCTCGCTGCTCGATGAGCGGCGGGCGCCTCCGGCGCCGATCGACCGCGTCCCCAGAATCCGGGCGTGACGCGCGGATTCTCTGACCGATTGGATCAGGGAGGTGGGACTCGACGTGCTGGCCGTTTCACGAGCGAGGGTCCGATTGTCCTGGCAGAAACCTCAGCGTGAGTAGGATTACCCAGCATGATTCGGGGAGCGAGGGAGGCCTGCGGGGGCCTGTGGGTGCTCGGTGTCGGCCTGGTCGCCTGTGGTGGCAGCGTTTCCGAGGCCAAGAGGGAGTGCGACCCGGGACAAACGCGGTCCTGCGATTGTTCGGGCCGCCTGGGTGTCGAGCACTGTCTCGGGGAAGGGATCTGGGAGTCCGTCTGTGACTGCGGTGACGGTGGGAGCCCGGTCGCGGGTGCCTCGGGGCTGGATGGAAATCGGAGCGGGGGAACGGCAAACCTTACGGGTGGTGCCGGCGCGGAGCCAGACCCTCCGGCTACGTCAGGCTCGGGTGGTATGGGTCAGGACGTCGGCGGCAGTCCCGCGGTGAACACCGTCCCTTCGTCGGGAGGGGCTGCGGGGACGGGTGCGCCGCTCGGTAGCGGGGGAATGGGCGGAAGCCCGGCGCCCACCGGTGGCGACGGGCCAGGAGGAGCGTTCACTGTGATCCTTGCGGGACCCGACGCCCTGATCGATGAGCGCCGCGACTACGCGAAGTGCGGTCCATGGTCGGGCTATCTGTGGACAGGTACCGAGGAGCCCTCGCTGGGGAGCACCATTTCGCCCGAAACCTTCCACGGGCGCCGTCCCGGAGACGAATTCTGTGTCACCGGAACCGTGGCGGCGCACCCCGAGTTCGCGACCGTTGCGGAGCTCGGCTATTGTGTCAATCAGAGTTCGGACGGGGGCGACGAGTCCATCGGCGGTTGGGATCCCACTGGGTATTCTGGCATCGCGTACGAGCTCACCAGCGAGGCGGGTACCAACCTCAGGCTCCGCGTGGTGGGGCTCGCCGGGTACCCAGAGGAGGCCTGGTGCGCCCCGATCGAGGCGTCGACCGGCCGGGTGCCGTGGGCCGCGCTCAACGAGCGCTGCTGGGACGATTCGGGTGGCTGGTACGACGGAAAGACCCCCATCGCTAGCGTGAGGATCGTCGTCTTCGGCGACGACGACCAAGCGGTCGATTTCGACTTCTGCCTCCGGTACCTGGCACCCTACTGAGTCGTCGACTCGTCGCGGCAATCGGTCTGACTGCCGGTCTAGAAGTACCGCCGAAGGAGCTGCTCCAGTACGGCTCGTTCGTTCGTGGGGTGGTCGAGCAGGGCGTCCACGTCGTCCCCGTACGGCGCCCGGCCGTCGCGCTCTTGGTAGATGATCCCGAGCGGGTGCTGATCGCCGGACTCGTCGAGGAGCCTCAACGCCGCCGGGTAGCTCGTGGGATCGTGGCCTTCGGGTAGGGGCGACGATAGGTCCTTGAAGTACTGCTTGTCCGCTTCCCTGTGGAAGGTGACGCAGGGGCTGAGCACGTTGACGAATGACATCCCGCGGTGCCGGAGGCCCGCGAGCAGCATTTCGGCGAGCGAATTCATGTCGAAGCTCGTGCCCTGAGCGACGAACGTCGCTCCCGCCGTCAGGGCCGCCCACGCGGGGTTGACGGGCTCTTCGATGTTGCCGCGGGGAGTCGACTTCGTTTTGAGGCCGCGACGGCTCGTGGGGGCGGTCTGTCCCTTGGTCATCCCGTAGATCTGGTTATCCATGAGGATATAGGTCAAATCCACGTTGCGCCGCATGGTGTGGAAGAAATGGTTGCCGCCAATGGCGAGCGCGTCGCCGTCGCCGCCAGTCGCGACCACCGTGAGGTTGGGACGCGCGGCCTTGAGCCCAGTGGCGACCGCGAGGCCGCGGCCATGCGCCGAGTGGAACCCGTAGGTGTCCATGAAGAACGGGAACCGGCTGCTACAGCCAATCCCCGCCACGATCGCGACGTCGTGGGGGGCGACCCCGAGCTGAGTCAGCGCGCGATCCAGCGCTCCGAGCACGCCGAAATCGCCGCAGCCGGGGCACCAGGTGGGCCTGTTCTTCGAGCGAAAGCCGGCGCGCTTCGTCTCGGTGCCGGCGTCGGTGACGTTTCCCATGGTCTGCCTCTCGCGTCCGTCGTGTGGTCGACTCAGCTGGGGAGTGCCGCCGAATCCAGGGGGTGTTTCGGGCCGACCTCACCGAGGGTGGTCGCGGTCCCATCGCTCAACCACGGGCGCAGGGCCTCGCGGATCTCTCCTGGACCGAAGGGGTTGCCGTCGTCCTTGTTGACGGTGACGACCTCGATCCCGGCCCGGCCGAGCTCGGTCGCGAAGTTTGCCCGGAGGAGGTTCGCGAACTGCTGGTTCTCGTTCGCCTCGCAGACGACGAGGGTGCGGAGCCCCGAGGCGAGGAAGCGGCGGATGGTGGCCTTGGGCAAGGGCCACACGACGTGCGGGAAGAGGTAGCCGATATCCTGCCCCTCCTGGCGGAGTTCGGTGACGACCTCGCGCGCGATCGCTGCGGCTCGCCCCCAGCTCGTCACACCGACGCGGTGGCTGCCGAGCACCAGGGAATGCGGCTCGATCGCGGCGTCGGAGGCGACGACCAGGGCCTGGCTGCGCAGCTTGCGCCGCCGCACCATCTCGCGGCGCTGGTCGGGGTCGAAGCTGGGGTGGCCGCGATCGTTGTGCTCGAGCCCGCCGGTCCGATAGATGCCGCCTGGAGTCCCTGGCTTCGAGCGCCGCGAGGGGCGGCCGTCCTCGGTGGGTTGGAAGCGCACAAACTCGCCGTCTGCCGGTCCCGCGTAGAACGTCTCCTGATAGACCTTCAAGGCCGCGAGATCGGGGACCTCCACGGTCTGCAGGCTGTGGGAGAGCGACATGCTCGTCAGCAGCAGCGCCGGGACCTGGTACTCGTGCGCGAGGTTCGCGGCCGCGACGGTTTGCGAGAAGCAGTCCGCCACGGTCTGCGCGGCGAGGACGACCCGCGGCACCTCGCCGTGCGTGCCGTAGACGGCAAGATCGAGGTCCGCCTGGCCGTCCTTGGTCGGCATCCCCGTTGACGGGCCCGCGCGCTGGACGTCCACGATCACGAGCGGGGTTTCCGAGATCCCAGCGAGGCCGATCAGCTCGACCATCAGCGAGAGCCCAGGGCCGCTGGTCGCGGTCATCGATGGGACCCCGCCGTAGGACGCACCGATGCACATGCCGAGGGACGCGATCTCGTCCTCGACCTGCAGCATTCGCCCGCCGACGCGGGGGAGGAGGTCTGCGATCTCCTCCATGATCTCCGTGGCCGGCGTGATCGGGTAGCCGGCGTAGAACCGCACGCCCCCGGCGACCGCCCCGAGGGCGACGGCCTGGTTGCCGGAGAGGAGGAGCTTGCCCACGCCGTCGCTCTTCGGCAGCCGGAAGGCATCGCCGATCTCGGACGCAGCGGCGGCCTTCGCTCCGGCGTCGCAGGCTCGAACGTTGGCGGCTTCCGCGTCGGCCGCCCGTTTGCCAAAGAGTTCCGCGACGACCTTTCGAACCACCTCTTCGTCGAGTCCGATCAGGGCTGCCAGGACCCCGACTGCGACGATGTTCTTGCTCCGGGTGCCTCCGGTCGCTTCCGTCGAGAGGGCGTCGTAGTCGATGGGCAGGACCCTCACGCCCTCGGCCATCGCGGGAGTCGAGCCGTTCATCGGCGGACCGAGGACCAGCCCCGCTGCCGTCACGTGCGAGGCGACCTCGCGCACCCCCTGCTCGTTCAGCGCGACGAGCACCTCGGGATCGTCTCCCGGCGAGAGGACGTTGCCGACGCCGATCTTGAGCTGGAGGGACGACTGACCGCCCCGCACCTCCGCGAGGAACGAGGCCAGCGTCACCACGTGGTAACCAGCACGGGCTGCCGCGCGAGCCAGCACCTTCCCCAGGGAGATGATGCCGTCTCCGGCAGAGCCCTCACATCGGATCACGATCGATCGGCGCGCATCCATCAGAGAAACCTCAAACGTAGCAGACCCCATGCCGCTCGGGGCGTGATGGTCCACGACGACGCGAAGCGAGGTCGCGTCCTTCGCGGACGAGTCGAACCAGGCCGAGTCCGCCGGGTCCCGGTGGACCCAGCGGTCGGGTTCCATCGGAGCGGTGCAGACTCGCCGACGACGCCGGGACGTCGCGGCAGCGGGGACCTACCATGTCGAGGACCGGCGCAACAGCTGCGCCGACACGGATCGTGACACCAGCGCGGTCCTCGGGGGCGAGTCCCCTGCGTCGGGGGAGCGGTGATTTGTCCAATATATTCAACGATCTAATGCGGTACGCGCTGGGCCCCGTACTCCTCGGCCGGCTCGGATTCGCGTTCGGATGGTCCCCGGAACGCGGGTCTTCCGGCAGGATTGCCCGGACGGAGGTCTTCCGATGAGGAACCGAACGATTGGGGGCGCTGGTCGGACCAGGACCGGGGCGCTGCTCGCGGGCCTGCTCGCCGCGTGCGGCGCGAGTCAGAAGCCAGACGCGACGGAGGGAGCGGCGGTGGACGCTTCCGGGTCCTCGGCGTCGGCGGCACCGGACGCTTCCACGATGGAATGGTCCAAGATGAGCTTCGATGAGCGTGTCGCGCACATGCAGCGCGCGGTCGCGCCGAAGATGCAGCCGATCTTCACCGACCTCGATGCGGAGCGATACGCGAAGCTCACCTGTGGGCACTGTCACGGCGCTGGCGCTCGCGAGCGGGGGTTCGCGATGCCCAGCCCCGACCTCGCGCCGGTAGATCCGACCGACGATTTCGCCCGCGCTAGAGCCGAGGATCCCCCCATGGTCGAGATGATGATGAAGCGAATGGTGCCCGAGATGGCGGCCTCGATCGGGGTCGATCCCTACGATCCTGCCACGGGCGAAGGTCTGGGCTGTTTCGCCTGTCACCCTCGGGCGAGCTGAGCCCGGGGTCCAGGTGCGGCCGAGCGCTCAGCGAGTCCCGCCGTCGAGCACGCGATCCTGGTGGGCGCTCGCGGGAAAGCGCCGCTCGAACCGGCGCACCGCCGCCGAGGCCGCGCGCTCGTCGCCCTTCGCGCGCAGCGCCTCGATGCGTACGACCGCGGCCTCCTCCCGCAGCTCGCCGCGCGGATGGCGCGCCGAGTAGTCGCGCAGTACGGCGAGCGCTCGATCGGGCGCTCCACTGGCGAGGTTGGCGCGGGCTCGGTCGATGAGATCGATCTCTTCCCGAATCGACGAGGCTCCCGACGTCCCCCGAGGCGGCCTGGTGGCTGGCGCAGCTGTCGCCGGAGAATGTCCGGGAGGAGCCGCCAGGGCCTCCGCTCGGTCCTCCTCCGCCTGCACCCGGGTCGGGCCGGACTCCCCCGGCGTGGCTTGCGACTGGTGTCCGGGCCCCTCCGGGTCGGAGGCGCGGTGGACCACCGGCGTTGGCTCGTTTGGAGGTGAGTTGGCGATCGCTCCTTCGAACGCGACCGCCCCGCCGACGGCCGCGCCGCCAAACATCGCCGCCACCATTCCCCATTTGAACAGCAGGTTCCACCCGAGCAGACCGGCGGCGCCGGGTGTCTTGCCCGCACCAGCCGCGGCCAATGCAGCCGGAGCTGCCGCGGCCGGGGTCGCCACGGCGAGCAGTCCGAGCGCGGCCAGGCCGCGCCGCCGAACGCTCGGTGGGGGACCCTCCTCGGCCGCAGCGCGGATGAGCTCGCGTTCGAGCGCGACATTGCTGGTGTCGAGCAAGCGATCATCAGCCACCGTGCACCTCCGTCGACGTGTTCACTGCACCCAATGCCTCGACCTCTGTCCGGAACAGCTGCCTCGCTCTGCGAAGTCGAGAGGACACCGTGCCTTGCGGGATCCCCACCAGGCGGGCGACCTCGGCGCTGCTGAGCCCCTCGATCTCGTGGAGGACGAACACCTCACGGAGCTCCGGTGCGAGGCGGTCGAGGATGCGGTCGCACTCCTCCACCAGTCGCTTGCGATCGAGGAGCGCCTCGGCCTCGGTTGGGCCAGCGCTGCGGAGGTCGGAGTCGTCCCCGAGGACTTCGCGCCAACCTCGTCGCACGATGCTGCGGGAGACCCCGAGCACGACCCCGTACACGAACGCGCGCTCGCTCCCCGGGAGGATGTCGTCCAGGCGCTCGGCCGTGATCAGGAAGACCTGTTGGACCGCATCTTCCACCCGTTCGGGCGGGACTCCGAACCGCCGCAGCAGTCGCCAGGCGAGGTCGTGCGTGTCGTCGAAGATCCGCCGCAAGCGCAACGCGTGCTGGGCGCCGCGGACCGGGGTCGAGGCCGCTGGATCTTCGTGGCGCCATTGGAACAGCACTCCTCAGTAATGCGCGACCGCACCGGACTGATCAACCGGCCGCGCCAGCCGGGGCAAAGACGGGAGAGGTGAACCCTGCCCCGCACCGGTCGCGACCCGCGGCCACCCCCTCCTCGCCGCTCGACGAGCGCCGGGGGACCGAACCGCGATCCCTATCCCAGCCTGGGCTGTTACCGGTGAGGTGCGGTGTACGACTGTGTCGGCGATGGAGAAGCGGCTCTTATGGCCCGCGATCTCCGACGCCGCCTCTAGCTCGAGGAAGAGCACCGGCAACAGGCGCGCTTCGAGGCGCAGCGCTCCGCCGAACCCGGTCCACGGGTAACGATCGGAACGTCCGCCTTCGATTCGTGAGCCGGTGGCTTCCAGGCTGCCCACGGTCATGCCGAGACAGGGACGCAGCGTGAGGTGCGCGCTCGGCAGCAGCGCTACGGGACAGATCCGCGCGGCCGCGGCCGTGAGCTGGAAGGCCACGCGGCCCTCGCCAAGGGCGAATCCAGCGCGCCACCCCTCGCGCACGACCACGCGACCCGCGGGAGACCAGCCCTGGTGGCGCGTGCTGACGTCGAAGAACCCCTCGACCGCAGGGAGCGTTCCTGGCGCGATACCGGCCACCAGCAGCGCCGCCGTCCCCCCGCCCCAGCCTATGGCTCGCCCCGTAGGTCTCGCTACCTCCTTGGCAGGGGCCGGGCTCACGGTGTGGGAGATGGCCACCTCGGGGGAAGGGGGCGGGGCCGTCGCCGGCTCCTCGACCCGCGGGGCGGCGAGCATCGCAATGATCAGCCCCGTCGCCTCGATGGCCTCCTCACAGCTCCGCCCGGTCACCGCTCGCATCACCGGCGTGCGTCCCGCCTTTTCGATCGACAGGGTGGCATCGACCCGATCGATCCCGTTGGCGATGCGCACGGTGACCACCGTCGTCTCTGTCTCGTCGGTGGCGAACACCAAAGATTCGGTGCGGCGGAGGATCTCCTGTTCGAGCGCCGCTCGATCGTTGCAGCCAGGCGCGCCGGCGAAGCGAAGCTCGAGTGGCAGCGGCGCTTCGGCGCGGGCCGTGCCGCCGCCGAGGGCGATTCCGAGCCAGGCCGCGGCGAGGACCCATCCCGACCCGCGACGGCGCGCGCACGACTCCTGGCCACCCCGGGCGTTCACCGTCGAAAGGGTAGCCATCGGTCGGTGGGGCACGCAACGACGTGCGGTGTGATCATCCCGGTAGCGACCCCGCTCGGCCCGTGCTTCCATCGAAGGCGAATGCTCACCTGCCGGGGATCGGGGGACATGGCCGCGTTCACGTTGCGAACGCGCGGGCCGCGGCGCGGCCGGGTCGTGGTCCGCGCGCGCTTCTGCATCGGACTGGCCGTGGCGTGGTCTGGCGCGGCCGGTGGCTGTGGGGTCTACGAATACGATCTCGGAGGTTCCGCCGCTGCGGGGATGGGCGGTCGCGCCGGGGCCATTGCTCACGCCGGCCCGGGCACCGGCGGCCCGGGAGGGAACGGGGCCGCGGGCGGCGGGGACACGAGCGGGGGATCGGCAGCGACGACCGACCTCGTCGGTTGGGCTACCGTGGCGGATTGCGGTCCCGCGGGGACGTTGGGGGGGGAAGGGGGCCCGACCACCGTCCCCGCCAGCGTGGCCGAGCTCTTCGAAGCGGTCGCGGTCGAGGGATCACGCACCATCGAACTGTCGGGCGCCTTCGACCTCGGCGGGCAGCTCCTCGACGTCACCAGCGAAAAGACGCTGCTCGGCGTTGGCGCTGCGGAGCTCCGGGGGGCAGTGCGTGTCGACGACGCCACCAACGTGGTCCTGAAGAACATCCGCTTCAATGGCGGCGTGCTCGATACCGGGCTCGACGCGCTCGAGGTCACTGGCTCGACCTGCGTCTGGATCGACCACTGCGAGTTCGTCGACGGCGCGGACGGGAACCTCGACGTGGTGAGGGCATCGGATCTAATCACCGTGTCCTGGTCCCGGTTCCACTACGTCGAGAAGACCGACACCCACCGCTACTCCAACCTCTGCGGGAACACCGACACGGACACCCCGGAGAAGCTCAACGTGACCTTTCACCACAACTGGTGGGGCGACGGCGTGCTCGCTCAGATGCCCCGCGTTCGTCATGGCAAGGTTCACGTCTACAACAACTATTACTCGGCGGCGGGCAACGAGTACTGCGTGGGTGCGGGGTACCTGGCGCGGCTCCTCGTCCAGAACAACGTCTTCGACGGCGTGAGCGATCCGATCCGGTTCCAGCTCGACGAGGACGCTGAGACGGGCAGCCACACGGCGGAGATCGTGCATGCCGGCAACGATTTCGCCAACGCGACCGGCGCCCAGGACAGCCGCGGGGTGTCCTTCGAGCCTCCCTATGCCTATTCGCTCGACTCCACCGACGCCGTGCGTGCCTCCGTGATGGAGGGGGCTGGCCGGAGGTAGTCTCGAGCTACTCGCGAGCCTTGGCGATCGCCTCGATGATGGCGAGATCGGCGAGCGCGTCCGCGGGGGTGACCACCGGTGTCGCCCCGCGTTTTACCACGTCCGCGAAGTGCGCGAGCTCGAGCTCGATGGTGGAGCGGCTGGCGCGATAGTGCAGCGGCCGGCCGCGGCGTGGGACAAGCGTCGCCTCCTCCAGCGAGAGGCGCACCACGCCCTCGCTGCCGAAGAGCTCGAGCTCCGGGCCCGAGTAGCGCGCGGAGAAGCAGCTGATCCAGGTGCCGAGCACTCCCGAGTCGAATTCCATGGTCGCGACAGCGCTGTCGAGCGGCGGCTTGGCGGGGTCGAAGGCCGCAGTGGCGCCGCGGATGCGCTGCGGTATCCCACAGCAACGCCGGAGCCAGTGGGCAAGGTGCACTCCGGCATCGACCACGAACCCCCCGACGAATTCGGGGCTCGTGCGCCACGCCGTGTGAAAAAAGGGGTTTTCGGGGTCCATCGTCGTGATCTGGCGCGCGGCGGCGAGACGGAGTGCGCCGAGGCGTTCCGTCGCGAGCCAGCCGAGTACGCGGTGGAAGGTCGGCGAGAACGCGTAGTTCTCGGCGATGAGCCAAGGCACCGGGATGCGTTGTGCTTCGTCGATGAGGCGCTGGGCTTCCACGACCGAGGGCCCCACGGGCTTCTCGCTGAGGACCGGCTTTCCAGCTTGGAGCGCAGCGAGGACTGCGGCGGGCTGCGCTGCGATGGGGAGGCTGATGAACACGGCCTCGACTTCGGGCAGGGCGACGAGCTCGCGGGCGGTCGAGGCGACCTTCGGGATCCCGGCGAGGCGAGCGAACTCCTCGGCGGACTGGCGGCTGCGGCTGGCGCAGGCGACCACCTCGACACGTCGCTTCAGCGCCTGGAACGCCGGCAGATACAGTTGACGGGCGGCGATGCCGGTCCCAAGGAGGGCAAGCCGCAGTGGTTTCGGCATGACAGGGATCTTACGACCATGGGGTGAGGACCGGTACACCCCATTTGCCGTGAGCATCGAGGGCCGGGAAGGATGGCGCGATCCCGGCGCTCTTCCGCGATGCCGCAAAGAACCCAGAGGACCCGGGGTCCCTGGCTCCTCGATCCTTCGCGGCAATCAAACTGATTGCCGCTCTATGCGGTCCGTCGGCGTCGCCGTGCGAGGACGAGCCCGAGCCCGGCCAAGGCCAAGAGGCTGCCGGCGGTGGACGCCCGATTGCCCGGTGTGCTGCAGCTGCAGGCTCCGTCTGCGCCGTCCCTGCCGTCCTCGACCGTCGCCGAAGTGGTCCCGCAGGTGATCGTAACGTCCCCTCGGTCGTCCTCGACGACGGAGCAGTTGGTGCCGTTGGTGCCGTTGGTGCCGTTGGTGCCGGGGAGGCCCTGGCCACCGGGGAGTCCGTTGGTGCCGTTCCGGCCATCGTCGCCGGGTGCGATCGTCGCTGTCGACCCGTCATCACAGGTGATCGTCGCCGAGCCATCGCTGTTCTGCCGCACCGAGCAGCCGGTGGCTGGCACGGGCGGAGCGCCTGCGTCTCCACCCGTCTCTGGACCGGCGCCGGCCGCCGCGGGCGTACCTCCTGTCGTGGGTGTGCCTCCCGTGGCGGGAGCGCCCGCCGCCGGAGCACCAGCAGCCACGACCGGCTCGCCAGCGATCCCACCTTGCGGACCGACGCCTTCACCTGCCGCACCACCAGCGACGGGGGAAGCTCCTCCCTGCACAGCGGGTTCGCCGGCGGCGCCCCCCATGCCGCCTGCGCCTGCCGCGGAAGCGGAGGCTGCCGAGAGGATCAGGGTAAGACCAGTGAGCGATGAAATAGCAAAATTAAACAGTCGACGCATTGCACGTCCCTCCAGTACAGAGGGATTAGCCGACAAGCGGGGATGGCGCAACGCCGAACGTCGCACTGCGTCAGGTCCTGGCGGTGTGCGAAGCGGATCCGCTCCCTAGAGCACCGAACCGGCAGTAGACCTCTCGAGAGGCAGCGCTGGAAACGCGTCCTCGCCTCGCACGGACGCGTTTCCAGCGCTGCCGTTGCTGTTGGCAACCTGATCGGTGCTCTAG
>JAFGBI010000019.1 GCA_016933275.1 Polyangiaceae bacterium | reverse complement strand
TTTCCAGCGCTGCCTCTGGAGAGGTCTGCTGCCGGTTCGGTGCTCTAGGTTGTTGATTTGACGCAGCAATCAACCTGATTGCTGCTCGGGGTCGGAGAGTCCGCGCGCCACGCGCGGGTTCTCGGCAGTGCGGTGGATCGGCGCCGGAGGCGCCCGTCGCTCGTCCAGCGGCGAGGAGGCGGAGGCCGCGTGTCGCGGCCGATGCGAGGGAGGGCTCACCTCCCCCGCCAAACGGATCGCGAGCCTGTACCATATTGGGACGGCACCCACGGGTGAGCATGGCCGTCTGCCCGCCGGCCCGCGGGACTTTCTTTCGTGCCGATGCACTTCGGGAAATCGCGACCGGCAAGCTGGCACATCTCGAAGGGCGAACTGCTCCGCGCGGTGCGGGACAGAGGAAACGAGCTAGTCCGTGGAGTCGTCCTGGGCCGTCTACGTGGTGGCAAACCATACGCGCCGAGAGATCCTGGCCGCGGCCGCCGAAGTGAACGTCGAGCACGCGGGGAACCTGGCGGGACTCGCCACCATCGCCGAATCGTATGCAGAACAGCAAGTAGCCGGTTGTGCGTTGGTCACGCACTGGAGCTTCGCCGAGGACCGGATGCGCGTGGTGGCGACGATCCGGGTCGGAGACGGACTGGCCGCGATCGACTTGGCGGGTGACCTGCGGCGGCACTTTCGCGCGCTCTGCCACCACTGTCCCCGCGCGTGGCAGTTCGTCGCAGACGGCTACCAGGTCCTGGGCAACGCGGACTCGACCGAGGCGGCGATCTGCCGAGGCAGGTAGGACGTCGGTGGAGCCCTGACGCAGGGAGCCTGACTTTTCGACAGGGTGCGGCGGTGAGGGTCCCATTGGTAGGAACATGCTCCCGGGGCTCGTGGCTCGTCGCCGTCCTGCTCTTGGCGGGGCAGGCAGCGGGCCAAACACCCACGCCACCGTCCGGAGTGCCCACCCGCCTTCGATACGAAGCGCCCCTCGGCTGCCCATCTGCGGGGCATTTCCTGGCGCACCTCCGCGCACGAAACCCGGCCGTCACCTTGGTGACCGAGGCGACCGCCGGCGCCGATGGGGTCGCGTTGGTAGAGGTCCGGATCTCGGCCGCCGAACGCGTCGTGGCGAGCCTCACCGTGGTCTGGCACGGTGAGACCACGAGGCGGACCGTGACCTCCGACACCTGCGAGGCCGCGGCGGCGGCCCTGTCTCTGATCGCCGCGGTGGCGCTGGACGAGGGAGCCACGGGGCCGCCGCTCGCGTTCGAAGAGACGGCCGCCGTGACTCCAAGCACGGCGGCCACGACGGGTACGACGGCCGCGACGGGCACGATGATCCCGGCTGCCCATGGGACGACCGCGACGGTCGCCGCCGCTCCCCCGGCGCCACCCGCAGCTTCGGGTCCGACGACGTCCCTGGCCAAGGGTGGGTTGCCCTCGGCGGTGGTCCACCTCGGGGGCAGTGCCGAGCTGCACACCGCCCCCGCTCCCAACCCGCTCTACTCGGCACAGGGCCAACTGCGCCTGGAGGGCACCTCGGTGGTGCCGTTCGCCGCCTTGATCGGCTTCACGCGGGGCGCGAGCGCGACCGTCCGCGGCGAAGCAGGGGCTGCACATTTCCTGCTCACTGCGTTCGAGCTTCGCGCTTGCCCCTGGCTGTGGACCCCGGGTGGCGTGCGCCTGGGTCCGTGCCTCTTCGTCGAAGTGGGTACGCTCGAGGGGCGTGGTCGAGACGCGGAGCGGTCGCGGACCGTCCGAGGCCCCTGGGCAACGCCCGGTGCGATGGTCGACTGGCGCTGGCACGTAGGGCCGATGGCGTTGGGGGCCGCAGCGGGATGCGGACGGCCGCTGGTCCGTGACGTATTCCTCTTCGACGCTGGCACGGGCGATGACGTGGTGGTGCACCATCCTGGTCCCATCGATTGGCGGGGGGAGCTCTCGGCGGCGATCCGACTGCATAAAGCCGGCCGCTCGCGAGCATTACCGTAGCCTGTGACCATCGAGCCCGACCCCCAATCGCTCGAAGACCCAACGCGCCGTGGGGAGGCAGCGAGCCGGCCGACCCAACGGTCGGCCCACGACGAGGCGCGGCTGGTGGAGATGCTGCGTTCGCATCACGCGGCGGTCTGGCGAACCGCCCTGCGCATGGGCCTCAACGTGGCTCAGGCGGACGACGCCACCCAGCAGACCTTCATCACGGCCGCGGCACGCCTCCACGACATCCGTCCGGGCGCAGAGCGCGCCTTCCTACTCGGCACGGCGGTTCGCATCTCGAAGCACCATCACGGCACCGCGGCTTCCCGCCACGAGCTGCTCATCGGACTTCCGGACGCGGTCCAGGACACGCCATGTGCCGATGAGCTGCTCGAGCTGAAGCAGGCGCGCGTCTTGCTCGGACGCGCGCTCGACGCCCTGCCCGAGAAGATGCGCGAGGTCTTCGTACTGTTCGAGCTCGAGGGGCTGACGCTGTCCGAGATCAGCGAGCTTCTGGCCGAGCCGCTGGGGACCGTGGCGTCGCGTCTCCGCCGAGGTCGAGAACACTTCTTCAGAGCGGCCGAAGCGCTTCGGCAGACAGGAGAGGGGAAATGAAATTGCGGCGATTGCTGGAGGACACCCAGGAGGAATTCCACCGTAGGCTGCTGCTCTCGGCCAGCCTCGATGCACCGCCCACGAGCTCGCTGGAACGGACTGCCGCCGCGCTGGGCCTTTCGTCCGGGGTGCTCGGGGCCCTCACGGTCGGCATGGGGTGGCAGGCGGCAGCGGGGAGCCAGTCCGTCACCACCAAGCTCGGAGCAGCAGTGGTCTTGAAGGGCCTCCTGGTGGGCGGAACGGTGGGCCTCGCCGTGATCGGTGGCAGCGATGTCGTCGCCGACCAGCTCACCCTGTCCTCCCCTCCCGGACCCGAGAACCCGATCACCAATCACCGCCTGGCTCCGACGGTCAGTCACCCCATGACGGAGGAGCCGGCTCGAATGGCAGCCAAGCCGCCGATGCTCTCCTCGGCAGTGGAGGAGAGCAGCAGAGCGGCAGGGCCGCTGCGCAGCACGACGCGCGGCAGCAGTGACGAGAGCGAGCCCGTCGATCCGGGGCTCGAGGCTGAGGTGGCGGAGATGGACCGCGTGCGAGCGCTGCTGGCCGCGCAGCGACCCACCGAGGCAATGGCCCGGCTCGAACGCTACGACCGCGAATACCCGTCGCGCCAACTCGCGAACGAGGCGGCGCTCTTTCGGGTCGAAGCGCTGGTCGCGCTGGGAAGGCGGCGCGAAGCCGCGGAGCTCGCGCGACAGGTGCTGGAGTCAGGCGGGGGTGGACAACATGTGGGCCGGCTGCGCCGAATTGTGGCGGATTCTGGGATCGACCCCCGTTGATCCACCCCGGCAGCAGGCGACCCGATCGCTGCTCCCGGGTGTGAGGGGCTCCGCGATGGCAATGCTCACGCGACCCGACGCGACGAGCCGAGAGCCCGATGATGGGAATGGGGCCGCCGGCTCTCCGCCCCGGTGCCCGCGGGCAGCTCCCCGCCGGTGAGCAGGGCCAGCGCCTGCCGGACCCGAACCAGCAGCGAAGCCCCGGGTTCCGCGGTCGAGAGCTCCGCCTCGGCCCGCTCCAGCGCCTGGATGGCGGTCCTCACCTCCTGCTGCCCGCGGTCGCTCGGAGCCCGGCGCGGCCGCCCCCGCCGCTCGCCCGCCACCCGGTGGAGCTCCACCACGGCCTCGCGCAGCCGCCGGACGCTCCACCGGTCGTGCTCGGCTCGGTCGAGCAGCGATGCCTGCCGATCCGGCGGCAATGAGAGAACCGCCGCCACATGCGATGGCCCGACGTGGCTGCAGGTGCGAACGCGCGGCATGTCCTGACAGAGCAGGTACACGCCGATGGCCTCGGTGAGCCGTGACTTTCGAAAGGGGCAGTTCGGATGCTGGGCGATCCGGCGAATGGACACCGCCTGTCGCTTCGGCTGCCGACAGGCATCACGATCCCCACCGTACACCCGCCGTACGATGATCTCACCGATGAGCAACACTCGACGCCAACCCGCCCGTCGGTCGACCTGCTGGAGATCCGCAATGACCGCATCGATCTCGGTATCTTTCACCCATACCCCCGTTCCGCGGTGCTTCGTCGCTGGAATGCTCGTAGCGGCCTTGATTTATCCATGGCCCGTCCGTTTCCACCGAGAGCCCCCCTGGAACCGCAGAAGGCCCTGAGAGCCCTGGAACCCCCTGAACCCCCTGGAATCCCTGACGGCACGCCCCCTGATCGAGGCAGGTCGTCGGGTACCGTTCCCGGTGGGTCCGAGCTTGCCGGTCCCCTCGTGGACTGCTAGTTATTCGAGTCTAGGCTCGCCGTCGGGTGTCCGCACGTCCGGACACTGATCCTCTCGGATTGATGCAGTCGACCTACCGCAGGGCAGGGTCATCCGCGAGATCGGGATCGCCATCCTAGAGACTGGCGAAAACCGCCAGTCCCGGGCGAAGCTCGAACTGGCGCCCACAGGGCAGGGTGACCCGCGAGATCGGGATCGCCATCCTGGAGACTGGCGAAAACCGCCAGTCCTGGGCGAAGCTCGAACTGGCGCCCGCAGGGCGCGGTGACCCGCAAGACTGGGATCGCCATCCTGGAACCTGGCGAAGACGGCCGGTCTCGGGCGAAGCTCGAGCGGGCCGCCGCTCGGCAGGCCCGAGGCCAGTCCAGGGGTCGTGCTCCTACCCCGAGGGTGCGGTCTGCCACCCTCGCGGGGGACGGAACTTGTAGGAGTACAATACCGTTCCCTGCGGCCCATCGTCGCGGAGGCGTCGGGTCACCATCTCGACGGGCTGGCCAATCCGAAGCTCTCCGGGTTCGACGTCGGTGAGCTGGGCGGCGAGCAGCGGCCCTTCCTCGAGGGCTACCAGCGCCACGACGTAGGGCACCTGGTCGGCGAAACCGTCCGGTCCCTGCCGCACGACCGAGTAGGAGTAGACCGTGCCCCGGCCGGAGAAAGCAAACTCGGTGGTCTCATGGCCGCACCGCGGGCAGCGCGGGCGCGGTGGGAACTCGGGCTTGTCGCACCGTCCGCAGTAGGCGCCGAGGAGCGAGTACCTCGCGGCTCGGGTCCTCCATTGTCGCGCTCCGTCCATGGCGTGCCTCTCCGCGGCCGGGACTAGTCGGCTGCCTCCAGGATGGTGGTTACTACGGTCGCTGCGCTGCCACCGATGTTCTGCGCCATCGCCAGCCGAGCGTTTGCCACCTGGGCTGGGCCAGCCTCGCCGCGCAGCTGCCGCACGGCCTCCACGATCTGATAGACACCCGTAGCGCCCACGGGATGCCCCCGCGCCTTGAGTCCACCGAGGGTGCTGATCGGGAGGGAACCACCCCGCGCGATCACCCCCGACTCGCCGAGGTGCGTGCCCGCGCCGCCGGGGGCGAAGCCGCTCGCCTCGAGCGACAGCACCGTCATGATGGAGAAGGCGTCGTGCGCCTCGAGCAGGTCGATGTCATCACGACCGATGCCCGCCGTTTCGAACGCACGCCCCGCGCTCCGGGCAACGGCGGCGAGCCGCAAGGGATCGCTCCGGTCGTGCAGCGCGACCGTGTCGGTCGCGCTCACGCAAGCACGGATGCCGACGGCGCGCGACGCGCCCCGCCGTCCTTCAGCCCGCTGCCGCGAAGCCACCACGACCGCGGCCGCGCCGTCACAGATCGGCGCGCTGTCGAGGAGGTTGACGGGATCGGCGATCATCTTGGCCTCGCCGAACGCCTCTGCCGACACGCGGAACCGAAGCATCGCGTTCTCGTTGCCGAGGGCATTCTCGTGCGCGTTGGTGACGAAGGGCGCGAAGGCGGCGTGGCTCACCCCGTATTCGTGCATGTACCGGCGCATCAGGAGCGCGTTCAGCGCGACGAACGACAGCCCCTGATCGACCTCGAAGTCGGCGTCCGCAGCCGAGGCGAGCGCTGCGGTCACGTCGGGACCGGATCGATCCGTCATCTTCTCGACGCCGACCACGATCGCCGTGTCGAGGACGCCGGCCTCGACCATGGCGCTCGCGATCCGCAGCGCGGCGGCTCCCGAGGCGCAGGCGGCCTCGACCCGCACCGCTTCGATGCCCGCGAGCCCCGCGTGGTCGGCCACCAGCGCCCCCAGGTGCTGCTGCGCGGTGAGCTCGCCCGACAGCATGTTGCCCACGAAGAGGGCGTCGGGACGGTCGAGCCCGGCGTCACGCAGCGCGGCCCGCACAGCGTCCGCCGCGAGCTCGGCGAGGGATTTCATCCAGTGCTCCCCGACCGGGAGCTCGGCCGCGCCGATGATTGCAGACCCTCCCATACTCGGTCTACCCCCTCGCTATCTTGCCGGAGTGCCGCGCGTACATCGCGTAGTCGAGCTCCACCCGCTCCGCGATGTAGTCGCGGGTCGGGCGCACGAGCGCCATGCGGTCCTCTATCCGGTCGCCGACACGAAAACTGAATGCGTCGCTCCCCGCGCCGCTGCCGTAGGACACCGCGAGGATGCGTTCCCCGGGCCGTGCCACGTCGAGCACTGCGGCCAGCCCCAGCAGGGCTGAGCCCGCATACGCGTTACCGATGCGGTCCACCAGCGACCCTGCCCGGAGCTTGGCGCGCGAGAAGCCGAGCTCCTTGCCGACCCGTTCAGAGAACTTGGGGTTCGGTTGATGGAACGTCGCGTGGGCGAAATCCCCTGCTTCGGCCCCGAGTCGGTGGAGCAGCGCGCGCGTCGCCTCGAGGATGTGGTGGAAGTAGCCGGGCTCGCCGGAGAACCGACCCGCGTGCGACGGGTAGGCGGCAGCCGCGCGGCGCCAGAAGTCGGGGGTGTCCGACACGTAGGAGACGCAGCCCTCCAGCACGGCCAGACTCTCCGCGGCGGGCCCGACGACGAAGCCGGCCCCTCCCGCGCCAGCGGTGAGCTCGAGCGTGTCTCCGGGGCGGCTCCGCGCCGTGTCCACCCCGACGGCGAGCGCGTACCGCGCCATGGCCGCGCCCACCAGTCCAAAGGACGCCTGCATGGCCTCGGTCCCCGCCTTGCACGCGAACTGCAGGTCGGCGGCCAGGGTCGCCGGCGCGGCCCCGATCGCCTCGGCCACCAGCGTACCGGTGGGCTTGACGGCATAGGGGTGGCTCCCGCTCCCCACCCAGACGGCCCCCACGTCCTTCGGCGCGATCCCGGCCCGAGTGAGCGCGTTGCGCGCGATCTCGATGGACATGGTGACGACGTCCTCGTCGAGACCAGGCACCGAGAGCTCCCGGATGGGCTGCGGCGCCCGGCAGCCGTTCCACACGCGCGCTGGCTCGGTGGTGGGGAGGCGGTAACGAGGCACATAGGCCCCGTATCCCACGATCCCCACCTCGAGGCCGGGTCTCGTCGGACCCCCTGTCTCTTCTCCCGCGATGCCCGCGCGCGCCATATGGAGCCAGGATGGAACGAGCGGTGGCACAGTGCCAGTCGATATCGCACTCCGAAACCACCCTCAATACAATGTGTCATATTCGCCACCCGCCGTTCGAGCGCTCGTCGCTCGCCTCGCCCGCCGCCGCGAGCAGCCAGGCCGGCCTCCTGTCGGAATTCGTCATTTCTGCCGCGGCGAAGTGAGGTTGGCAGCGGCGATTGACCAGGACGAAGAGCAGGGTTTAATACGCGGTCAGAGGTGGAGATGGGGGTTGGTCCCCGCACCTCTCACGCCGAGATCCCGTGAGGCACGGGGATCGGCGGGACCGGGCACCGCGGCGGGATTTCGACGCTGGTGTCGTGAATCCGGAAGACGGCCGCGTCTCACAGCGAGACTCAATCTCCAACGGTTTCTCGTGCGATGAACGAAATGCCATATTCGAAGCAAACCCGGAATTCCTACAGCCCGCGGCGAGAGCCGACGCGAAGGGGCGAGCGCCGCCGGTCGCGGAGGAGGCGCCCGGAACCCCGGCGGCCGCCAGCGGCGATGGACGCTGCCCCCGGGGACCTGCGCGCGGGCACGAGGACGATCGACATTCCGATCGGTGCTCCAGGCCGCGCCGCGCGATCTCGACTGGAGCGACCGGGGCGTGAACGAACGAAGAGGCAGGAGCTTGGCTGAGGAGTCGCGACTTGGCTCGGATCATTCTCATCGATGATGATGCGTTGTTTGCGAATCTCGTTCGCCGCCGCTTGACCGCCAGCGGGCACGAGGTCGTGTACAACGAGGGTGCCTTTGGCGCCCTCACCGCCGTGCGCAACGGGACGTGGGACGTCATCCTGGTGGACGTGCAGATGCCCCAGATCCAGGGGCCCAAGCTGGTCGACCTGCTGCGCAGCCGCGGGGTCGGTTCCGCGTGCATCCTCTTCATGAGCAGCATCCCCGAGCCGGAGCTGAGGTCCACGGCGCAATCGGCCGGCGCGAACGGCTATATCTGCAAGGGCTGGGGGCTCGAAAGGATCGCGAACCGGGTCGACGCCGTGGCGAGAACCCATTGAACCGAGGTCCGAGATCACCCTGGCGGAGTCAGCATGTCGAAGGCCCGGAATCGAAACCAGGCACGTCGCCTGCGGGCGAAACGGCTCACCTTGAGGACGCCGGAGGGGGACTCGCTGCCCGCTGATCCGGGCCTGGTTTCGGGCGTGCCCCAGGGAGTGCCGAGCGGGATCGTGCCGGTGGTACCGTCCGATTGGGCTCCTCAGGGCAGGGTGAGCGGAGCCATGCCCGCGGTCTCGGCCGACATCGTGCGCGAGGACTTCGATGCGACCGCGCCGACCTCACGGCGGTTCTTCGACCGCGCGTCACGGCTAGCGCTGGTGATCGACCACCTGCGCGTGGCGCTCATTCGGGACGACCAGCAGTATCCCGTCGTCTGGTCGGTGGGTTGCGGGACCGGAAAGGAGCTCTTCAGCCTGGCGATCGCGGCAGCGGAGGACCTCGGGCCGCTGGCGCGGCAGCTCCGCTTCGTGGGCTCGGATCGAGACGCGCTCGCCATTGCGGCGGCGCGCGGCGCCATCTACGAACGACCGTTCCTCCGCGGCGTTCGTGACCGCATCGTCCGCCGCCATTTCGAGCGGGTGGAGGCGGGGCATTACGCCATCGCGCAGACCCACCGGCGGCGCGTCGAGTTCCACCATGCCACGCCCGAGGAGATGGCCGATCGGCTGCCGTCCGGCTCGGTCGTCGTGGCCCTCTGTCGCTGCGCGAAGGACGAGCACGCCAGGGAGGACTGGACCCTTCGGCATCGCGTGATCGCGGGGCGGCTCGCACCCGGCGGCTTCCTGGTGCAAGAGCCGACCGATCCATCGCCCGATCCCTTCCTCCTCGAGGGCTGGGGCGAGCCGCAGAACGGCATCTTCGTCAAACGCGGGCCTCCGCCACGAGAGGTGCCCTCCCTGCCCTGCCGCGATCGACCCCTCTCCGTGCGGCCCGAGTGCAGCATCAGCACCATCCCTTCGCCGCCGCAGCGCGACGAGACGCGAGCGCGGCTGGCCGGCGCGGCCGAGCTGGGCGAACGCGGCGAGATCGACGGGGCGCTCCTCCTCGCGACCGAGGCGCTGCGCCTCGAACCGAACGATCCGTTGTCGTACCTCGTGCGTGCCCAGCTGCAACTCGCGGGCGGTAGCGTCGAAGGAGCGCTCGACGATCTCCGGCGGCTCCTGTTCCTGGCGCCAAATTGCCGACTGGCCCGGTACTGGTACGTGCTGGCGCTGCGCGCGGCGCGGCGATACGCGTCGGCCCGGGTTCAGCTGGAGGAGCTGCAGCACCACCTCGGGGACGCCGATGACGCCGAGCTGGTGGAGGACGAGATCACCACCGTCGGCGACCTCCGGCTCGCCCTCGCGACCATGCGAACACCGTGGCACGACCCGCCGCCGAAACCAACCAAGGAAGGGGACACATGAACAAGGGATACGCCGCCGCCGTTGCGCTCTTCGTCGCCACCTTCTCCGAGGCAGCCCTCGCCAACACCGAGCCGCCCCCGGCCTACGATGCCCGCTCGGTCGGCATGGGCAGCACGGGCGTCGCGCACGTGGAGAACGCGACCGCGCTCTACCACAATCCCGCGGCGCTCGACGGCGTCGGCCGGGGCGCCTTCACCGGCGCCTTCTCGCCCCTTCTGCCCCAGATGCGAGCTCCGCTCGAGGGCCCGGACACCGAGGTGAAGAGCACACGGAGCTTCGGCCCGATGTTCTTCGTCGGCGGCGCCTACCGCGTGCACGATCGCATCACGCTCGGGCTCGCCGCGTACCCGACCATGGGGTTCGGCGCCACCTATGAGGACCTCGCCGCGATGGGCGGGCTTACCATGTCGGTCAAGCTCTCCGTGATCGAGCTTGCGCCCGGCGTTTCCGTCGCGCTCACTGACTGGCTCGCCTTGGGGGCCGCCTACCGGATCAGCCGCTTCGGGTACTCCGCCGAAACCCCGACGCCAACACCGACGGGCGCGCTCGTCTCCGCCGAGACCGAGCTATCCGACTGGAACTTCCTCGGCTTCCACGTGGGAGCCCTCGTCCGACCCACCCGGACCACCCGCGTCGGCCTCGCCTACCGGAGCAAGATCACAGCGGATCTGGAGGGAGACACGAGCGTCGGCGAGCAGGACCTCGACACCTCCATGGAGTTCTCGGTGCCCCACATCATCAAGCTCGGAGTGGCACAGGGGCTCCTCGAGGATCGACTGCTGCTCGCCCTCGACCTCCGGTACGCGCTCTTCAAGGACGCCAACGAGTCGATGGTCGTAGAGACGGAGGGCGCGGAGACCGAGACCGCCCTCGACTGGAAGGACTCGGTCGGCGCCTACTTCGGCGCGGAGTTCTTCGCCGTCCCCGAGACCCTGGGGATCCGCGCCGGCTACTCCCTGGCGAGCAGCGCTACCCCGAAGGAGACGGCGATGCCCATCATGCCTCCCCCGGGGCTCCAGCACGGGATCCACCTGGGCGTGGGCGTGGTGCTCGGCGGCCTCGGCCTCGACCTCGGCGGCTACTACATGTTCGGCGGCGCCGACGCAGAGCCCGACATCCAGCCCCCCGACAGCATGAACGGCAACTACCACATGGACGCGATCCTCGCCTCGCTGAGCGCGACCTATCGCTTCGGAACCCGGCCCGGCACCGCCCCCGAACCGGCGGGAGGCGGGACGTGAGCCGGCGCGTCCCCACCCCGACGCTGGTGTCGGACATCTCGCCCGCGATCGTCAGCGGACGGGCCGCGCGCGTTGCCCGCGCGGTCCGGTACCTCGAGCGTGCCTTCGCCGCTGAGCATGGCTGCGCGAGCTGGACCGCGGACAACGAAGACTTCGACGGACGCACGCTCGCTCCCCGCGAGTATTTCTCGACCATGATCGCGAGCCAGCTCCTGCTCGACGCCGACCAGAACTCGACGATCGTCACCCGTGCCCTCCGCCTGGTCGCCAAATCGTGCAATCCGCGGGGTTGGATGCACTTCTTCGAGAACTGGAACCTGCTGCCGGCCGACATCGATTGCACGGGGGTCGGGCACGCGCTGATGCTGAGCGTTGGACACCCTCATGTCGAGCTGTCCTTGGTCGTCGACCGGCTGCTCCGGAATGTCACGGCGGGCGGGATCATGGAGGTCTACGAGCAGCCGTCGGGGGTGCACGAGGGGCGGCTGGACGCCGCCGCACTCGTCAACGCGCTCTACCTCGTCTACTGGGCGGAACGTGAGGCGGAGGCGCAGCCCTCGCTCGCGTACGTCCACGAACACCTCACCAGCGGCGCGTTCGAGCACGGCACTCGGTACTACCCCTCCGGCGACACCTTCCTCTACTTCCTCTCCCGGCTCCTGCGTGACTTCGAGCGGGCGCAGTCCCGCTTCCTCGAGCCGCTCCACGAGATCCTCCTCCGCCGATTCGGCGCCGAGACGTGCGTGCTGACGCGCGCGACGCGCGTGGCCGCGGCGGACAACGTTGGGCTCTTCGATCCCGACGATCTCAAGGCGGTGGCGGACGCCCAGCGACCGGACGGCTCGTGGCCCCCGGGCGCGTTCTTCAAGTACGGTCGGGCATCCCGCTACTTCGGGAGCGAGGGGGTGACGACCGCGTTCGCGCTGCGCGCGCTGGTCGCGGGGCCCAAGATGCACCTCTCGCGATCGTGGTTCCCGGAACCGGACGCCGAGACGCAGGACACGGACCACCAGGTCACGCGGAGCAACGCGCCACGAGCATCTCGGCGATCTCGTTCGGCGTGAGCACGAGCTGCGCGGCCCCCTCCGCGATCGCAGCCCTGGGCATGCTGTCCACGATGCAGCTGCTCAGTTGCTGAGCGATGGTCGTGGCCCCGGCGTGGGACAGGGCGAGCAGGCCGGATGCGCCGTCGCGGCCCATCCCGGTCAGGAGCACGGCGACCGTACCTTGGGCCGCGTACCGCGCCGCTGACGAGAAGAGCAGGTCGATCGACGGGGTGTGCAGCGCTCCCGGTAGATCGGTGGGCACGAGAACTCCCCCACGGACCTCGAGGTGACGTTCCGCCGGCGGCAAGTAGACGACTCCCGGCTCGGGGATCGTGGGTACCTCTACCAGCCGGACGGTGCGGCGGGACTCGCTCGCCAGCCACTCGGCCAGGCCGGGAGCGAAACCGGCGGCGATGTGCTGCGCCAGGACGACGGGGAGCGAGAGCCGGCGCGGCGCGGCACAGAGCAGATCGCGGAGAATCTTGGGTCCCCCCGTGGAGGCACCGATGAGCAGGAACCGCCCCGCCCGCTGGTGCTCACCGACGGCATCGAGCGTGATGCGCGACGAGGCGGGGCCATGCTCCGCTGACTCTCGGTGGTCAGCGCAGACGGCGCCTGAGCTAGGGGGCGCGCTCGGGCGAACCGACAGGCGCCGGTGCACGACCGGCACGCGGGCCAGGGCGCGCACCAGCCGAACGATCTCTTGGCGACGCGGCACGTACTCGGGGCAAGTCGCCGCCGGCAGCTTGGCGCACACCTCCAGCACTCCGGCCGCCATGGCGCGGTACACGAGATCCGGACAGCTCGGATTCGCCGCCGTCACGACCAGGATCGGGACGGCCTGTTCCCGCATGAGGGTCGCGGCCACGTCGATCCCGTTCTGCCGATCGAGGTGGACGTCCATGGTCACGATGTGGGGCCGGAGCCGCCGCACCTGATGGAGCACGTCGTCAGCACGCGCGACCTCACCGACGACCTCGATCCCCGGATCGCTCTCGAGGGCGAGCCGGAGCGCGCGACGGGCGGTCGCCGAGTCATCGACGATCAGGACGCGAACGCCGTCGGTTCCGTTCATGGGCTCGTCCGTATCAGGATATGGCCAATGCTCTAGTGGTACGAGGCCGCGATCGCCGTCAGCGCGGCTCGGAGCTCGCCGACCTGGGTGACCCCATCCTCGAGCACCTCCGTCGTCGAACGTTGCGCAAGCTGGCGCAACAGGTCCCGAAGCTGCCCCTCGGCACGCTCGGTTTGGTCGGCGCTCCGCAGGGCTAGCACGTACCAGTAGCGGGTGAGCCAGCTCTCGGGATCGAGGAACAGCGCGCGCCGGAGATCGTCCACAGCCTCGTTCGCCCGATCCGCGGCGAGGTAGATCTGCGCGCGGAGCACGAAGCCCGCCGGCGCGGTCGGATCCTCGGTCACGACGCGATTGGAGGCCTGGAGGGCCTGTTCGAGATCACCGCGGTCGCCCAGGAGCAGTGCATCGATGTGTGGTGGCGGGCGCAGCGAGGCGGGCGAATTCGGAATGGGCGGTGGGATGGAGGACAGGCGGGCAGGACGAATGGATGGTGGGCGCCGGGGACGCTGGAGGGCGGCCAACTGGTACGCCCCAACTGGCATCCCCTCACCGCGCACGAAGCGCTCCGTGGGCGGAGTCGGGTCGGTCGCCGCCTGGATCAGGAGTCCGTCCTGGCGCAGGACCCGAGCGAACGCCGCGTAGCACTGACGCAGCGCGGGCTCGTCGAGATACACGCCCACGTTGCGGAAGAGGACCACCTCCACGGCCCGCTCGGGGATGGCGCCCCCGAGCTCCTGGACCGCGAGGTGCTGGAATTCCACCAGGCTCCGGAACGGCTCGAGCAGCCGGTGACGCCCCCCGTCCACCGGCGCGAAGCAACGATCGCGGAGGTTCGGGGCGACACCGCGGAAGGACCAGTTCCCGTAGACCCCCTCGCGAGCACGGGCGATGGCATCGGCGTTGATATCGCACGCGAGCACCCGACAGCGCCGGGCGAGCGGGCCAAACGCGTCGTGGAGGCCGATCGCCAGGCTGTAGGGCTCCTCGCCCGTGGAGCATCCCGCGGACCAGATCACGAAGCCCTCCGCAGGGGAACGCCACCAACGCTCACCGACATGGCGCACGGCAGCCGCCAGCTGCTCGGGGAACCGGAAGAAGAAGGTCTCCTCGATCGTGAGCAGCCCCGCCAGCTCGCGCATGAGCCGTGGATCGGACGAGAGCGCGGCGGCCAGTCTCCGCCCGTCCAGACCGTGGCGGCGTCCGAGCTCCGCCATCGCCTGCACGAGGTCGCGATCCCAACGCTCCTGGGGACGGAGCCCGAAGCGCCTGACTATCTCCTGCTGCAGCCGAGCGGCCTCCATCTTCTCTCTCACAGCGGTCGCCACGGTCCCTGATTAAGGTCGAGCGAGCATAGCAGGAGCGCGACCGCGAAGGCGGTGACGCCGCGGCGCACGCGCGACGTTGGTCGCATCGGGTGCGACACGCTCGGTGTCGGTGCGTTGGCTCGGATCGGACACCTCGCCCCGGGGATCGACGCGGCGAGATCCGCCATCTTCTCGGCGCTATTTCACCGAGTGAAAACCTTCATGGGTAGCCCCCCACGAGACAGCAACGGTCGACACCAGTCGAGGCACCATTGGTGATAGGCTTTCCGCGGCGATGGAGCGAAGCAGGGTAAGCGCCGACGCCGTGGCCATTCTCGCGCGGCGAGCGCGGCAATTGGCGCACGTGGAGGTCACGGCCTCCGAGCAGGAAGGGTACACCACGGTGGTGCTCGTGCGGCTCGGAAAGGAACGGTTGGGCCTGCCCGCTCAGGGGATGCAGGGAGTCTACGAGGACGTGAGGATCACTCCGGTCATGGGGACTCCTCCTTGGATCGCCGGGGTGGCTCAGGTGCGCGGCGAGCTGATGAGCGTGGTGCACCTCTCCCGCTGGTTGGGCCAGGCAGCGGCGGGAGACCGCCCCGTCATCGCGGTCTTGAGGGGCAGGGAGGGAACGCTCGGCATCCTGGTCGACGAGGTCATCGGATCCCACGATGTGCGGCCAACCGATGTCAGCGATCTGCTGACGCGGCAGGCCCACCGGGAGAAGCGGCCGATCAGCGTCGTCACCAACGATCTCGTGGCGGTGCTCGATGTCGAGCGCTTCCTCGCCGACCCCGAGCTCATCGTGGGACAAGGCGCAACGACGGACGGGTGAGAGGAAGGATGGCCCGGGTGGGTTGCGCGAGCACCACCGGGGCCGGGAGAGCCAGCAGCACGTGGCGGCCAACGAGATGATGCAGGAACTGCTGGAGGTCTTCCGCGCGGAAGCGACGGAGCTCTTCGACGCCCTCGCCGAACGCACCGCCGCCATCACGGGGACGGAGGGAGAGGTGCGGCGCGAGGCGGTCAAGGGGGCCTTGCGGCTCGCCCACAACCTGAAGGGGGCGAGCGGGTCGGTGGGGCTCGATGCCGTGTCGCACCTCGCCCACTCGATGGAGGACGCCTTCTCGGCGCTCTGCGACCCCAAGACTGCGCCCTCGCAGGAGGTCACGTGCCTGCTGCGCGAGGCCGTCGTGGTGGCCCAGCTCCTCTGCGAACGGAGCGATGACGAACCTTCGCTCGAGAAGGCACGAGGCATCGAGCAACGCCTGCGGGATCTGACGCCGGGAAAGGCGCTCGCCGATGGGATTTCCCCCGTGGCCGACGTGGTCGAAGGGCCGTCCGCTTCGCCCGCCGGGTCCGGCGAACCCGAGCCAGGCGCGACCTCGTCGGACGGACCTGCGCCGCGGGCGCCGAGCGACCCGAGCGACCACGCCGCGACCTACGTGCGCGTGCCAACCGGACGCCTGGAGGCCCTGGCGGGGCACCTCGACGAGCTCCTCGCCCTCCACGGGCAGCTCGAGATACAGCACCAACTCCTCCAGAAGACGCTGAGCGAGGCGGATGGCGCGGGCTGCTTTCCTTCGTTCGCGGCCTTGAAGGGTCTGGGCGCCGCCCAGCGTAAGAGTCATTCGACCCTCTCGCGCCTCGTCTCGGAGCTCACCGCCACCCTGCAACGGATCCGCACGGTCCCGCTGACCACGGTGGCGCCGCAGTGGCGGAGGGTCGTGCGCGACTGCGCACAGTCGCTCGACAAGGTCGTGGAGCTGCACGTGCACGTGGGCGACACCGAGGTGGACAAGCAGGTGCTGGACCAGCTCCGTGACGCGGTCGTGCACCTGCTGCGGAACGCGGTAGACCACGGGATCGAGGGGCACGAGGAGCGGCATCTGCTCGGCAAGCCACCGACCGGCTCGATCTCCCTGGCCGCGCAGATGGCGGGCGCCAACGTCCTCCTGGAGGTGAGCGACGATGGCCGGGGCCTGGAGCCCGACGAGCTGGTGGCCACGGCCCTCGCCCGCCAACTCGTCACCGCCGACCAGGCCGCGAGGATGACCGATGCCGAGAAGCTCGACCTCATCTTCCGCGACGGCTTCTCGACCTCCGCGAACGTGAGCACCATCAGCGGCCGCGGCGTGGGGCTGGCTGCGGTGCGCGAGGACGTGACCCGCCTGGGCGGAAGCTATGGTGTAAGCTCGCCCGGCTATGGCGAGGGGACCACGTTCTCCCTCAAGGTGCCGATCAGCGTGCTGGCTACGCGCGGGTTGATGGTGCGGGTCGCGAACGTGGCGTACATGCTCCCCATCGACGCGGTCGAGCGGGCGCTGCGCACGACTGGCTCCCAGATCCGCACCATCGATGGGTCACCGGTCCTGCCGCACCTCGGGTCGGAACCCCTGCCGCTTCTGTGGCTGCCCGGTACGGGGAGCGCGCGCCTACCCGGCAACGAGGCGCTCGACGTGGTCGTGCTCGCGATCGGGACGGAGCGAGTCGGCCTGGTGGTGAGCGAGGTCCTCGACGAACAGGAGTATGTCACGCGGCGGCTCCCCTGGAACCTCCAGCGGGTCCCCGGGGTGAACGGCGTCGTCATCCTCCCCGACGGCTCGGTCGCGATCGCGCTCGACGTGCCGTTCATCCTCGAGGACAAGACCCGGCGCGACGCGCGCCCCGGCATGGCCGCCGCGCGAGCCCCCGCCGAGGCCAGGCGCACCAACATCCTGGTCGTCGACGACTCGCTGACGAACCGTACGCTCGAGCGCAACATGCTCGTGAACCTCGGCTACTCGGTCGAAGTGGCCGTGGATGGACGGGAGGCCTGGGCGAAGCTCCAGCAGCGGACCTACGACCTCCTGGTCACCGACGTGCAGATGCCCGAGATGGACGGCCTCGAGCTCACTCGCCGCGTGCGCGCTGATCAGAAGCTCCGGCAGCTCCCGATCATCCTGGTCACCAGCCGCGGCCGGCAGTCCGACATCGAACAGGGGGCCGCGGCCGGCGCGGATGAGTACCTGGTGAAGGGCCAGTTCGACCAGGACAAGCTCCTCCAGGCCGTCGAACGGCACCTGTTCGAGCGGGGGCTCGCCACGGGCACGGGAGGGTTACATGGCGACTGACCTCTCCGCGATCCTCGACCGCATCGGGGCGCTCGAGGGCGAGCTGGCACACCTCCGGCAAGAGGTCGCGGCGACCCTGTTCCAAGCGACCGAGCCCGGTGAGGACCTCACCGTGCTCGAATGCGCCGCCGGGGGCCAGGCCTTCGGCGTCCTCCTCTCGACCGTGGACGAGGTCCTCGCGGTCGCCGAGCTCATCCCCCTCCCCGAGGCCGAACCCTGGATCCTCGGCACCCTGAACCTCCGCGGCGAGAGCGTGGTCGTCATCGACATGGCCCACCGCCTCCTCGGCCGCGCCCACGTCATCGAGCCGTCGGAGTACATCGTCGTCTGCCACGACCGCTACCGCAGGCTCGGCCTCCTGGTCGACGACATCCGCTCCATCGAGAACATCCCCCATGACGCGCTCCAGCACCCCGCACCCGGCGTCGCGTTCGCGCCGTATCTGATCGGCGTGTGGCACCAGGAGGAAAGGTCGTTGGGGGTGGTGGAGGTGGGGAGGGTGGGGACGGGCGGGTACTCAGCGCCGCCTGCGCGACCACGCCCCACACCTCCATTCGCCGGGTCCTCTCCACCATAGATAACCCCAAGCGATCTCACCGAGAACAGTACTCTCCGTCGGCGACAACGGACGACACCGCGGCCGCAGGACGGTTCCGCTCGAACTCACCGGACTCACCCACCATGCAAGATAAGCATATCCTCCCACCGTTTCCATTCCGGAGCGTCCCATTGACGCCGGACCTCGCGCGACTACTACGCGCACATCTCCTCGAATGGTCAGCGACCTACGGGCTCGGTGATGAGCGTTCGCGTCGCGTGGCGGAAGCGTATGTGCACTTCTGCTCCCCAGCCTCGGCCAACGCCTGTGGCGTCGAACTCGATGCCGAGTACATGTCCTGGTACTTCGCCTACAATGATCTTGAACCAGGTACCGAGGCAGTGTCCGCAATACGAGAAGCACGAAGGCTATTGCTAGACAGCGAGCCACCTCCTTCCGCCAGCCAAACGACCCGCTACAGAGCAGCATCTCCCCATGCAGCCGCCACCGCCGGCTTGAGGCAATTGATGTCCCGCCGTCTTCCGAGGGACGGCACAAGCCGCCTAGACATGCACTTTGCTCACCTGTTCGAGTCATTCGTCCGCGAGCCCGACCTCGCAATCTCGCCCGCTTGCACCGACAGCTATTTGAGAAACCGTGTCCACACCGTGGGGGCCTATCCGCACTTCGAGATCTGGCGCCTGGCACTGGGCCTAATTATCCCAGAACAGCTTGCACCACTGATCCACGAGGCCGAGACACAAAGCGCAACAGTAATCCACATCTCCAATGACATAATGTCGATTAGGCGCGACAAGCGCAAGAGGAAGCCCAACCTGGTCTTCCATCTTATGCACGAGCACAGCACATCAGAGATCCTGGCAATCGCGATGGCGCTCGACTTGCTGCGCGCGCAGCTTGCTGAGTTCAAGAAGACACGACACACCATCAGCGCAGTCGCATCAACGAATTTTCCTGTTAACAAATATGTACACTTTCTTGCCGCGGCGATCGAAGGCAACCGCCAAGCGACGTTGACGCTAGGGAAACGCTACGCAGGGGAAGAGTAGCCGGACCACTTGGAACATCTCGGAACCAGGAGCAAACAATGAGCTACTACATTATGTTCGGAGTCGCCGTGATTCCGGTACTCGCGCTTATTCTCTTCGCTGTGTACGTTCGCTTTCGGGACGGCCTTGCAACGAAACTGTTCTGCGCGGTGATACCGCTAGAGGCATTTGCTGGGTTTTTGGCATTTGTTATCGGGGTCGAGAAGACAACTTGGGCGTACATCGGATGTCCCCTTTTTGGAGGCGCAATCTCGACAATCGTACTATATTGGCTTCATCGCGCTGTCGTGGTGCGGGTGGAGGGTTCTGCGGGCGGCATTCTCGCGAGCAGCGTACAACTCTCCGCCACCGCCCAAGAAACAGCCGCCACCGCCGCTCAGCAATCCGCGACCGTGAGCGAGGTGAGCTCGACGATCGGCGAGCTCACGGAGACGAGCGCAGCGGCGGCGGCGTTCGCGAAGCAGGTCGTTTCGAACAGCACCGATGTCCTGGCCAAGGGCGAGGATGGCATGAAGGCCGTGGACCAGGCGCGGAAGGTCCTCGAGCTCATCAGCCAGGTCGGGGAGATCGTCGAGGCAATCCGCGACTTCGCGGGCCAGTCGAACCTCCTGGCCGTCAATGCGAGGGTGGAGGCGGCCAAGGCCGGGGAGCATGGGCGCGGTTTCGCGGTCGTGGCCTCGGAGATCCGGAACCTCGCCGAGCAGAGCCGTGACTCGGCCCAGCGCATCTGGAAGGCGGTCATGCAGGCCGAGGAGGGCCGACGCTCGCTCGAAGAGGCTTCGACGCGCATGCGCGACCTCCTCACCGCCCTGAACTCCAGCGTGGACAACGCGCGCCAGATCGCGGCCACGGTCGGTCAGCAGTCCGCCGGGATCCAGCAGATCTCCGAGGCCATGCGGAACGTCGCCGAGGGCGGGCGAGCCTCCGCAGCCGCCACGGGACAGGTCGAGCAGGCCGTGGTCGCGCTGCGCGGAGTCGCCAAGGAGCTCCAGACGTACGTTACGGGAAGCCGGAATTGAGCGGTCCCCGGCCCTCCCTGAACGCTCAGCCGCGGCAACGGTCGAGCGGCCGCAAAGCGGCCGCCCCCTACCTGTCGAAGGAGGTCATCGACGAGGTTCAAGTAGAGGTTCATCTTGCCGGCATGCTCGGCCCGCTTGCTGGCGAAGGAACGGTTGCTATCATTGATAGCACCATGGCTCAGCTGGTGGTTCGACAGCTCGATGATGAGCTTGTTTTGGCGCTCAAACGGCGTGCGGCGAGGCTCGGTCAGTCGGCTGAGGCCGTGCACCGAGAGATCCTTCGCGAGGCGCTCACCTCCGAGCTCGCTCGCCCGAGCTTCAAGGACTTCCTTCGGCAGATGCCGGCCGTGGGCGAAGACGACGACTTCGCCGCCCCGCGAGACCTCCCTCGCGAGCCCGGGCTGTGAGCTTCCTGATCGACACCAACGTGATCTCCGAGCTTCGCAAGGGGTACCGCGCTCACCTGGGCGTGCTCGGCTGGTTCGACGGCGTACGCGACGAGGAGCTCTTCACGAGCGTGCTCGTCCTCGGCGAGCTTCGGCGCGGGGTTGAGTCAGTCCGCCGCCGCGACCCGATCGCCGCCGCCGCGTTGGAACAGTGGCTCGCCCGGCTCGAGGAGCAGTTCGCCGACCGGATCCTGCCGGTGGACCGGCGGACCGCCGACCGCTGGGGACTCCTCAACGTGCCGGACCCAGTCCCCACCGTCGACGGGCTGCTGGCGGCGACCGCGCTGGCTCACGAGCTGACGCTGGTGACAAGGAACACGCGGGACGTCGCTCGAACGGGCGTAAGCCTGCTCAATCCGTTCGACCCGTAAGGCGGCGTTGTCCGCATCCGCTTCGGGCATGGCTTTGCCCCCAGCGTGACCCCACTCGGCACCTGCTCCGTCCAACTCCGCCCCTACCAAGCCGCCGCCATCGAGGAGGCCCCGGCACGCATCACGCGAGGGGCGCGGCGCCTGGTTTCTTGGTAACCCCGACCAGCTCGGGCAAGACGAGGTTCTTTCGGCAGCAGTGCGTGAGGCAGAGCGCGCAGCCGGGTAGCCTCGCCCGGCGCGAGGCGAGCCGGCGGGCGCTCTCCCTCGAGATTTGCCGAGTGAAGCCGCTCAATCTCGCCGTCGAAGCGAAGGACGTCGAGCCGATGGTCGAAGCCGCGCGCAGCGCGCTCGGGGAGGAGCACTTCGGGTGCCTGCAGCGGCTACTGGAGAGCTATCGCGAGCTCATTC
>JAFGBI010000293.1 GCA_016933275.1 Polyangiaceae bacterium | reverse complement strand
GATCCGGGTCTCCACGTTCTACCTGACCGCTGACCGCTGATGGCCTGGCCTGTTTGGTTCCGGCTCCGCCGGCTTGGGTTGTTGATTGGACGCAGCCATCCACCTGATTGCTGCTCTAGGAGGGACGAAATCCAGGTTGAGGACACTCCCCAGAGCTGCAATCAGGTGGATGGCTGCTCTGGGCTCGCTGGGCGGCCGCGGCCCGGGAAAAGCCGCGCGCGTCGGCACGAACCGCGGTATGGGAGCCGAAGGGTGCCAATGCCACGCTCCCCCTCTTCCCTCACCCCAGCCAGCACGCCCCATCCACGTCGAAGCGTCGCCAAGCTCCATTCCGCAGCACCGCTCCCTTCGACCTGCCGTCAGGTGTGCCGGCTTCGAGCCGGGCGATCCTGGCTCGCGACGTTCGCCGGGTGCACGCTCCTTGCTGCGTGTACCAGCACGGAGGACCGTGCGGAGGGCGGGGATCGGAGCGGCATGGCGGGCACGTCGCTCGGGGCAGCCGCCGGCACGTGGCTCGGAGCAGCCGCCGGCAGGTCATTCGGGGCGGCCGCCGGCGCAGACGAGACGATCCCCGGGGGCGCGGGTGGCAGCGCCGCGCCCAGCCGCTTCGCGGCCGAAGCCTGGTTCGAGACTCTACGCTGAGGCCCCGGGAGCAGCCGCGCTCGGCGAACGCAGGCTGGCGGCGGCGAGGGTCCGGGATCCGCCCGGAGATCCGGCGCGGTGGGGGCGTGACTCCGTTCGATACCCCAAGCACCGCGGGAGCGTGACGACCGAGACGGGCTCGGTGGCTTGCCGCCTCACAAGGTCGTGACGTAGGTCGACCAGCTAGCTCTACCCGAGGGTACGTGGGGTTCCGTCCCCATCCCCGCCGGCGTGCGCCTCGGCAACAGCCTCCTTCGGCCGCACCCCGGTCCCGAATGACAGGTAGGACAGTAGACTACCACCGTTCGTCGTTCTGAGCTATGCCCCCGAAGGAGAGGCCTCCCATGCATTTGGTTTCCGCTCGGCTTGGATTCGGAAGTGCGATCGCAGTCTTGGCCGTCGTTGGCTGCCAGTTCAAGGAGAGCGACGAGCTCTTCGGATCGTCGACCGGCACTTCCGCGTTCGGCGGCACCTCGACCGGTGGCGCCGAAACGGGCGGTGCGGCGACGGGCGGCGAAACGAACGGGGGAGCGCCGACGACGGGCGGGGAGGCGAATGGCGGAGCGGACACGGGCGGCCAGGCTACCGGTGGCGCCAACACCGGCGGCAGCACCGAAACGGGAGGCCAGGGCGGCGCAGGCGGGGCGACGACCGGTGGCGGTTGCTCCACCGCCGAGATGTCGCCGTGCGAGGGGATCCCCGAGTTCTCCGGGGCCCAAACGATCGATGGCGACGACGCCGATGTGTGCTCCTTGCCGCTCTTCGGCCTCGATTTCTCGAGCGAACACCTCCACGTGGACCACGACGGAGCCGAACACGACCGCACCGAGTCGCTCCGCGCCCGCGTGGGGTGGTCCAGCGCCGGGCTGCACGTCTTCCTCTACGTGACCGATCCGGCCGTGGTTGCCGCGGGCGGCGAGCTCGGCGACATCTGGAACGGGGATGGGGTCGAGCTGTTCTTCGCCCCGAGCAGCTCGGGCCTCAGCGGCAACACCGCGGACGACGCGGCGTGGCACGGCATCTTCAGCGCCAACCCCGGGAACGCGGCCACCGTGCGCACCTCGGACGGCACCGCGTCCCACGGCGAGCTCGCTGACTCGCGCTACGAGACCACGGTCACCGCCGACGGGTACACCATCGAGGCTCAGATCCCGTGGCCAGGGAGCAATCCCGACGTCGGCGCGGGGATCGCGTTCGATCTCGCCCTGAACTCGGCCGACGACGCGCCGGAGGGGGCTCCTGACGGGCGCGACGCCCAAGCGGTCCTCTACATCGGGTCCGTCGGGAGCACGACCTGCGGTGGCGGAGCCGAGCCCTGGTGCGACGATCGCACCTGGTGCACGCCGACCCTCGAATGAGCTTGGCGGCGGCGCCGATCACCGAAGACGCAGCGCGCGTGGCTCGGCCTCCGCTGCCCCGAGGTTGATCACCGCTCGCTGCCTGCCCCCCCGGCCGCCGGTGGACCGGCGGCGCGGCGCCGTTGGCTCACGTCCTGACAGCACCTCCCGGCTTCTGCAGTGCCTTCAAGAGGTGACCGAGCGCGGCGGTGAACCGCTCCGCGTCTCGCCACGCGCTGAAATCGGCCACCACTCGGTGGCCCAAGGCTCGCTTCAATTCGGGTTCTTCGGGGTTCCACCCATCGAACACGAAGCGGTCGAGACTGACCGGGATCAGGATGTCGACGCCGCCCTCGCGCGCTTCCCGCGCCAGCATGTCACCCAAGCCGTAGCCCAAGCCGTGCCGGGAGAGCGACGCCTCTGAGCACACCAGCACGACGCGGTCGTGCCGCTGCGCGCCCGCCAGGTGGCTGCACGTCCGGTTGCGGGTCCCGCCCGCGTCGAAGCAGAACGCTGAGACTCCCTGGTCCGCGAGCGCATCGCGGAGCTTCACCGCGAACTCCGCGTCGGCGGTGCCATGACTGATGAACGTGGAACGGAGCAGGTTGCGCCGTTCGGCCATGGTCAGCGCCTTGGCGCACTCGATGTTGTAGTCCGCAAAGACCGGCGGCATACCCGTGCGGACGAGGAAATCTCGTAGCCGGGGATCGTGGCAGGATCGCACGATCGAACGCCAGTCGACGGTGCACGAACCGAGACGCTTGATGTCTCGCGTGCCCAGAAAGGGAACCAGGTCGAGGTCGGTGAGTCCGGTCCGACCAAGCACGACGGATTCGAGATCGGCGCCCGAGAGGTCCGCGCCCGCGAGATTGGCGCGCGCGAGCTTCGCGCCCGCGAGGCTCGCTCCCAGGAGGCTGGAGTTTGACAGGTTCGCGTTCGAGAGGTCCCCGCCGGACAGCCCGGTGCCCAAGAGGTTGGCGCCCGCGAGGTTCGCGCCGACGAGCCTGGCCCGCGGAAGCTGGGCGCGGGCGAGCTTCGCGTCGGAGAGGTCCGCCCCCGCGAGATCGGCCCCCGCGAGGTTCGCGCCCGCGAGATCGGCCCCCGCGAGGTCGGCGCGGGCGAGTCTGGCCCCGGCTAGATTGGCTCCCGCGAGGTCCGCCCTCGCCAGATTGGCGTCCGACAGATCTGCTTCGGAGAACTTGGTGCCCACGAGGCTGGCGCCGGCGAGGTCGGCACGCGAGAGGTTGGCCCGCGAGAGCTCGGCGCGCGAAAGCCTGGCATCGTTGAGGCGGGCTCCCACGAGCGCTGCCCCGGACAGGTCTGCGTCCGAGAGGTCCGAGTACCAGAGCCTCGCGTCGATGAGTCGGACGCCCGCGAGACCCGCCCCCGAGAGGTCGGCGCCTTCGAGAGCCGCACCCGGGAACTCCCGCTCCCCAGCTCCGTACCGCTCCAGCAGCCCCGCGACGGACGTCACCTTGCCCATGGCCGTGAGCACGCCACCGATCCCCGGCGGGCGCGTCCTCCCAGAAGAGGTATCTCGGGCTCGTCGTGCCTCAAGCACGGCGAGGCGATCGTGAACGAAGCAGTCGTCACGCTCAACCCGCTCCCGATAGCCCGTCGAGTGGATCGAATCCAGCGGAAGGTTCGACAAACGGCGTGCGCCTCATCCCGGTGGACCGAGCGGCCATCCGACGCACAAGGCCGCTGGACCGAGGTCGGCTCCGGTGTCAGGGCGGCCCGTTGGCGCCGCGGTGGAAACTGGCGCGCTACGTGGTACGGCGATGCCGGGAGGGGTGAGGCCGACCACCCACGCATCGTGAAAGTTGATGCTCTGGGTGATCCGCCCGGAGAAGCTCTGCTCCTACCTGACGTACTTGGGGCCCCCGCCCGGGTGATGACGCCTGGTTCCGGCGGCGAAGGCGGCGCCGTCGATCTCTAGCTATGGCCCCCACGGAGCGGGGGCGCTCTCCGGCGATGGCAACGTCGTCATCGGCCGGGGGACGCGACCCGTTGGCTTCGCGGAGCCGTGGATCGCGCACCTCGACCAGCTGCCTCGACCGCGAGGACCGAGAGCGGAGAGGACCCGGGACCGCGTCCGCCGTCCACCCTCGCCGCGGAGGGCAATGGCAGCGCCGAAGCAGAACGCCGCGCCGGCACGGAGCCTCGCCGTCGAGCGAGGCTCACATCCCCAGGCAGTGCGCGAAACGCGCGACGCAGTCGCCGGCGAAGTCCGGATCATAGAACTCCCCTGCCGGATCCAGGCAGAGGACGGGCCACGCCATGCTGCTATGTGGCTGGCGGCCCTTGACGCAGTCCTCCTCGGTCAGCTCCGGACAGGAACTCGGGATCCCCGGGCCAACCTCGCCAGAATCGTCGGTGATCGGATCCGTGCCGCAGACCTCGATGGCGAGCGGGTTCTCGCAGGCGTCCGCGACGGCCGTGGTGCGACAGGCTGCGGCCTTGGTCGCGGCGGCCTCCGAGCAGAAGAACGTCAAACGAGTGAACTCGAAAGCCTGGAAGGCGATCAACGACATGCCCGCGCTCGACGCAAAAAAGACTTGGTATCGCGAACGGCGAGAAGGTCCGCACCGACTGCACGGTGGTCGAGTCCAACCTCCGCCGTCCTACCGACTCATCATTGCCATGGGATTCGGTTCGAGTGTTGGTGCGCCTGATGGGTCAGGCGAAGGACAAAGGTATGCGTTCGTGCCCCAATCGACCCGGCCGAGATCCGCTTCGCTGGCTAGGCGCGACGAGCACCGGAGCGGAGCGCACTCGAGGACGTGAGCACCGGAACGCTGGAGCCACGACGCCAGAGGAGCGGTTCTCGGCCGGTGTCTTCCAATCAGAAGGCGTGGACGGCCGCGCTTCCTCGATGCCGGGCTCCGCAATCTCGCGACCAACCAGCTGTCGGCGATCGCGGAGAGCGCGGTCCTCAATACCCCACCGCGCCACCCAGTCAGCTGGCGCTGCTCTAGGTGAGACCGCCGGCGGCGGCCTGACACCCAACGCGGGGCATCACACCGGGGCTCTCGCGCGAGGTGAGGACGTTCTTTGGCGCCGCGGTGCCGCCGATCTGGCGACAACGGCAAGGCGGAACCTGGCCACGGCTCACGACCGCCACGAGCGCGCCCCCCGTGAACCGGGGTGGCAGGGTCGAATCGGATGGACTGGTCACGCACCCGAATTAGAGAGACAATCCCCGATCGATCCTTCGCCGAAGCCGAGTCGCCCAAAAAGCCGCCCTGTGCAAACCCAAGAGGGCATCACGCATGTCGTCGGACCCCGAACAGGCGCCGCGAAAGCCGTGGCACCCGGTGCCCGGGATCATCCCGGCCATCCCCGGATACGACCTCGGGCAGCGGCTGTACGACAGCGCGCGGTCCGTCGTCTTCCGCGCGACGAGAGAGCACGACCGGCACCCGGTCGTGCTGAAGCTCCTCAAGCCCGACCACCCGACCCCAGCCAGCCTCGAGCTCTTCCAGAAGGAATTCGAGACCACCCGGAACCTCGACGCGCCCGGGATCATCCGGGTCCTCGGCCTGGAACGCTATCGCCAAACAGCCGTGCTCGTCCTGGAGGATGTCGGCGGGGACTCCCTCGACCATTGGCTCGCGCGCTGGCGGACGGAGAACGCCGAGGAACTCCCGGTGGTCCGGTTCCTCGACCTCGCGATCAAGATCGCAGAAGCCGTCTCGCAGGTCCACGCATGCGGGGTGATCCACCGGGACATCAATCCATCGAACCTTGTCGTCGACCCGAGACAGGAGACCGTCAAGGTCATCGATTTCGGCCTGGCCACGAGCCGACAACGCGGGTCCGTCGCGGCCGAAGCCGCCCCGGAGCTCCAGGGGACCCTGGCGTACCTGTCGCCAGAACAGACGGGACGAACGAGCCGCGCCGTGGACCACCGAACGGATCTCTACTCCCTCGGCGTCACCTTCTACGAAATGCTCACCGGACGGTTGCCGTTCGAAGACACCGATCCGCTGGCCCTCGTGCACGCCCACCTCGCCATGATGGCCATCCCGGCGGCGGAGCTGAGGTCGTCGGTGCCGACGCTCCTGTCCGACCTGGCAATGAAGCTCCTGGCCAAGGCGCCGCACGATCGCTACCAATCGGCCTTCGGCGTCCGGACGGACCTCGAGCGATGCCTGGCCCATCTTCGTCTCGCGCCGGGGCACGCCCCCCCACCCGAGCCGGACTTTCCGCTGGGTGAGCGGGATGACCGTTGCCTGGTCGAGATCCCCGAGCGCCTGTACGGCCGCACCGAGCCCACCCGACGGCTGTTCGACGCGCTCGAGCGCACGTGGCGGGGAGAGAGCGGGGTGGTCTTCGTTACCGGCGAGGCTGGCGTGGGCAAATCCGCCCTGGTAGCCCAGCTCCGCGAGCCCACGAATCGCCTCGGTGGCCACTTCGTCCAAGGCAAGTACGACCGGTACGCCGAGACCACCCCTTACGCCGGGCTGGTGCGGGCGTTCGACCGTTGGACCGCGCTGATCCTCGCCGAACCGAAGGACCGCGTGCAGCGATGGCGCGACGTCATCCTCGCCGCCCTCGGACCCAATGCGGACGCGGTCATCGAGGTGTTGCCCGGGCTCTCGCGCATCACGCCCGAGACGCCACCGGCGCCGCGATTGGGTCCCCAGGAGAGCCTCAACCGACTGACCTTGGCGTTCCGGGATTTCGTCCGAGCCGTGGCCACGGCCGCCCACCCGCTCGTGCTCTTCCTCGACGACGTTCAGTGGGCCGATGATGCCTCGGCCGAGCTGTTGCACCTGCTGGCGGCAGACCAGACGATCCGGCATTTCCTCCTCGTCGGTGCCTATCGCGACAGCGACCTCGCCCAGACCATTCCCCTCCGGCGCGCGCTCGCGCGACTCGCCGACGATGGTATCCGGACGGACACGATCGGGCTCTCCGCGCTCGGACGCGAGGACGTCAGCGAGCTCGTCCGCGACAGCCTAGGTTGCCCCAACCAGGACGCCCAGGCCCTCGGAGAGCTGGTGTTTGCGAAGACCCAAGGCAATGCCTTCTTTGCTCGCCAGCTCATCGGGACGATCGCCGACGACGGCGGCCTCTCCTACTCGTTCCACGAGCACCGCTGGACGTGGGACGCCGAACGCATCACGAGCCAAGGCAGCGCAGACAACGTGGTCGCGCTGGTGACGAGCCGCATCAACGGGCTGCCACGGAAGACGTCCCGTCTCTTGCCGCTCGCGGCATGCCTCGGCAGCACGTTCTTCGCGGACACCCTGGCCAAGGTGAGCGAAATGAGCATGTCGGAGGTGCTGACTGACCTGGCCCCCGGGGTCGCCGAGGGGCTCCTCGTCGCGCTGGACCACGATCAGACTGCGTCGGCGCCGAACGAGGAAATGCAGCTCGCCTTCCTCCATGATCGTGTTCGACAGGCCTGCTACGACACGCTCGCTCCGGACGAACGGCGCCTCGCCCATCTCTCGATCGCGCGAGCGCTGCAGCAGAGCGTCTCTCCGGACACGATGGAGCCCCACGTCTTCGCCGCCGTGCAGCATTATCGAGAGGGCCGCGACCTGCTCGAGCAGGACGACGAGCGAACGCGAGCCGCCGACCTCGCCATGCGAGCCGCCGACCTCGCCGGCAACAGGGCAGCCTTCCAGTCAGCGCGAGACTACCTCGAATTCGCCCTCACCCTGATGCCCGAAGATGCGTGGCGTACGCGTTACGAGGTCATGCTGGCCCTTCACTCCCAGCTGGCCACGGCGCTCGTTCCCACGGGCGGCGGCGAACGGCTGGACCAGATCTGCCGAGCCACGGAGGCCATGGCGCGCACACCGCTCGACACGGCGCGGGTCAAAGTGGCGCGCATCAAGGAGTTGCTCACGCAGGCGCGGCCGACCGAGGCCGCCGCGCTGGGGCTGGATTTCATCGAGACGCTGGGCGTGACCATTCCGCGAGACCTCTCGCCCGAGGAAGCCATCGGGTACTTCCGCGAGACGGCAGAGTGGTTCACCAGCGCGCGTATCGAAGGCCTCAAGGCGCTCCCCGACGCCCCGGAGGAGGTACGCATCATCTTCGAGGTAGCCGTCGTCATCAACGGCTCGGTGTTCGAGTGCAGCCCCTTCCTCAGCTTCGTGTTCGTGTCGCGCATCACGCGGCTCTGCGCGGAGCGCGGACACGGATTGTGGTCGCCGGTTTCGTTGGCCACGTTCGCCCTGGATCTCTGTGCCGGACTCAATGACATCCCGAGAGCGCGGCAGCTCACCGCGGTCACGATGGAGCTCTACGAGCACCGGTTCAGGTCGGACAGCCTGGTGGCGCCCTTGGGCGTCGGCTTCGGTGGATTCGTCGCCCATCGGTACCAGCACCTGCGGACCACGCTGCCCTTGCTCGCCGCAGGCATCGACCAGGGACTGGCCTCGGGCGCCTTCGAGTTCGTCGTCTACTGCGCGTGGTACCATGCCACGCATCTCCTGTTCCTCGGGAGCCCGCTGGAGCAGGTCGAAGCCGACGTTCGCCGCGCCGTGGAGACGTGCGGCCGCGTTCGCATGGTGCGTCAGCGGCGGTGGTGTTCGCTGCTGCTCCAGGTCGTGCGGAACCTCCGGGGGGATACCGAGGATCCCCTCGACCTCACCGAAGCGGCGTGCGACGAGGAGCGGGGACTGTCGTTGGCACGCGAAACCAACGACAACATCGATGTATTCCGCATCTGCTTCTATCGAGCCTGGCTCTGCTTCTGGCTGAAGTCCAGGGCAGGATCGGCGTCGCTCTTTGGCGAGGCGACGTCGTTCCTCACCTACAACGTCGGGCTGTACTTCGTTCCGCTCTTCCATTTCTACGACGCGCTCGCGAACGCCGCGGCGCACCCGCACACCACGGCCGACGACCAAGCCCGCATCTCGGCGCGGATTACCCACGACCTCGACGAGATGCGGGTCTGGGTCGAGCACGCGCCGATGAACCACGAGCACAAGGTGGAGCTGATGCGCGCCGAACTCGCGCGCATCGAGGGGCGCCACTGGGACGCTTTCTGCCACTACCAGAGGTCCATCGAGGGAGCACGAGAGCAGGGGTTCGTGCCGGAGGAAGCGCTAGCCTGCGAGCTCTGCGCCGAGTTCCTTCGAACGCAGGGGCAGCGCGACCTCGGAGACGCCCACGCCGCGCGCGCACAGAGGCTGACGGCGACCTGGGGCGCAAAGGCGAAGCTCGCGGCCCTGGTCGGGGAGCCAACGGCCGCCACGATCGCGATGGACGATTCCCTGGAACCGTTCGCAGACGCAGGCGCGCCGCCGCACATGACACGCACCGGCAGCTCGAGTGCCCAACGTGCGGGGAGGGCGCTCGATGTCGTGAGCTTGCTCAGGGCCCAGCAGACCCTATCGCAGACCACGGAGCGGTCCGGTCTCTGCGCGGAGATGATCCGCCTCGTGCTCGAGAATGCCGGAGCCGAGCGGGTCCTTCTCCTCCACCAGGACGAGGGTGAATGGTTCGTCGTAGGGCGGGGGCACGTCCGGGGCGAAGCCGTCGAGACCAACCTCCGAGTGCCGCTGGCGGAAGCCCCGGACCTATCGCGCGCGATCGTCCACTTTGCCATCCGTTCCGGAGCCCCGGTGGTGGTGGCGAACGCGGCGGTGGAGCCGGAGTTCGCCGGTGAGACCTACTTGCGAGACGGCAGGGCAAAGTCGGTGCTGAGCTTGCCTGTCTGGCATCAGGGGGCGCTCCGGCTCCTGGTCTACCTGGAGAACAACGTGACGGCAGGAGCGTTCACGGAGGGCCGCCTCGAGACCCTGCGGCTCCTGTCGTCCCAGATGGCCATCTCGATGGAGAACGCCTTGGTCCACGAGCGGCTCGAGACGTTGGTCCAACGCCGCACGGCGGAGCTGGCAGTGGCGAAGGATCGGGCCGAAGCTGCCAGCGCCGCCAAGAGCGCCTTCTTGACCAAGATGAGCCACGAGCTGCGCACGCCGCTCAACGGGATCCTCGGCTACGCTCAGCTCCTGCGTGAACGAGCCCGAGACGCTGGCTTCGTCGACGGCTTGAACGTGATCCAGAACAGCGGGGAGCACTTGCTGGCGACCATCAACGCGCTGCTCGATCACGCGAAGGCGGACGCCGGTCGCGTCGAACTCCGCATCGCGGAGCTGACACTGCAGCCGTTCCTGGCGGGAGTGGTCAGTATGGTCCACAGCCGCGCCGAAGCCAAGCGCCTGACGCTGGAATGGCGTGCGCCCTCGACCTTACCCGACGCGGTCCTGGCCGACGAGGACGGACTGCGTCGCGTGCTCCTCAACCTCCTCGGGAATGCCATCAAGTTCACGGAACGAGGCGCCGTTCGCCTGGCGGTCGAGCCCCAGGACACGGAGGACGGGGCCGATGGATCGCGCAGGGTCACCCTGCGTTTCGCGGTGACGGACACCGGGCCTGGCCTGGCCACCGAGGAACAGGATCGCGTGTTTCTGCCGTTCGAGCAGGGAAGCGGGACGGGACGAGGATCCCAAGGAACCGGGCTTGGTCTCACGATCAGCCAAGAGCTGGTCCGTCTGATGGGTGGCGGGATCCAGGTGCAGAGCGAGCTCGGACGGGGCAGCACCTTCTGGTTTGATCTCACGGTCCCGGTCGTGAGCCATGTCGTCCAGCCGAGCCCGGACGAAACCACCGGTCATGCCGAGGAGGAACGGCCGGACTCGGCTCGCCTCGCGACGCCGCCTCCGCAGGACGACCTCGACCTCCTCCGTGACCTGGCTCGCCGCGGCGACCTGGTACGCATCATGGCCCACGCGAGGCGCCTGGAGAACGAGGACCCCCGCTACTCGGCGTTCGCGCGCCGCTTGCACGACCTCGCGAAGGCGTTCGACGAGGGGGGAGTCCTCGATTGGCTCGAACGGTCCGATGGCCAGGCGGCGGAGGAGGAGGGCCCGCGCGGAGACCGAGACCGGCGGATGACGGTGCCGCCAGAGGATGCACTCGAGCCTGCAGCGACGAGACCGCGGCTCCTCATAGCAGACGACCAGCTCGACAACATCGCCCTGCTCGCCGATATGCTCGCGAGCAACGGCTTCGAGACCCTGATCGCGCGCGACGGCGCGAGCGCCCTCGCGAAAGCCGCCTACGCACAGCCGGATCTGGTCCTGCTCGACGTCATGATGCCCGGGATCGACGGTCTCGAAGCCTGCCGCCGACTCAAGGCGTCGCCGGACACGAGCGACATCCCGGTCATCTTCCTGACCGCCGTGGCCAAGGCCGAGCATGTGGTGGCCGGGTTCGAGGCCGGCGGAGTCGACTACATCGCCAAGCCGCTGCGGGTGCCGGAGGTCCTGGCGCGGATCGCGGCGCATCTCGCCCTTCGCAACACCCAACGCGAGCTCGCCGCGAGGAACGAGGCGCTGACGCGCGAGATCACGGTGCGGCAGCGCGCCGAAGAGGCGTTGCGCAATGCCCACGACAGCTTGGAACGACGGATAGCAGAACGCACCCTGGAGCTCGCCTCCGCAAACCTCGCGTTGGGGGCCGAGGTGACCGAACGGCGACGTGCTCAAGCGGATCTCCAGCGCCGCAACCGTGAGCTGACGCTCCTCAATCGGGTCATCGGCGCGTCGGGCAACCTCGAATCCCGCGAGGCAATGCTGGCGGTCATCTGTCGGGAGCTTGCGGTAGCGTTCGAGCTCGATGGCGTCACCGCCATGGCCGTCAACGACGCGCTGGACCAGGCGACCGTTCTCGCGTCCTCCGGCAAGGACAGCGACGGGAGAGGGCTGGGTCGCACCCTACGACTCGACGAGAGCGCGGCGGTGGTCCAAACGCTCAGGCACAGGACCCCGCTCGTGGTCGATGACGCCGAGCGGGACACCTGGCTGACCGAACTGGTAGAGCCCGCCGAGACTGGCCCGATCCGGGCGCTCCTCGCGGTCCCGCTCGTCACCGACAGCGCCACCAGGGCGGTGCTGGGCCTCGCGAGCTCGACGCCGCGTCGCTTCACCGACGAAGACGTCGGGCTCGCTGAGTGCGTGGCGCGAGAGGTCGGCGGAGCGCTGGCCCGAATCCAGGCCACCGAAGACCGACAGAAGCTCGAGGAGCAGTACTTCCAAGCACAGAAGATGGAAGCGATCGGACGTCTCACCGGCGGGGTGGCGCACGATTTCAACAACGTCTTGACCGTCATCTTGGGCCAGAGCGAGCTCGTCCTCGATTCACTGTCGCCGAACAGCCTGGCTCACGAGGGCGTCGCTCAGATCCGTCAGGCCGCCGAGCGCGCGGCCAAGCTGACCCGGCAGCTCCTGGCCTTCAGCCGACGCCAGCTGCTTCGACCTGAGCTCTTGGATCTGAACCAGGTCGTCGCCGGACTGACGGGCATGCTGCGCGCGCTGCTCGGCGAGGACGTCGACCTCCGGATCGCGCTCTGCCCCGCGCTCGGTCCCACCCAGGCGGACGGCGGGCAGCTCACGCAGGTCATCATGAACCTCGTGGTCAACGCGCGTGATGCGATGCCGCAAGGAGGGCAGCTGACCCTCGAGACCTCCAATTTCGTCGGGGACGAGGCGAATGCCGGAGACCACCCGGGAGTCGGTCCCGGACCGTACGTCAGGCTGGCGGTGACGGACACCGGCGTGGGCATGACGCCTGAGACCAAGGCGCACGCGTTCGAGCCGTTCTTCACCACCAAGGAGAAGGGCAAGGGGACCGGGTTGGGTCTGGCCACGGTTCACGGCATCGTGACGCAGTCCGGGGGCCACGTTCGACTCCTCAGCGAGTTCGATCAGGGAACGACCGTCGAGGTGTACCTCCCGCGAGCAACGCCGACCGAGGCGCCGAAGCAGACCGTCGTCCCCATGGCGGCGACAGTCCATGCCACGGAGCGAATCCTCCTCGTCGAGGACGAGGGGATGGTGAGGAGCCTCGCCAGCCGGGTGCTCACCGGCAAAGGCTACGCGGTGATGACGGCAGCCAACGCGGCAGAGGCGCGAGCCCTGAGCGCGAACTCCAATGCCCCAATCCACCTGCTGCTGACCGACGTCGTGATGCCGGGCGGCACCAACGGCGTGGAATTGGCAGGCGAGCTCGAGCGGAGACGGCCGGGACTACGGGTCCTCTTCATGTCTGGGTACACCGAAAACGCGGCCCTACGCGAGGCCATCTCCGAGCACCGGGTCGCCTTCCTGCAGAAGCCTTTCACCCCCGACGAGCTGGCGCGCAAGGTCCGCGAAGTGCTCGACTCGAGATAGGTGCGCTGGCCCGCTTGCCGGGTCCAGCGCACCACCTCGGGAATCGACGTGAGGAAGAGGGCGCCGGCCAGCGCCAGCTACAAGCTGGTGGACAACGCCTTCGTCGCCATCGACGACTTTGACAAGGCGCAGCAGCTCGCCGACGGTTTCGATGTCCGAGAGCTGCACACCTTGCTCGATCGCTACGCTCGCAGATGCTGCCCGGTG
>JAFGBI010000292.1 GCA_016933275.1 Polyangiaceae bacterium | reverse complement strand
GCAGCGTGAACGGACGGCTCGATCCGTGCCACCACGACGCCCATGAGGTCGACCACCGAGGAGAAGAGCAACTCGCGCGTGTACTGCGGGTCCGCGTGCTCCGTGAAGAGCGCGTCCCGTGCATCTGGCGCCAACGCGAACTCCATCGCGCTGCGAGCCATGACGCTGATGGGGGATTTGGCGACAAATCGCTCGAACAGCTTCGAGAAGATCATCCTCGGCGCCATGCCCCAGGTGTCTTCAGATGGATAGCAAATCCCTCGGAACCACTGCAGAAGGATCCCAAGAAGTAGGAAATGGATCAGATGGACCTACATCGGAAGACACCTTGAAAGGGCTGGGTCAGAACCGCATCTCGACGCCGATGCTCGGCAGGATGAGCGGACCGAACCTGGCCTCGGTGCAGCCGCGGTCACCGCACGTGCGGGCGGTGACCTGCTTGGTCGCGGTGGCGTTCAGCATCTCGGCGACGGCGCTCGTGTACCCGTTCTTCCCGAGCCGCCAGCGCTTCTCGAGCCGGAAGTCGAGCCGGTAGTAGGGACGGCTTCGGTCGGTGCCGTCGAACACCGGTCCCTCGGTGGTAGTGCGTTGGGTGGGCACCCCGGACATCGCGAAGGCGCGGGTCCCGAAGCGCCAGCGTCGACCGAGGTCGAAGGCCAACGCGAGGTTGACGACGTGACTGCGGTCGAAGGCCGACGGCCCCTCGATCGAGTCACGCGCGCGGGTGCTTCGCGCGAGCGTATAGGCGAGGAATCCGCCGATCCGCCGGGAGAGCGAGCGACGGACCAGGACTTCTGCTCCGTAGGCGGCACCGGACGCGCGCAGATCGATCACGCCCGGATCGAACGAGATCTCGCGCGAGACGCCCAGCGGATCGGTGAGGTTGGTGAAGACGGTCTCGTACAGGGTGAGCGAGGCGGTGAGGTCCTCGGGGAGGAGGACCTCGACGCCCGAGCTTGCCTGGATACTCTCCTGGAGGCCGCCCCGGAGGCCCGCCACCTGCGCCGCCGGCACTCCCGGGATGTAGCTCGCCGATTGGTGTGCCATCCCGAGGCTGTGCTCGAAAGCGACCCGGCGCGAGGTCTGGAAGCGGGCGCTGAGTCTGGGATCGAGCGCCACCTCGGAGTCGCCGAGCGAGCGGAACAGATCCGCGCGGAGCCCGGGGATCAGCGTCACGCGCGGGTCTGGATGCCAGACGGCGTCTGCCCACACGGCCCAGGTGACCTCGTCCCGCGGCGGCATGAGCTCTTCGATGTCGCCCTCGTCGAGCCCGGTCTCCCGGTTGAGCTCGAGGGAGTAGTGGTCGAGCTCTGCGTCCGTACCGCCGCGGAGCGTGAGGCGGGGGTTGTGGCGGTGCTCCAGGGAGAGCCGGCCGCCGACGAGACGATCGCGCACGAAGTAGTCATCACTGCCGAGTCGGTCGACCCCTGCGGTGACCGCGATGCGGCCTCTGGTGTCAGAGCCGAGCTCGTGGTCGTAGCGGAGATCGATGCGGTGAAACTGCGTGCTGCCGCGGGTGTCCTCGTAGTTCGTGGCGCCGGTGACGTCCTCGTCGTCTTCCGAGACCACGTAGTCGAGGGCCCCGAAGGTGAGGAGCCCGAGGGTACCCCGCTCGCTGGTGTCTACCTCGGCGAGCGCCTGATAGTCCCAGTAGCCGAAGTGAACGTCCGGAACGAGCGCCGAGAGGATGAGCGCCGTATAGGAGTAGCGACCACCCAACATGACGGCGCCGCGGCGGTGGGCGAACGGCGCTTCGACGAGCGCGCCCGCATCGATGAGGCGGGCGTTGCCCTCCGCCTGGAATTGGCGCGAGAGCGGGCGCGTCTCCGCGGCCACGATGCCGCCGGTGTAGCGTCCGTAGCGAGCCGGGTAGCCCCCACGATACAGATCCACCCGGTCGACCATCGCCGGGTGGAGCACGCCCGGGCCGACGAAGGCGTGGAAGAGTTGTGGCACGTGGATGCCGTCGATCGAGTACCCGACGTTGCCGGGCGGCGCGCCGCGGACGAAGAAGTAGGGCGCGCCGGACACGACCGGCGCGACGCCGGGCAGGATCTCGATCGCGCGGAACGGATCGCCGAAAGCGCCAGGGATCTCCCGGACCTCCACGCTCGTCAGCGTCTCCACGTCGCCCTCGGCGCGCTCGCCGATCACCGTGATCTCGATCGGATCCGGCTCGCTCGGGGCCGCGATCTCGCGAGGAGAGGGCGGCTCGTCGGGCTTGGCGCCCGGAGCCGTCGCATCGGTTTCGGTGACGCGCTTCTCTTCGCGGAACCGCGCCTCGAAGCGGAGGCGTGCCGCGATCGGGCGTCCGTTGCGGGAGGCCGGCTCGAACCGCCAGCCTCGCACGGCGGCGAGCGCGGCGGACGCGAACGGCTCGGCGCCGGTGTGGACGATGGCGTCCGTGACCGCGCCGGCCTCGGACACCGTGAGCTCGAGCTCGACCGCGGCGTCACCGGTGGCGCCCTCCGGGTAGTCGAGCGGGGTCGCCAGCGCGATCGGGTGCGTGATATCGGGCGTGTCCGCGGCAGGGGGCGTTGCCTCCGGCGGTGGCGTCGCTTCGGGCTGCGCGAGCGCCCCGGTGGGAGCAATCGCCGCTGCCGCGACCCACAAGAACGCACCCTTCGACAGCCATCGCGCGGTGGAGCCGGCCGGCCCGACCACGAAGTCGCGAAACGGGTGCAATCCGGAAGTGCTGCGTTGCGGCGAGCGGCCTCGATCGTTGCTCATGGCTGGCGCCGGATCCCTCAAGCCGTATACTGCCCATCGCCGTGAGGCAAGGACCGCTGATAGCCGGGCTCACCCTTTCGCTGGGCCTGGTGGGTTGCGGGGGCTTCGAAATGGAGGGCCTCGACGCCCTGGTGGACGACGAGGAGTCGTACGTGAGGTTCCCCGGTCGGCAGCTGGTCGAGGGGCAGTTCACCGAGCTGAACCACGCCACCTCGCCCACCAGGGGGACCGTGATGCTCGCGTGGCGGGAGGAGCGGGAGCTCACGCTCGTTCCCGTCACGGGCAGCGAAGCGTGCACGATTGAGGACGCGGACGATTACGAGAAGGACTATGTGTTCGGGGCCGCCGAGGACCCGGCGGATCTCGGGTTCCTCGCCATCACCGAAGAGTTTCTCGCCACCACCGAGGAGGGCGAGGAGGTGGAGGCCAGGCGTCTCCGGTTCGTGGACCTAGGGTGCGCGGAGCTCGGTGCTGCGCTCGAGGATGGGCGGTCGGTGCACACTCGGGATGGCAGTCCGGGCGATCGTGCGTTCGCCAGGAACGGCGCCAACGACCTCCATTTCTTCGATTTCGAGACCGGAACCTGGTCGCTCGTCGCCGAGGGCGCCACCAACATCATCGCCTCCGACGAACGGATTTGGTCGATCGAGGGTGGCGCGATCGTGGGACGCGACGCGGACCTCGTCGAGGATTTCCGGGAGGGAACCGCGGTCACCGGGCTCCTTCGCTGGGGCGAGGCCTCGTCGCTCTTCGCCCTCGACGCGGACGGGCTCCACTCGATCGACGAGGATCTCGACAATCTGTGGAGCGAGCCCCTCGCCGAGGATGTGTGCTCCCTCGGACTGGCCTGGCCATGGGGCCATGCGCTCACCTACCACTCGCCCTGCGCGGAAGGGAAGCTCAACGTCCGCAAGCTCGACGGCACGATCGCGGAGGTGGCGAGCGGAACCGCCCCGTCGTCGGTCGTCGAGCCAACGACGATCGCGGAGGTGGCGGCAGAGATGGTCGCCTACGTCACGGCGGGCGAGTACTCTGGATGGAGTCCGGTCGGCACGCTCCACAGTGGCATCCTCGGTGGAACGCTGCACGAGATCGGCGAGCGAGGACTGTTAAGCTCGGTGGTGCCGGCTGCGGTCGCCGGATACTCGTTCGCCCTCGTCGATTGGGACGGCACCACGGGGCGCCTCGTCCGCTGGACTCCGGACGGTGAGGTCGAGGAGCTTGCCCGAGGGCTGACCGGCTACGGCCCCTTCCTCGAGACCTACGCGTTGGTCGATTTCGACGGCGAGGAAGGCACCGTGGTGCGGATGGGGATCGACGGTCCGGACAAAGTCCTCGGGACCGGTGTGCCGTCGATCGGGTCCGAGTCGTTCGGGCTCGTCGCGTTCCTCACCGACTACGACGGCGAGACGGGCACCCTCATGGTGGCCGGCGAGGGACTCGAGCCGACCGAGGTTGCCACTGGTGTTCGCTCGCGGGAGTTCGAGCTCGCGACCTGGGCTGCCACGGCCGTCATCTACCGGCGCGAGGTGGATGAGGAATCCAATCGCGGCACGCTCGGCATCTTCTTCCCCGAGACGGGCGACACCTTCGAGGTGTCCGAGGTCACGGAATGGGACGCGATCTGGTCACCCGAATCGGGCATCGCCTACCATGTGGACGACGGGCGTCGGACCGGCATCTGGTTCGCGGAGATACAATAGGCCGGCGGTGTCCGTTCCCGGAGTCCTGACCTGAAACGACCGGCCGAGATCTGCTCCGGTGGCGGGGCTCCGCGCTCCGGGACCCAACGCGGGCTTGGGCGCGTTGAGGAGAGCGTGGGGGTCATTCCTGCGCTCCCGGGACCCGTGTCGCCCGGGCCCCGCGCTGCGAAGCAGCGTGGGGCGCTCGTCCCGCCTGGCCAGCGAAGCGGCTTTCGGCCGGGGCGGCTGGGGCGTGAACGCACACGTCCGGCGGTGGTGGTTCGGCGCGATGCCCGGGGGGCCTTGGAGTCACCGGGGACCTGGCCAGCGCTCGTGATCATTTGTGGTGTCGGTGAACCCGCCCCGGCATTCTCCCGGAGAGGGGCGGGTTTCCGAGGGGGGCACCACCGCCCCTCCCGTGGAAAATCAACAGAACGAAACCCCGCGAGGAGCGCGTCCACGCTACCATTGGGTCGCTTGGCGCGGCATCCTGCGCACCTCGGGAGAATGTCATGAGAAGAACCATTGCTTGGCGCCAGATCCTGGGCGCGGTCGTCGCGGTTGGCGTCACGGTTGGCTGTAGCCCGGAGAGCGATGCGCTGTTCGGCGAGGGCAGCGGCGTGACCGCCTCGGGCGGCACCGACCAAACCGGCGGCGTGGGGACGGGGGGCGAGGCGACGGGGGGTGAGGCGACGGGGGGTGAGGAAAGCGGCGGTGGACCGAGCGGTGGCCTGCCCAGTGGGGGTACCGCCACGGGCGGCGTGGCCACGGGCGGGGACGCGACCGGCGGTGGCGAGACCGGCGGCACGCCCACGGGCGGGACCGGCGCGGAAGGGGGTATTGGTGGCGCTGCGGTTGGTGGCGAAGGGGGCAACGCGGAGGGGGGATTGCCCGCCGGGGGCGCCGGGGGCGCCGGGGGCGCGGAGATTGGCGGCGGTGGCGGCGCGGAGACCGGCGGTGCCGAGACCGGTGGCGATGGTACCGGTGGCGTGGGTGCCTGCAGCGCTGAGGAGATGACTCCCTGCGCCGGTATCCCCCCGTTTTCCGGCACGCAGACGGTCGACGGCGACGAGGGCGACGTTTGCTCGCTTCCCACCTTCAGGCTCAATTTCGACACCGATCGTGGTGTCGTTCGCGTGGATCACGAGGGGAGCGACCCACGCCCCGAGGGGGCAGCGGTGCGCCTCGGTTGGTCCTCCGCCGGGCTACACGGCTTCATCACCATGACCGATCCGGCTCTGGCCCCCAGCGGGAGCAGCAGCGACCTCGGGGCGATCTGGAACGGGGACGGGGTCGAGGTGTTCTTCGGGTCGTCGGCCTCGGGACTCTCGGGGAATTCGGCGTCGGATCCGGTCACGCATCTCCAGTTCGCGGCGGCCGAGGGTCTCGCGGCAGTCGTGAAGACCACGGACGGCTCCGCGGCGCACTCCGCAGCCGACGCGAGTCAGTTCAAGACCTCGATCGTGTCGCCCGGGTACACGATCGAGTTCCTGCTCCCTTGGCCGGGCTCTGCTCCTTCCTCGGGCTCGCAGATCCCCTTCGATTTCGCGATCAACTCCGCAGACGCCGAGGGTGGGGACGGGCGGGACGCGCAGATGATGCTTTCCGTCACCGCCGTGTCGTCCTCCAAGTGCGGCGGCGATGGGGGCGAGCCCTGGTGCGACGACCGCACGTGGTGCACACCGACGCTGCAGTAGGGGGCGCTCGGCCCGAGCTGGCCTGGACGACCGCCCCGGTCACTCTGCCTCGCCCGATCCGGGTAGACTCGCGAGGTGCGCGGTCGCGGCGTGGTACTTCTCCGCGAGGCGGGACCGATGTGGCTCCGCGAGCTCGGCGATGCGCCCGAGGTTGTCGGCGAGCTCGAGACGCTTCACTCTCGTCGCCAGGGGGTTCGTCGTGATCCGCTCGAGGAAGCGCTCGTAGGTCTCGTCGGGACGCCGGGTGAGGCAGTCGATGGCGGCGACCACGACGGGGGAGAAGCCCTCGTCGGCCAGGGCCTCGAGGGTCCACGGGGTGTCCTCGACGACGTCGTGGAGTACCGCCACCATGCGCTCCTCCTCGGTGCGGGCGGCGAACATCACGCGGAGCGGGTGGAGGATGTAGGGGACGCCGGCCTGGTCGAACTGCCCGAGGTGTGCCTCGGCGGCGATGGCGATGGCACGTCCCGGGAGCCAGTGCGTGATGGTGATCGCGAGCTCGGCGACCGCGCGATCCAGAGCAGCCAACATCGGGGGGTCGACGGTCGTGGCGTAGATCTCCCGCAGTCGCGCGAGCTGGGGCAGGTGCTGGCCCGGGCGCGTGTTGAGCCGCACGAGCAGGTTGTCCCCGCCCCGCTGGGCGGCGATGAGGCTCTCGATGTTGTCGAGCTTGTCCGCCACGCTCACGATCGCTGCGTTCCGCGCGAGCGGCTCGTCCGCGGCGCGGAGCGCGTCGAGGTACTCGGCGAAGCGCTCCCTCTTGCCGCGCCGGCAACCGCTCGCGTCAAGCTTTCGTTCGGTCAGAAGCTGTACGATCGCGATCACCCCGGGCGGAAAGACCGCGTGGAGCTCTGTGCCACGCGCTGGCTGGTCTTCGAGGACGTCATGAAGGTAGGCCGCCGCCAGCAGTTCGTCCTCCGCGTACCCAAAGGCGGCGACCTTCGTGGCGACCGACTCGAGGTGGACGAAGTACGGGGGATGATCAACGTTCTTTCTGACCTGTCCGGCGTGGGCGCGCCGAGCGAACTCGGCGGCGGCGCGGACGAGGGGGGAGTCGAGCGGCATGACCGGAGGCCCCGTCGGGATCGAATCGCTACCGAGCGTAGCACGGGTGGTTCGAGTGGGGGTTCCTTGCTCCAGGATCCTGGGTCGATCACGGATACTTCCGTTACGGCAGATAACGTTTGCGAGAGTCCGAAGGGGTGGGAGCCTGGAACTTCGACCATCCCGTGATAGACTTCGAACATCGATTGCCCGGGGTCTTGCCATGAATGACGGCTTGAGATGGTATTCGTTGGCGTTCTCGATCGCGGTCGCTGGCTGTGTGTCGGAGCCATCCAGCGAGGGTGACGGGGAGGGCGGTGAGAGCGCGACGGGGGGAACGGCATCCGGCGGGATGCCGAGCACCGGCGGGAGCATCGATGCTGGTGCACCCGGAGTCAGCGGGACCGGGGGCATCGTCGTATATTACGGCCCTCCGTCGAGCGGTGGATCGGCGGCGGACGGCACCGGGGGGACCGCAGCGGACGGTACCGGCGGCGGTATGGTCGCCTTCTACGGGCCGCTGCCCACCGGAGGCAGGCCCGAGATGGGCACCGGTGGCGAATTCGCTTCTGGTGGGATGCGCACTTGGTACGGTCCCGCACCCACGGGCGGCGAGGCAGCGAGCCCCGGCACGGGCGGTGACACCGCTGACGGGGGAATGGCCCCCACCGGTGGCGCGCAGACTGGCGGCGAACCAAGCCGCGGCGGGATGGTCGCCTACTACGGTCCAGCGCCGGTCGGGGGTGCGATGGAGGTCGCCGGCAGCGCGGGAACCGCGGAGGACCCTGGCGCCACTGGTGGGATCGGGGCGTTTCGGACCTGGTACGGTCCGGCTTCGGCCTACGGCGCAGAAACCCCCGACGACGGGAGCTAACATTGGTCGAGCCGCTCTCGCCAGCGCCTCGCCCCACACCGGATTTCGACGTGGCGACGCTCGCCGCCTACCGCGACGTCGTGTGGGCGCAGCACCTTACCGATCGCGCGCGGCGGGTTCAAGAGCATGAGCTCCGGTACCTCTTCGTCGAGGTTACCCGGCGCTGCAATCTGGCTTGCGCCTACTGCGGGAGCTCCTGCGGACCGCGTGAACGTCCGAGCGAGCTCTCGATCGACGAATGGGTCGCGACCCTGCGACAGATCGCCGCGGACTTCGACCCGAGGCGGGTCATGGTTGCCGTGACCGGTGGCGAGCCGCTCATGAAGGAGGGCGTCTTCGGCCTCTTCGCGGAGCTCCGACGGCTCGGGTTTCCCTACGGGATGGTGAGCAACGGCACCCAGCTCGACCGAGCGACGGCCGCGCGGTTGATCGAGGTCGGGATCGGCTCGATCTCGCTCAGTATGGACGCACCGCCAGTGCTCAACGACTCGCTTCGGGGCGCGGGCACCTCGGACGCCGTGACCCGGGCGGTGGAGGCCCTGCGCGAGGTGGGGTACGAGGGCAAGCTCGAGATCATCTCGACCATCACTCGCCCCGCGGTGGCGCTCCTGCCCCAGATGCGCGAGTGGGTGGCGAATCTGCGGGTCCCCCTCTGGCGGGTGGCGCCGGTGATGCCGATCGGACGCGCTGCCCGCCGTCCCGATCTCGTCCCGGGTCCGACCGAGATCCGCGCCATTCTGGAATTCATTCTGGCCGCGCGTCAGGACGGTTTTCTGCCGCGGCCGGAGATGTCCGAGGAGGGTTACCTCGGCAACCGGTTCGAGGGCAACGTGCGGCCGTACCTCTGCCAGTGCCGCGCCGGTACGAACATCGCCGGTATCCTGTGCGACGGCCGGATCGGGGCCTGTCCCGAGCTCGGTGAGGCGTACATTCAGGGTCATGTGAAGGAGGACCGCTTCTCCGAGGTGTGGCGAGATGGCTATCGTTCTCTGCGCGATCGTTCCTGGATGAAGCAGGGGCAGTGCGCCGAATGTGCGGAGTTTCCTCGTTGTGAGGGGGGAGCCCTGCACCTCTACGAGTTCCCTGGGGCCGGGCCGCTCCGATGCTTGTACCTCCTCGCCCGTGAGGGTGGCGGATAGGCTCACTTCGCTCGTATCCGTGGGCGCGAGCTTGCCGCGTGGGCGGTCCCTCGGTTTCGCGTGTAATATCCGGGGCCCATGTCCCGCGCTTGGTGCCGAGTCTTTGGATCCGCGTTGGCCGCAGGTATCCTGCTCGCTCGCCCGTCGGTGGCGGAGGAGCCTGTCGAGCCAACGCCGTCGCCGGAGCTTCCCGCGGCGGAGCCCTCACCAGAGCCGGGAGCGCCGGAGCCGCCCGCGGTCGAGCCGGAGCCGCCGTCGGAGCCACCCGTAGCCGAGCCGGAGCCGCCGTCGGAGCCACCCGCGGTCGAGGCAGGGCCGGAGCTGCCTGCCACGGCGCCTTCCCTCACCGAACCCGGTTCGCCCTCCGAGCCGGAGCCGCCTCCGCCTGCGGGGTCGTTGCCTCCTCCCACCCTTGCCTATCCGCCGCCGCCCACGGCGTCCTCGCCGTCGTGGACCACGGTATCGTCGCCGTCCTCGGCGGGCCCATCGACCACGCCACCCGCGGCATCGCCCCCTCCTCGTCTCTCTTCCACGACCCCCTCGTTCTCCCCTGCTGGGACCCCGTCCAGCGATATCGGCGGGCCCGCGTCCTCGGAGCCGGACGAGAAGAAGAAGCAAGACGGTCTCTTCGGACCGATCCGTATCGGGCCTGTCGTTGGAGGGGGTCTGCCGAACCTGCTGAGCTTCGGCGGCCAGCTCAAGGTGACGCGCTATTTCGCTGCTGGGGTCAACATCGGACTCATCCCCACCGTTCGCATCTCGTTTTACGGAGAGGCCAAGCTCGAGTACCAGGAGTACGACGTCTACGCACGCATCCACCCTCTCGGCGGAGCGTTCTTCCTTGGCGCCGGCGTGGGATACGAGAACGTCCACGGTACCCTCGCGAAGCGCTTCGACATCAGCGCCTACCAGGCCTTGGACCCGACTCTACCTCGGTTCTTCGACCTCCGGAGTGAGGGTTCGGTCGAGACGATGATCCTTACGCCGCAGCTCGGGCTCTTCCACACCTTCAAGCCCGGCTTCAGTATCGGTCTCGACGTGGGCGCCCAGATCCCGATCGCCCACAGCGACGTGAGGTTCGCCACCGAGGTGCCGGCGAGCGTGCCGCAGGCCGTGGTGGACGCGTACGTGACGCCGACGAATGAGAAGGTGAAAGATACCCTGAAGCGGGTGGGACAGACGATCCTCCCCACCATCAACCTCCGCATCGGTTGGCTGCTCTGATCCCCCCGAGCGGTGGAGCGACGGTGGGCTTGCGCTCGCGCGTCGTCCCCTGACATGCTTCCCGCATGGCCGCCGAAGATCGGGCGTCCTCGCGCCCCACTCCCGTCGATCGCCTGTTTCAGCTGGCCTACGTCTGCGCGTACCAGATGATGCGCGTCTACTGGGCTCTACGGCGGCCGAGCACGCATGGCGCCCTGGTGCTGGTCTGGCATGAGGGACGGGTCCTCATCGTGAAGAACTCCTACGTCCGCTACCATTCGCTGCCCGGTGGGTACGTACGGCACCATGAGACGGGCCGGGAGGCGGCGCTCCGCGAGCTTCGGGAAGAGGTCGGCGTTGCGGCTCACGCCGACGCGCTCGAGCTCGTCCTCGATCAGACCAACGAATGGGAGGGGAAGCTCGATCGCGTCGAATTCTTCGCCCTCGAAGTCAGCGCTCGGCCCGCCATCGCGGTCGATCATCGCGAGGTGGTTTCTGCCGATTGGTACCTGCCGGCCGAGGCGCTTCGGCTCGAGCTCTTCCCACCTCTCCGCACCGTGCTCGAGCGACGGATCGCTCGCGTGACACCCGCGTCGAGCTAGCTGGGAGGTGACCTGACGGAAGGTCCTTGGAGGGCTCTCGCGCTAGCGGCGAGGTTGGCGTCAACGGTCGCTGTATCGCCCCGCCCGCCGTAGCGGAGGTCGCTGTAGGCGTCGAGGCGAGTGACGACTGTCGAGCGCTCGTTGTCACCGAGCGCCTCGGCACCGATGATTCGGGTCCGGAATTGCGCCAGGGTTTCGTCGGTGCGCCGCTCGAGGCCGCGCCGGGCGAGGGCTCGACTCAGGGCGACGAAGCCCGGGAGGGGGGGCTCGACACGAACCGTCAGGGCCGCGCGTTGGCGACGACCGCGGAGGCCCTGATAGAGCAGCCAGACGCCGAGCGCGACCACGAGCGCCAGCGAGAGCTCGAAGGGTGAGCGGCGGGCGAGCCAGTCGTCCACTGATTCCCAGCCCGTGGCGAGCCGATCGAAGAAGGCCGCTAGCGGTGGCGTCTCGGACTGCTCACCTGCGCCGAGCGCGTCGGGTGGAGTGGGATCGAAGGTGACCCAGCGTCCGTCCAGCCAGGCCTCGACCCAGGCGTGCGCGTGGCGCTGTCGGACCACCGCGTACCCCCAGGGGTTCGATTCGGCGATCCGATAGCCGGTGACCAAGCGCGTCGGGACGCCGGCGACTCTGCCGAGCAGCGCCAGCGAGCCGGCGAAGTACTCGCAGTGGCCCCTCCGGTCACGGAGCAAGAAGTCGAGGAGTGGGTCTCTCCCAGGTTCGCGTTCGAACTCGAGGGAGTAGCGGTACTCGACTTGGAGGCGGGCCTCGATCCGATCGAGCCGAGCGCGGGGCCCCCCCTCGAGGGCACCCCACTCCGCGAGCAGGGGGGCAAGCTCGCCCGTGAGCGCTCGTGGGGTCGCCCGGTCGGCAGGGGTCGGCTCCCACCCGCGGCGCGAGCCTCCGGTACGGAACCACACCCGCTTCGCCTCGAAGCCCCGGATCGGCTGATGGATATCGAGCACGTTGCGGGCGAAGAATCCGGTCGAGCTTGCCACGTCCCGAGCATCGAGCGGCAGGAAATAGCGCTCCGGACGGCGAGCATTCTCGATCTCGATCACCTCCGGACCGGGCGGTGCCTCGCTCGCAACCTCGACCACCTCGCTGACCGGGAGCTGCCGGTGGACGCTCCAGATCCCGGCCTTGTACTCGCTGAGGGCAGCACCCCTGAGGAGCGGAGGGAGCACCTCCCCCCGGAGTCGCATCACCACGCGGTCGTCCTGCAGGAGGCCACTGAGCGCTCCGAGCGCGACGCGGTCCGAGAATCCGGTGCGTCCGCGACGGAAGCGCTGAAGGAGCCGCTGCATCGCGGAGTCCTGGAGCGGAGGGAGGGTTGAGGTCGCGGTCAGGGTCAATCCCAGCGCAGTGGTGATCGCGATCGCGGTGACGACGTAGTGGCGCGCACCCGCTCGGCGTGGGGGTGCGCGGCCTGGATCCGAGCGGGCCAGTGCCACGAAGCCGAGCGCGAGGAACGCGGCGGCGAGGAGCGGATAGCAGATCCCTGGTCGTGCGCCGCCGGCGGCCGTGAGGGCCACCAGCGCGGCCGCGAGGGTCACCGGGGCACCGTATCGGGGGGCGGCAATCAGGGCGCGCACGGACGCGATCCCGAGCACGGGAAAGGCGAGCAGCGTCGTCCGTTCGGTGAGCGTGCCGACCCCCTCGTAGTCGAGATGCTGTCCAAGGAAGCGCGGGGTGAGCACGCCAGCGACCATCGCCGCTACCGTCGTCGCGACTTGCGCGAGTCGGTCGAGGTGGAGCCGGGGTCCGACGAGGACCGCGGCGATCGGCAGGACCAGGGCAGCCGCCCCGAGAGCAGGTGGAACGACCAGCGCCACGGACGCCGCCGAAACGAGCACGCTCAGGGCAACCCAGCGATCCTTCACAACGGGATCACCCGGCCTTCCTCGATGGTGTCGACGTCGACGACGGTCGCGTTGGCCGTGTCGCTGGGGGAAAATGCCGGGTCGGCGACCGCGGCCCAACGGATGGGAACGTTGCGGCGGCGAGCGAGCTCGACGATGGACCGGTGCCGGGCGGCCGCGCCCGCGGATACCAGGACGAGCGCCGAGAAGCGAGAGAGTCTGGTCGTCAGGGCGTCCGCGGTCGCGCATCGTTGACCGGTGAGCTCGTGCACAGCGAGACGATCGAGGACCCGGTCGAGCGCCCGCTTGCCGGCGCGAGGCTCGACCCCGAACACGGCTTCGTCGATCAAGAGCTCGTCGATGCCCGCGTCGTGCAGCGCGAGTCGGGCGGCGATGCCGGCGGCCAGCGATAGCGTTGCTTCTTTGGTGCGCTCGCTCGCCTCGCTCCCGTCCACGACCACCACCAAGGCGACGCGATCGTGCCGCTCGTCAACGTAGGTTCTGACGTGGGGAACGCCCGTCCGCGCCCAGGTGCGAGCGTGCAGGTGCTTCAGAGGATCGCCGGCCCGGTACGGACGAACTCCGGCGATGTCGCTCTCCCCTGCCCGTAGCGTCGCCAAGGCGGCTCCACGGCGCTCGGGGAGCCGGTGGGCCATCCGGAGCGCTACTACGTTGGCGAGCTTGGGCACCACCAGGAAACGCGGGACCTCGGCGTGGGTGCGCCGACCGAGGGCGAGTCCGAGGGGCACGAGCGCGCCGATCTCGAAGCCATCGAGGTGGTGCTCGCCGCGTGCCAGGAAGGTCGCCGTGGTCGTCACCGTCACATGCTGGCCGCGGCGGAGCTCCGCGACGCCGGCCGCCGAGCGGAGCCAACGCCCGTCCCAGGGGAGAAACGGCGGTTCCACCGAAAGGTTCAGGTGGGTGCTCGGGCCGTCGTTGGCAAAGCGGAGGTCGAACCGAGCCGGGGCCCCGGCCGTGACGCGGTCGGGGCCCGTCACCATGACCCGAAGGCCCGGCGTACGGAAGAGGGGGCGCGCCAGGAACGAGACGAGAAGGAGCGCGACCAGCATCGCGAAGAGCTGGTGTGTCTGGGTCATCCGCACATCGAGCGCGGAGCAGCCGACCAACATGGTGATGAGGAGGAGCGCTCGCCCCTGCCGTGAGTAGGCTTGGATGCTGCCGGATAGCGGGCGCAGCAACCAGGCGAGCCGTCCATTGCGGAGCCGGTCGCGATCGGCCTTCTTCTGGGGAATGAGGATGTGGTTCAACCGCTCGAATCGTCGCGAGGCTCGCCAGTGCTGCCAGACCTGGCGGAGGGCGCGCCCTTCTCTCGGGGCGGCCATCGACGGCGGCGACGAAGCGCTGCGGGCCGAGGTGGCAGGCGCCCGTCGCGATGGTGGGCGGAGCGATGCGGGCGGCGGGCGCAGCGATGACGACGAAGACGGGGCGAACGAGGTCATGCCGGGACCGGCACGCTCTCGATGACGTCCGCGATGACGCTGGTCGTGGCCTTGCCGCCATAGCGCGCGTGCTCCGTGACCTGCATCCGGTGGGCGAGCACGGGGACCGCCAGCTCCTGAACGTCATCGGGGATGACGTGGTCACGTCCGACCAGGAGCGCGCGCGCCTGGCACGCTCGGTAGAGCACGAGGGTTCCTCGGGGACTGACCCCGAGGGCGACATCGTCGTGGGTGCGGGTCCGGGCGACGAGTGCGCGGAGATACCGTGCGACGCGGGTCTCGACGTGTATCCTGCGCGCCCGCGCGGCGAGCTGGCGGAGCTCGTCCCCGCTGGCCACCGCCGCCACGGTGGCGAGCGGATCGGAGTCGCGCCGGTCGGCGAGCATCCCGAGCTCGTCGTCCTCCTCGGGGTAGCCGAGCGCGAAGCGAAGCACGAAGCGGTCCAGCTGCGCCTCCGGCAAGGGGTAGGTTCCCTGGAAGTCGATGGGGTTCTGCGTCGCGAGCACCACGAACGGCGCAGGGAGCCCCATGGTGATCCCATCGATCGTCACCTGTTCCTCGCTCATCGCTTCGAGCAGCGCCGACTGCGTGCGGGGGGACGCGCGGTTGATCTCGTCGGCCAAGAGCACGTGGGTGAAGATCGGGCCCTTGCGGAACGTCAGCGAACCATCGCTTGGTGTGAGCGCGTGCGTTCCCAGGATGTCGGATGGAAGCAGGTCCGGAGTGAACTGGATTCGCGCGAAGTCCAGCGCGAGAGCGCGCGACAAGGCCTTGGCCAGCGTCGTCTTGCCCACCCCGGGGACATCCTCGATCAGCACATGTCCCCCCGCGAGCACGCCGACGAGCAAGAGCTCGATGGCGTCCGCCTTGCCGCGAATGACGCGTCCGATGGTGGTGCGGAGACGGTTGATGGTGTCGCCTGGGGTCGTCATCGTGGGTGGCCCCGCGCCGGGCCTTACAGACTCTAGAGCCAGTCGCGACCCAATGCACCCCGCCGTCGCCGGCGGGCGATCGGCCGCGGATCTCACGTCGGGACGACGGTCAGGGGACCCGTGCAGGGCAGACCGGCGCTGCGGCGAGCGCGGCCAATGGTTCTCTGCTCGGCTACGAACAGCCTTCGCTGCAGAGGATGTTGCACGCGGCACCGTCAGCGCAGGGTGTCTTGCAGCCGCCACCGGAGCAGTTGACGTTGCAGCGCGCGCCGTTGGCGCATTGCGTGGTACATTTGCCGCCCGCGCAGCCCACCTTGCACTTCGAGCCAGAATTGCACTTCGTGTCGCAGCCCGGGCCTTCACAGCGGACCCGGCAGTCGGCGTCCGACTCGCAGAAGAGGTGGCACTTGCCGGGGCCGCCGCAGGCGACCGAGCATTCGGAGCCGCCCTGGCAGGTGACGCTGCATCCTCCTCCGCCGCAGTCGAAGCTGCAGTCCTGGCCTTCGGAGCAGGTCAACTTGCAGCCTCCCTTGGCGCAGGTCTCGCTCGTGGGCTGTAGGGTCGAGGTCGTCGCAGCGGCCTCGACGCTCGCCGTCTCGTCCTCGGTGACCTCGCCGGCCTCGTCGGTCGGTGTGGCTTCGGCAGCGGCTTCGTCGCCGCCTGCCGGGTTCCCCTCGATGTCCGTCGTCTCCTCGGGGGGGTGTTTCGCCCCGCTCGTGCTCGCCTTGCACCCGACGGTCGACATTGCCAGAAACGCGATGCCGATCCCCAGTCCCAACCACCTGTCCATCGCGTTCGGTTCCATTCTGCTCACCTCACGCGCGACGGTAGGCGTCCCACTTTCCAGCGTCAACGATGGCCGGACACCGACCCCCGTAGCGGCGATCGGCTCGATCGCCGCGAAGAATCGACGGCATCGGGACGCGCGCCCTCCGGGTGTCGCCTCGGGCGTGTACCATGCGCCCGTGCTCGCCTGGCTCGCCTATCCGGTTCTCGGCGCCGTCTCGGGGTTCTCAGCGGGGCTGCTCGGCGTGGGTGGCGGGATCGTGGTGGTGCCGGGCCTTCTGTACGTGTTCTCCACCATCGGGATGCCACCCGATCATCGGATGCGGTTGGCGTTGGGCACGTCGCTCGCCGTGATCTGCTTCACGGCGCTGTCGAGCCTGCGCGCGCACCACCGTCGGGGCGCGGTCGATTGGGGGGTCGTTCGCGCGATCACACCCGGGATCGCCGTGGGGACGCTGTCTGGGACCTACGTGGCGGCCTTCATCCCCGGTCGGCATCTCGAAGCCGGCTATGCCGTGTTTCTCACCGTCATCTCCCTGCGGCTGGTCCGCCGCCAGGCTGACGCGCCGCGCGGTGACCTCCCACCGGCACCACGTATCGCCGCGGCGGGGCTCGGGATCGGCCTCTTGTCGGGGCTCGTCGGGATCGGCGGCGGCTCGCTCACCGTGCCGTTCCTTGCTCGGTCGGGGGTGACGATCCATCGTGCCGTGGGCACGTCGGCGGCGGTCGGCGCCCCGATCGCGATCGTGGGGGCGGGTGGCTACATCCTGAACGGTGTCGGCGAGGGGGGGCTGCCTCCTTTCGCCTTCGGATACGTCTACCTGCCCGCGTTGATCGGGGTCTCGGTGGTAAGCTCCCTCTTCGCCCCGCTAGGTGCCACGATCGCTCACCGTTTGCCGGTGGCTCGTCTGCGGGCTGCCTTCGCGGCGTTCCTCGTTCTGGTCGCGGTGCGTATGCTGTTCGAGCAATTGCGCGGCTTCTGGAGCTAAGGCTGGGTAATATCGACCCTCGACTGCGGGTCCAGTCAGAGATTCAGTGTCAACGGATCTGCCTTGTTCTGCGGGGTCTGTCTCGGAATGCGCCAACTCCGCAGGGCAGCCCGATCTCGCGGACGATGGCGCGGGGAGTCGAGCGAACGGCGGATTTCGCCATGAGCGGCGCGCCGATACGACACGCAGTCTCGGGTGGCAGTGCAGTGTCGCTGGACCGCGGATCGTCCGGTCGGTTGGTGCTCCGCCTCGGCGTACCCGGGCCGGTCCGTCAGCGTGAGTGGCGCGAGCGTTTTCTTTACGAGTTTTCTTCACAACCGTTCGCCGGCGCGATAGCCATTCGATGGATCTCCTGAGGGGCGCGCCAATTGCGGACGCGAGTGGCAGCGCGCGTCGTTCGGTGCCAGGGTGCGCTCCACGGGAACGGAGGGACAGATGCAGCAGCAGAGCCAGATCGAAGAAGCTCGGATCCGTGCCAAGGCCTATGAGCTCTGGCAGTCACGAGGTTGCCCAGAGGGATCTGGCGACCAGGACTGGATGGAAGCGGAGCGGCTGCTCAAGCTCGAGGCTGCCTCCAATGACGTCGCCGTCGATAGGTATCGCGTCGGTTCTCGCCGAGAGGGCGGGAAGAGAGGAGAAGGGTCGTCGGCACCGCCGCCCACGGTGGTGCCTTCGCGTGCGGCCAAGGCGGATCGCCAGGCCGCTCCGACTCAGAAGTCGCCCAACGTGCCTGCAACCGATCCTCCCCTGGAGGAGCAGACCGCGCCTTCCGCTGGAGTGACTGTCGTACCATCGCGTCTGCGCGCCCCTGTCCGGCCGGACGTCGCCGACCAACGGCCGTTGCCGGCCAGCCAACGCTCCAGCAGTCCAGTGCAGCGGGCTGAGCCGGAGTCTACGGAGCCGGCCTCCGGCAGTCGCCCCGCCGAGGCCACCTCCGAGCCCAAACGGAAGGGGGGCAATGAATCAGAGCCCGTCCGGCGCGTCGAGGCCGCTTCGCCGAAAGGCCGAGCGGACACGAACGGTCCCGCGGCGTCTCCACGGAAGGGGGAGGCCAAACCCGCATCGAAGAAGAAGTCGGGTTCCAGCCGCAGCCGCTGAACGCAGCTGCGGCGCCGCTCCCGAGCGTTCGCGCCCGTGGATCTCGGTGGAGGCTCAGGTCCCGGGCGGGAAGAGCTTGTTGATGACCGCGGACAGCTTCTTCACGGTCTCCGGCTTGAGTCCGGTTGCTGGGTATGGCCAGGCGAACCCACGCGCAGCCACCTGGTTGCAGGAGAATGAGACGAGGACATCGTTCGCCGGTGCTGGCGGCACGCCGAAGCGCAGACCAAACTCGGCGTAGAGGCAGTTTGCGTGCTCGAGTTGGAAGGCGCTCTTCTTTCCGAAGACCTTCATCAGCTGCTTCTTGAGGACTGGATCCACCACCTGGGTCTGGCCCAGGATTCGGAAGTTGGGCGGGGTGTCAGGGAAGCGCGGCGTGGTGTCCACGGCGGGTGTTCCAGCTGGCGTTGGCGTCGCCGTCCCTCCACCGAGGCCCTGCAGGAGCTCGGGTGGCACGAGACCTGGCGGGATGAGCTGCTTGAGACCAGCGGCGCCTTGGTTGATCCACTGCTGGATCTCGGCTGGCACACCGGGGATCGCCACACCACCGGCCGCCGGCGGGGTGGTCGGCGTAGTAGTGGGTGTGGTGGTGGCGGCCGGTTCGTAATTCTGCAGTCGGTAGGCGACAACACTACCGTCTTTGATCTGGTCGAACGGTGCTGCCGCTTTCCCGCAGCCGGTCCCCAGTGACATGAGCGCCAACATCCCGATGAAGCCCCGAGTTTTCCCTGTCATGGGTCCCGAGGTATCACGGTTGGTCGCCCACGGGTAGGGGAGGGTGAGCAGGTCCTAGGCCATCACGCCCAACCGGCAGGATTCCGCGTCCCGCCTGTCCGAAGTGGGGGGGCGCTTTCCCAACCCGATCCAGCTGGCCCTCCAGCCGAAAAGCGGTACGGGTCCTGGTTGTTCGCCCGCGGGTCGGCGCGGTCGAGTCCCGCGGGCCCGCGAGGAGCAGCCGCCGCGGCTCACGTCGAGGTTTCGCTCTTCGGCCCCGCGAGTCGGTGACGCTCCGCCATGGGCACGAAGTCGCGCTGGGCCGGACCGGTGTAGACCTGACGAGGTCGAGCGATGCCCTCTTCCTGATGATCGAGCACCTCCTTGAAGTGAGCGATCCATCCCGGCATCCGCCCGATCGAGAACATCACGGTGAACATGTTGGTCGGGATCCCGATCGCGCGGAGGATGATCCCAGAGTAAAAGTCCACGTTGGGGTAGAGGTTGCGACTGACGAAGTAGTCATCGGAGAGCGCGATCTCCTCGACCCTGCGGGCGAGATCGAGCAAGGGATCGTCTATCTTCATTACGCGGAGCAGGTCCCCGCATGCCTTCTGGAGGATGCGCGCGCGCGGATCGTAGTTCTTGTATACCCGGTGACCGAAGCCCATGAGCTTCACCTCCTTGCGCTTGACCCGCTCGAGGTAGCTCTCTGCTGAAATCCCGCCCTTCCGCATCACGTTCAGCATCTCGATCACCTGGACGTTGGCCCCGCCGTGGCGCCATCCCCACAGGGCACACACGCCGGCTGCCGCGCTGGCGAAGAGGTTGGCCCCGCTCGATGCCACCATGCGCACGGTGCTCGTCGAACAGTTCTGCTCGTGGTCCGCGTGGAGGATCAGGAAGAGTCGGAGCGCGGCGACCACCTCGGGCGGAGCCTCGTAGGTCGCGTAGGGCTCCGAGAACATCATGTGGAGGAAGTTCTTGCAGTAGGTGAAATTCGGGTTCGGGTAGATGACGGGCTGACCGACGCTCTTTTTGTACGCCGCCGCCGCGATCGTTCGCACCTTGGAGAGGAGTCGCGCCGCCGCTGACTCGAACGTCCCCTCGCTCTCGAGCTGCATGGTGTCCGGGTGGTAGCAGGAGCACGCGTTGATCATCGCGGACAGCACGGCCATCGGTTCGGCATTGGTCGGGAAGCCCTCGTAGTGCTTGCGGAGGCCCTCGTGGATCATCTCGTGTTTGGTGAGCAGGCTCCGGAAGTGCAGGAGCTGACTCTCGGTGGGAAGCTCCCCCCAGATGAGCAGCCACGCCACCTCGGGGAAGCTGGTCGCCTCGGCGAGCTGCTCGATGGGGTACCCCCGGTAGCGCAGGATCCCCTTCTCGCCGTCGATGAAGGTGACGGCGCTTCGGCACGAGCCGGTGCTGCGGAAGCCCGGGTCGAGGGTGATGTATCCGGTCCTCGCCCGTAGGGCGCTGACGTCCACGGCGCGTTCGTCCTCGGTGCCGACCACCACCGGGAGGTCGAGCGTCTGGTCGCCCAGGGTGAGCTTCGCTGTGTTCTCGGTCATCGGGGTTCCTCTCGGTGTTGGGAGTTGGGGCCGGTGATCGGAGGACGGGAGGCAATCGCCTGTCCGACCTCACGGCAGATGTTCATCCGTCGTGCAACTGCCGCCGCCTCGCCTTTCGGAGCGCACCGTACGAGGCGAGCTCCGAACGGGTCGCCATAACATAGGTGAGGACAGGGCTCCTCGGCAATCGCCGCCTGCCCCGATAATCACCCAGAACGGCGTTTGGGTTTCCGGTGGCGACGGTACCCAGCGGGCCGCCCTGGGCATCTCGGGCGGGGGGCTCCCTCCCCACGGCGCGCCGCGCGTGGCGCCTCAGGCCTTCAGCGTGGCCTCGATCGTCCGCGCATCCGTCGGTGAGAGGATCATGTTCCCCGCGGCGGCACTGTCCTCGATGCTCTCGACGCGGCGGGCGCCCGCGATCGGGATGGCCACCGGACACCGCGCGACCATCCAGGCCAACAGGAGACGGTAGGCCGAAACGCGCCGCCGCCGGGCTTCCTCCACGATCCGACCATGGGTTCCCAGCGAAGGGGCGCCGAGCGTGCCACCGAACGGTGAGTAGGCCAGGAAGGCCAGGCCGTTCGTCGTGCAATGATCGAGGATCCCGTCCGTCTCCGGGCGTCGATCGTTCACGTTCCATCGGTTCTGCACGCAAGCGATGGGGGTAACCTTCCGCGCTCGCTCGACCTGCTCGACGGTGACGTTGCACACCCCGACGTAGCGCACCTTGCCCTGCTCGCGTAGGCGCGCCAGCGCGCCGACGCTCTCCTCGAAGGGCACGCGGATGTCTGGTGCGTGGAGCTGCACCAAGTCAATCGCGTCGACGGAGAGCGACTCGAGGCAGCGATGGGTCGCGTCGACGAGGTAGTCCGGGCGCGCGTCCACCGTCCACGCCCCGCCCGGGCGGCGGCATCCAACCTTGGTCCCGACGAGCGCGCGGGCACGGCGTCCCCGCAGCGCCTTGGCGATGAGCTTCTCGTTGTGGCTCGCATCCCGCTCGTCCACCGAATACGCATCCGCCGTGTCGATCAGGCTGATCCCCGCGTCGAGGGCGGCGTGAATGACGGCGATGCTCTGGTCCTCGGGTGGGCGCCCCGTGATGCTGAGCAACATTCCACCGAGGGCGATCGCGCTCACCTCCGGACCATCGGCTCCGAGTCGTCGTGTCTGCATGATGGTGGGCCGACCTCTTGACCCAGCGGATGCCCGCAGTCTAGTCCCGCGGTGGCGTCGCGGACGAGAAACCGCCCGAGCCCGGGAGACTGATTATTCGTTCAGGCAACATGGGGGTCCCGAGACACGGGGTCAGACCCGACCCGTATCGTTCGAGGACGCCGGGCACCGCGCTCACGCGAGCGCGAGGACTGGCAGCCGAAACAGGGCAAGAAGCTTGCGGAGGCGTCGCACGGGGTATCGATGGGCCCGCGAGCACGGACGCACGAGCACCGTTGGTCGGGTACCCGACTCCGGGCGACTAGAGCAACTTTCACGGGGGCGCGTGCGACCTCGGCGCACCCTGCTACCGTGCGCCGGCCTCCATGCGTTGGCTACTGGTCGGATGCGGAGGGCTCGGTGGAGTCATCGCCGGTCACCTCCGACAGGAGACGCGTACGGACCTCACCGTGCTGACGACGAACGGCGAGGTACGGTCCGTGCTGGCGCGTTCGGGACTGACGGTTCGGGACGGCAGGCGTTCGTTCACGGTAGCCCTGCGGGTCACGGGAGACCTTGCTTCCACTGATCTGCCCTTCGACGTCGTGGTGCTCGCGACACCTCCCACGGCGGTCGAAGCCGCGGTGCGCTCGGTCGCGCCCTGGCTTGCCGTCGACGGTCGGGTGGTGTGCCTCCAGAATGGCCTCTGCGAGGAGCGCGTGGCGCGCATCGTCGGTGTCGAGCGGGTCATCGGGGCCGTCGTGTTCTTCGGCGCATCGATGCCGCTGCCGGGCGTTGCCGAGCGGACGAGCGCCGGCGGTTTCGCGCTCGGCAAGCTGGTGGACGACCCCGATCCCCTGCTTCCGCTCATCGCGGACCGCTTCCGGGCATTGGGTGCCGTTCGCACCACCACGAACCTCCGGGGCATGCGGTGGACCAAGCTCGCGGTAAACTGCGCGATGTCGACCTTCGGCACCATCGGGGGAGAGCCGGTGGGCGTGCTGATGCAGCGCTATGACGCGCGGCAGCTGGGGATCGAGGCGATCAGCGAGGCCGTCCAGGTGGCCCGGGCGGAGGGGGTACGGCTCGAACGGCCCGGAGGCGCCATCGACCTCGGATGGCTACTCGTGGATCGGCGGGCCCAGTCGTCGCGTTTCTCGCCGGGGCTCCTCCTCCGCCACCTGTTGGTTCTCGGCGCGGTGACCCCCTATCGGCGGTTGCGGTCGTCGATGCTCGCCGCCATCGAGCGCGGTCGCGAACCCCCGGTCGACTACCTCAACGGGGAGGTGATCGAGCGCGCGGCCGCCTACGGGATCTCCGTGCCGGTGAACGCCGCTGCGCGGGATCTCGTCTGGGCCATCGCCCGCGGCGAGGCCCAGCCCTCGGTCGCCACCTTGATGGATCTATACGCGAGGACTCGGTGATCAGGGCGGGCCATCCAAGGGGGGACGCAGGCGCCCTGTCGTCGGATCGGTGACGAGCCCGCCGGATGGCTCGTTCCTCCCCGCGAGGTCGAGCACCATCCTCTCCAGACCCGCCACCACGCGGGCCAGCTGCTCGTGGGCGATGCGGTCCGGCAGGTCGCGCGGGGAGCCGAGGTCTGGATCGCGGAGGCGCGCCGTGTCGGTGATTCGTACGGTCGGGATCCCTTCCACCCCGAAGCCCCATGCGTCCGACGGTCCCAGGCTCGTCGTCGGGCCAGCAGCGATGGCGATCGCGGAGGGGAGACTCGCGCTCGAAGCGAAGGCGGTCGCTGCCTGGTCGAGCAGCTCCTGGTCGCGTGGCGCCGCGATCAGGGCGAGGAAATCGCCCACGTCGGGCCAGTCGGCGGCAAGCTCGGACGAACGCCCTTGGGGTCCCGAGGCGGAGAAGTGACCCAGCGAGTCCAGCGCGATCGCCGCGACCAGGCGTTCGCCGCGGGCCGCAGCCCGGCGCGCGTAGACACGGCTGCCCGCGACATCCGTCTCGGCCTGTGGTCCCTCGCAGAGGGAGAACACGGCGAAGCGCACGGAACGCGCTGGCCTCGAGGTGCGAAGGCCCTTGGCGAGGGCAATCAGCGCCGCCACGCCGGTGGCGGCGCCGGCCCCGGGGGACCCCTCCGCGCTGTCGAGGTGGGCGCCGACCACCAGGATCTCCTCGCGCCTCAGGTCCCCGCGCACCTCGGTCACGAGGTTCTGCGCCACCACCTCCCCGTTTAGCTCGTAGCCCTGCCGGTCGACCGATAGCCCGGCGGCCTCGAGCTCCAACGCCACGTAGTCGATGGCGTCGGCGAACTGCCATTTTCGACTCGGGTTTCGTTCACCGATCGTGCCCGCGAGGTGGCCGACGATCCGCCCAAGCTCGGGGACCAGCGCCGATTCGCGCGGGGTGAGGGGGGGCGGCGTGACGGCTGCGGGTGGGGGAGACGAGGTGGTCACGGGCGGAGGATTGGCCGGTGGCGCGGACGGGGTTGCGGCGCAGGCCCCGATGACCGAACCGAGGGCGAGGAGGAAGACGAGCGGGACCAGCGGGCGAGGGGTTGTGGGCGACAAGCGCCCGAGTATGGTTCCACGACGATGGTGGAGGCAACGACCAAACCCCTGGTGGGCGTGTTGATGGGGTCGAAGAGTGACTGGGAGACGATGCGGCACGCAGTGGCGACGCTGCGTTCGCTCGGAATTCCTTGTGAGGCGCGAGCCCTGTCGGCTCATCGGACCCCGGATGAGACCCTCGCTTACGCGGAGACCGCGGAGGGGAGGGGGCTCCGCGTTCTCATCGCGGCGGCAGGAGGTGCTGCCCACCTCGCGGGGGTCGTGGCGGCGAAGACCCTCCTCCCCGTGCTCGGGGTGCCGATGGAGTCGGCGAGCCTCAAGGGGTTTGATTCGCTCTTGTCGATGGTGCAGATGCCCGCCGGCATTCCCGTCGGAACGCTGGCGATCGGTCGCCCGGGGGCCGTCAACGCGGCGCTGCTGGCGGCGGCCATCCTGGCGCCCAGCTTCCCTGAGGTGCGCGCGCGGCTCGACGCGCATCGGGCCGCGCAGCGACAGCAGGTGCTCGACGCGTCGGACGTGGAGGCTACTGGGGGCTCCATCTGAGCTCAGCCCGCCGCCTCGACCGGCGAGCCACCTGCCGAGGCTCAGGTCGGGGCTGCCCCGTCCTCCTGGAACCGCGGGCCGGCCAACGAACCCTTTCCGCGGGTTGGGGCGCGAAGGCGCACCAATCCCCGTAGTGGGGCCAAGGTTCGGGGACGGTTCCATCGGGCGGGTTGCGGATGCCGGTCGTGGGCCCTACGACGAGCGAAGACTCTGACCAAACGTCACTCCGGCGAGGCAACCATGGGCGTAGCAGCACGAAGACAGCGAGAGAAGGAGGAGCGCCGAGCCGCCATTCTCGGTGCGGCGGAGAAGGTGTTCGCTGGCAAGGGGGTCCAGCTGGCGACGATGGATGACATAGCGCATGAGGCGGAGCTTTCGAAGGGAACCCTCTATCTTTACTTCGATAGCAAAGACGAGCTCTTCCTCGAGATCGCGGTGCGGGCCGTGCGGGCCCTGATCGAGGTGTTCGCCGAGAGCGGGACGGACGAGGGTGACGGTCACTCGCGCGTCGCTCGGATGATGCGTGCCTACGCGCGCTTTGGTGTGGAGCAACGCGATCGGTTCCGCGTCGCGGTGGGGTGGATGACCACCGATCCCGGCGCGGCGGCACGGAGCGTCCGCTTCGAAGAGTACAAGCGACTCGTCGCCGAGATCTATCAGCAGGCGGCAGCCGCGATCGAGCTCGGCAAACGCGACGGCACCATCCGTCCCGAGCTTGACACGACGGTCTTGTTCGCGCAGCTCTGGGGCGCTACCCTCGGTGTGCTCACGCTGCAGCTCAACGCGACTCAGATCGCGACCAGGATGCCGACCGAGGTCGCCCTGGACGACGTGGTCGTCTCCACCGTGGAACTGCTCTTGCGATCGATTGGCACCGGGTCCGCCGCAGAGAGCATGGACGGACGGGCCCTCGGCGCGCACCTTCAGCAGCGGACCGAGGTCGCCTGAGCGAGCTCTCGCGGTTCGGTTCGCCCATTGCGGGCTAGAGCAGCAGTCAGGTTGATTGCTGCGTCAATTCAACAACCTAGAGCACCGAACCGGCAGCATACCTCTCCAGAGGCAGCGCTGGAAACGCGTCCTCGCCTCGCACGAACGCGTTTCCAGCGCTGCCGGTGCCGTTGGCAACCTGATCGGGGCTCTAGGGCAGCCGTCGGGTTGGGTGCTGCGTCAGATCACCAACCTGATTGCTGACCCAGCGAAGCTTGCTACTCGTCCCAGACCGAACAGCTGTCAACGATCGCGACCCAGGGAGCGACCTGCTGGTCTCCCGCGCGGAGCAGGCCGCGCGCCCATTTGTCCGTGGTGTTCCAGCGGATCGAAGCATTGTCGACTCGCTCGACCGGCTTCACCCGGCATTTGGCGATGAAACGGGCCAGGTTCTTCGCGGGCGTGTTGCCAGGCGGTTCGGCGTGGAGTCGCATGGCGACCGCTGGCTGCGCCCACAACCCTGCCAGCAGAACGAGCGCATTGTCGGGGACTGCGCTGTATGGCTGGAGCACGTTCTTCTTGTTGTTGTCGGCAGGCGCCGTTGGATCCTCTGGCCAGCGTTCCGTCTCGGTCTTGTACTCGCAGTGCGCGCCGCCGACCTCGCGGTCGAAGGCACAGGCTAGCTTGTCGTAATCCGCCGTCACCAGGGTGATCTCGATGTCCTCCAGCTTTCCCGGCTGCCACTTGGTCATGTCCACCGGGGGCTTCTCGGTCATCTTCAGGGCCGCGAGGATCTGGTCGGAGATGCCATCGCCGACGAACGTCCCGGCGATGATACCCATCAACGCCACGATTCCTGCGGCGATGTAGAGCTTGCCGCCGACCGCCGCGGGGGGCGGATTCGTGGCGGTCGCCCGCCGTTCGGCGGGGGCGCGGCTGGACGGGGACGGGCGCGCGGGCTTCTTGACGACGGACGCTGAGGCCATGGCCGCGCGTTGATACCCCAGAACCAGGCGGTCGCCCAGGTCTTCGAGCACCCGGGCCCCGGTTGTTGGGTGGCCGCGACTCGGCTGTCCGTGTCCGAGCGGAGCTTTCCGGGCGGAAACGGGGACCGTGGCGCCCGCCGCTATGGGGGTTGCGGAGCGGGCGCACGTTCGTGCTAGCGTCCGTGACGATGCATGTGCCCGGCGAGCCGCCCGACGCCCGCCCTCCGTCACTGCTGGGCGAGTTGCTGCGCGGCTTCGATGGGCGGAGCCTGTTCGCGGTCCTGCTCCTCCTCGGCACCGGCAGTGCGGTGGGGATCCGCTGGGGTGACCTCGTGGTCGCCGAGTACGTGATCGACGGGCTGCTGTTCGGGATCTGGATTTGGATGGCGCTCCTCATCGCCTGGCGGGTCGACCCGCGCCGGGATCTCTTGATGATCACTGTTGGTTTGGGCGGCGGGGTGACGATCGAGTGGTGGGGCACGAACAGCGGGCTCTGGGCCTACTTCACCGGCGAGAGACCTCCGCTGTGGATCCTGCCCGCATGGCCGGCCGCGACGCTGGCGATCGATCGTATGGCGACCTTTCTGGGACTCCTGGGGGAGCGGTGCGCGCGCGCGGTCGGCCGTGTGCCATCGGATCGGGCCTACCGACTCGTCTACTTCACCGTGGTTCCCGCCTTCGTGGTGTGGATGACCTGGTTCCTCTGGCCTTGCGGTGAGCACGTCGCTTCGCAAGTCGTCATCGTCCTGATGGTTCTGGTGGCGGCGCAGACGCGGGAGCCTCGGCGGGACGTCGCGCTCTTCCTCGCGGGGAGCGTGATGGGGCTGCTTCTGGAGTACTGGGGGACGAGTCGCGAGTGCTGGATGTACTACACTCACCAGATTCCGCCGCCGGTCGCGGTCGTGGCGCACGGGTTCGCGGCCGTGGCGTTTTCGCGGGTGGCTGGGATCACCGAGCGGGCGGTTCGACGCCTGGGCTGGACGATGCATTCCGTGGCCACGGGGTGAGGTTGCTTCGAACGTCGCTCTGCTCGCGGACGGCGGAACGGTCCCCGCCTCCGTGAGAGGATGCGGTATTGATAGCGCTGGCGACGGCGAAGTGCACCGAGGCTGGCACATGGCGATCCCACCTACGAGACGTGGCGCGCACCCCGAGGAGGTCGTGTCGGCTGACGATGGCGACGACCTCGGCGCGAGGATGCTGACCTCCGGGGATATCGCGCGGCTCGTCAGCGTCGACCTCAAGACCGTGCACAACTGGGTGCGGGTCGGGCACCTCGCCGGCCTGAAGACCCGCGGTGGCCACCTCCGCTTCCACCGGGCGGAGGTGGTTCGCTTCATGCGGCGTTTCGGCTTTCCGGTGTCGTCACCGCTCCGGGGCGAGGCGGCGCGGGTGGCGGTCGTCGGCGCTCGCCTCGCATCGTCGAGGGGGAACGCCCCGGGCGCGCGCCCCGTCGAGGCCTATCCGCACCTGTTCGACGCCGCCCTCGCCGCGGCCGACGGCGCATACGACCTTCTGGTCGTCGATCTGGATCTCGCCGAGGTGGGCCTCACCACGGAGCTCGTGCGGGCGCTGCGTCGCCACGCGCCCACGCGGGCCCTGCCCGTGGTCGGGGTGAGCGCCGCGCCGGCCACTCGTGAGGGTTTCGTGCGGGGCGGGGGCGATGCGGCGGTCGCGACGCCGAGCGATCTCGACCGCGTGCGTCGGTTCTGGACCGGCGACTGAGTCGCCGGTCTTCGCCGGCAGCCGGCCTCACTGGCAGTCCGCGAAGGCCTTGGCGAACAGGGCCTCCCCGAGCGCGGCGTGGCCCTTGGCGTTGAAGTGGATCCCGTCGATCGAGTAGTCGCGGCAGAGGAAGTCTGGATTGCCGCACGACAACAGCGCGTATGCGTCCACCACGTAATCCACCGTGCCGGCGGCGAACTGGTCGCGGATCCACTGATTGAGGCGGCGGGTATCGGTCGCGCGCTTCGCGTTGAAGTACCGCTTGAACCCGCCCCACGGGGCCACCGTCAGGGCCACTACCGCCATCCCCCGCTGGCGGGCCTGGGAGTAGATCGCGAGTAGGTCGCGGGCCACCTTCTCCGGGCTTCGCCCGGCTGTCTCGTCGCTGTAAAGATCGTTCACTCCACCGAAGACGACGAGGTGGGTGTACGGCGTCGTGTTCGGGAGGATGTTGCTCTCGAATCGTCGCCGCATCTGGTTTACCATGTCTGCGCCCTTGCCCTGGTTGTCGACCCGGGATCGCGGACAGCGATCGGTGATCGGGGCCAGGTACGCGCCCCCGTGCGAGCGCGTGTCGGTCAGGGAGTCCCCGAGGGCGGCGACGACGACGGGTCGCGACGGGTGAGCGGTCCCGGCCGACGCCTGGCCGAGTGGACCATACGGCGTGGTTGGCGTCGGCGGGACGCCGCCGATGGACGCCAGCGACCAGAGCCCGCTCGTCATCGCGGGGGGCGCGAGGACGGTCACCGACCGCGGGCCCGCCGGGGACGGTGGGGGCGGCCGGGGGGCGATGTCTGCGCGGGCCCCCGGCGTCGTCGCGAGCCAGACGATCGCCCCGAGCGTCGTCGCCGCGAGGACGGCCGGCGCGAATGCCCGAGCAGCGAACGCGGACCAGCGCATCGGCCTCCAATCTAGCACGCCGCCGCGCGGCGGTCGGTTGCCACGCCGCGGCGCGCGGCCGGAGTCGGGACCGAGGGGGGTCGAGGAGCCAGCATCGGCCCCCCGAGACGGCCGGTGCGAAGGGAGCCGAGGGTCAGCGGGCGAGGATTCGTGTACGCTTCGCCCCCCGAGCGGCCCTTGGCCCGCCCACCACCGATTCGGCCGATCCCGGCATGCGCCGTATCTACGAGACATACCTTCGCACGAGGAAGGCCTCGGATCTTTTCACGAACACGTACGTGTTCCGTCCGTTGTCGGCCCCATTGGTCTTGCTGTGCGCGGCGACCCCGGTGACTCCGAATCAGGTGACGCTCGCGTCCTTCGTGGTCGCGGTGGGGGCGGCCGGCCTGCTGGTGGGGTGGCTGGGATACCTGGGGTTGGTGGTGGGGACGGGGCTCTTCACCTTCGCCTATCTGCTCGACTGCGTCGATGGGATGCTGGCGCGGTACAAGGGTGTCGCGTCGCCGGCGGGGCATCACTTCGACTTCCTGATGGACGAGATCAAGTCCTTCGTGCTGCTCGGCGCGGTCGCGACGCGGCTCTACCGAGAGTCCATGGATTCGACCTACCTCCTCCTGGGGATCGGCGGACTGGTGTGTCTCGCGACGGGGATTGCGATCACGACCTTCGAACGCCGCCCAGAAGTGACGCCTCCGCGCTCCGAGTCGAGTCCTGCGCCGCCCACGCTCGTCCGGCGCGCGGTCGGCCTCGGGGTGGGCGCGCTGAAGTACGTCGTCCACTATCCATCGTACCTCCTCGTGGTCGGATTGAGCGGCCGTATCGAGCTATACTTCTATCCGTACGTCGCGGTGATGGCCCTCTATACGCTGCGGTCGCTGCTCTGGCTCACGATCCGGTTCGGGATCCGCTGATCTACTTGGTCAGAGAGTCCGCGCGTCGCGCGGATTCTTTGGAACGCGGTAGGTCGGCGCCGGAGGCGCCCGCCGCTCATCGAGCGGCGAGGCGGGGGAGGCCGCGGGTCGCGTCGGAGCTGGCAGGAGACGTGCGCGCCCAAGGCAGAGCCGCTGCTGCAGCGCGGTCCTGCCGACCACCACCGGCGAAACCCCCTTGCCGCAGCCGAAACCCCGCCCATGCCCGCTTCCCGTCCTCCGTCCGGCCATCGCGGAACGCCATCGGGTTGGCGAAACCCTTGTCGGCGCGATCCGCTGTCGCCGATGATGGAACGGTGATTTGGCCGTTCTCTACCGCGGCCGTCTATGGGGCGGATTCGGAGGGCTCCTCGGACTCCGAGGACTCTGCCAGGGCCTCGGCTACCAGCGCCTTCAGCTCATCGTCCACTGCTGACCGCGGCCGTGCCTTCCTTGTGGCGCGGGGTTCGGGTAGGGTCGCCAGCAGATCGTCGAGCTCGGCGAGCGAGCCGTCGGTGAACCCCTCGGCGCCGAGCGCGCCCTCCTCGGGTGCCGGCTGCTCCTGGCGGCCGAGCACGCGGAGGAGCCACGGCTGCGTATCGGCCAGCTGGAACTCACCGCGGGCAACTCGCTTCGGGTGACGACGTATCGCCTCGACGAGCCCGGCGTTGGAGTCCACCCACGCTCGGGCCTCGGCGAAGACGGCCGCTTGCGTGGGGTCGAGCTCCCGCTGAGCTCGACGGCCGCGGTGCCCACCGAGCTTGGCGAAGAGGGCGGTCGCGATCGCAAGCTCACCGGGCCTAAGCTTGGTCGCTCGGCCGATGCGCGGGCCGCCGCAGCTCTTCTGATAGATGTACGACCCTTGTAGGAGCAGGACGCCGAAGCCCAAGAGCACGCCGGTCAGGTCGGCGGTGACGTCGCCGGGTGGCTCGATCGCGTCGCCTTCTCGGAGCGTCTCCGCGAGAAAGACGAAGCTTAGGACGCGAGCGAGGTTCGTGCCCAAGATGACGGGGTTTCGGAGCTCGGCGGCGGGCACGGAGATCCGCCACCGGTCCCCCAGATCTACGAGCCGCTGGAATTCAGGATCCGCCGGCGTCGGACCGCATCCGCCGCTGCACGAGCCGCCTCCGTGGTGGGAGGAGGAGCCGGCCCCGCAGCTACCCGACGCACAGCCGCAGTGGTCGTCGTCTCCCACGAGCCGCGTCCGTGTTGGGATGTCGCTCATCCCCGCGTGTCGCTTCATCCGCGAGATGAGGCGCTTCACGCTCGCCTCGTCGGCTCGAAACTCGTCCGGGAAGAACTCGGTCGTGGGCAGCACCAGCGGTCGGCTGCCGAGCTCTTCGCCGAGGCGTGAGCGGAGGCGCGCGAAGCGCTCGACGATGGCGCGGAGGGCGGGGACGCTCGGGAGCTCCATGGGGCATATCCTGGCAGAGTCGACGGGTGCCCGCCATGCCCTAGGGGAGCGCGCTCCAGAGCAGCAATCAGGTCGATGGCTGCGTCAAATCAACAACCCAAGCCGGCGGAGCCGGAACCAAACAGGCCAGGCCATCAGCGGTCAGCGGTCAGGTAGAACGTGGAGACCCGGATC
>JAFGBI010000291.1 GCA_016933275.1 Polyangiaceae bacterium | reverse complement strand
TCGTCGTCCTCGTCGTCCTCGTCGTCCTCGTCGTCCTCGTCGTCCTCGTCGTCCTCGTCGTCCTCGTCGTCCTCGTCGTCCTCGTCGCCCTCGTCGCCCTCGTCTTTCGACCAGGGGGGATTCGCATCGGTGGTCTTCGACGTCGGGCGATTCGTCGCCTTTTCGTCCTTCTTCGCTGCCTTGTCGTCCGCCTTCTTCGTTGTCTTCGCCATCTGTCGCCTTATCCGTCCAGGGGTCGGCCACTCGAGGGCCTGCCAAACAGGGGTCTACCTGCCATGAAGGGGGTCTTAGTCGCGCGGAACAATCGTGGCATAAGAACCTGTCATGACCGCGTCAGACCGACCACCGGCGTGGACTTGGAGGGCCAGCTTGCCGCCGCCGAGGTCGTACCCCGAAGTACGAACCGTGTCACCTGGCCAAACCGGCTTGCGGAATTGACCGCCCAACTCCAGAAGGCGCGTCGGATCGGAGCCGCATGCCCCGTGCACGACGGCGCGGGCAGCGTACCCGAAGGTACAGAGGCCATGCAGGATGGGACCGTCAGAGAAGCCCGCCCGAGCTGCGAACTCCGGGTCGGCGTGGAGGGGGTTCAGATCGCCCGAGAGCCGATAGAGGAGCGCCTGTTCCGGGGTGGTCGAGTCGTTGACGACGAAGCTCGGCGCCGCGTCCTTCGCCACCTTCGGGGTCTCCCGCTTCGGCGGTGGTTCTCCCCCGAAACCACCCCCATCGAGGAAGAGAAGGGTCCATTCCGTCTCGAAGGCGAGTTCCCCGTCGAGCTGCGATCGGGTGCATATTCGCAGCTCGGCGAGGCGCTTGAGATCGTAGAGACCAGCAATCCAGGCGTCGGACACCACCGTTCCCTCGGGGGGCAGAGGACGGCGGAGTCGGATGCTCTGGGACCCATGGACCATCCGCGACAGATCCCCACCGCACCGCTTGAGCAGCTCGTACATGGCTGAGACGGGCGGAATCACCGCGAAGGAAGGGAAGACCAGCGGTCCTCGCCCTTCGTAGAGGAAGTCGAGCTCGCTTTTGCGAGCACCGATCCCAAGGGCGTAGAGAACGGTCGTCTTCCAGTCGTACTTGAACTCCCGACCTTCGACCTTGAGTCCCACAGCAGAAACGTCGAGGCTCACGCTTGTTACCGGGGCGCCGCCGGGGCCACCCGCGCGGGCTTCAAACCATGGATCATCCCGTCGTACAAGCCCTGGCTGCCATTCGAGAGCTCTGGCCGGACCTTGAGCGATGGATCGTGGTCTGGGCTCGGGTGGCCCCCGCGGTGTTCCTCGTTCCTGCGTTTGGGCTTCGAGCGGTCGTCCTGCCGGTGCGGCTGGCGCTCGGTCTAGCCATGGCGCTCGCCGCGGGTCCGGCCGCGGGTCTGGTCACCATGCCAGGGGAGCTTACCCCATGGCGCCTCCTTCTCGAGGCCGCTCGGGGCCTGCCGGTGGGGCTCACCGCGGCCGCCGCGTTGCACGCGGCCACCATGGCGGGCGGACTGATCGACACGATGCGAGCTGACCGAGCGGTGTCGTCGATGCCAAGCCTTCCCGAGGGGTCGTCGCCGCTCGCGAGCCTGCTCGGGATCCTGGTGGCCGTGGCCTACCTGGAGGCAGGGGGGGCGGCCTCCCTCACCCAACTCGCCGTCTCGGCGACCGAGCCGCACGTCTCCGCCTTCATGGGCGCGGCACTGGCGCTCCGTGGCGGCGTGAGCATCGCGGTCGCCGCCGCGATGCCGCTGGTCGTGGTGAGCGTGGTGGCCGAGGTGGCGTTCGCCCTGGCCACGCGCTCAACTGACCCTGCACACCTGACAGGGCTGCTCGCGCCGGGGCGCTCCCTGCTGCTGCTGGGCACTACCGCCATCGTGCTCGACCGCCTGGTGGGGCTGCTCGCGCTGGTCGCTCAGAGCGGCACGCGGTAGGCGAGCACCACACTCGTGGTGAAATAGGATGTCTGGCCCGCGAGCGATGCCCGGTCGCCCGTAGGGCTGACCTTCGGTTCCTTTGGCAAGAACCAAGCCCCGACCCGCAACGATCCGCCCACGGACCATCCGCGCCGGAACTCGTAGGCGACCCCACCCGAAAGGGTCGAGGTGAAGCCCTCCGTGCGGATGACCACGCCACCGGAGCCGATGAGCGGCTTGTCGGTGCCAGAGTCGGCCTTTACGGCGAACGTATCGCTGACGACGACGAGTCCGGCGGTGAGCCCGACCCAGGCTTCGAGCGCGCGGCCCACGTAGGGGTAGGCCCGCCCCGTGCCCTCGACGGTGAGGTAGCGGCGAGAGTGCTCGCGGTTGATACCCTCGATACTACGTTCGGGGGTGTCGGTGGTCGGGGTCAGGCCCATGGTGGCACCCGCCCCGAGCGCCAACGCGGGCGGCAACCGAAAGAGCTGCCAGGCCTCGAGCGTCGGACTCGAGTCGCCGCGGAGACAGCCGGTTTCGCCGGTACGCACGCTGCACACCTCTGCCCCCGGCAAGGTGAGCCAGCCGAGTCCACCTTCGACCATTCCGTGGAGGCGCCGCATCCGATTGCTGAGCGCCAGCGGGTTTGGCTGCTCCGGGAGGGCCTCGGGGGGCGTTGCGGCGTCGATCGCGTGGATGCTGACGACGCTCGGTGGTTCGTCCTGGGGGACGGGCGCCTCCTCGCCCCGGGCAGCGTTCGCTACCAGGAGCTGACCGACGGTCGCGATGACCGCTCCCTCGGTCTTCTGCCAGGCATGGCTCCCCGTCACAGCCATCGACCCCCGCTCGGTGTCGGTGCGACTTCCGGGCTTGCTTCCGACTCTGCCGAGGCGCTCGCGGCAGCGGAAACCGAGGGCCCTGCTGAGTGGGACGATGGGGTCCCCCCACCGCGCGAGGGGGGTAGCTGGGGGCGACCGATCGAGCTTGGGGGGGGCACCGCCGTTCCGTCGTCGGCGCTTCCGGAAGCTGGTGGGGTTTCGAGCGCGCCGATGAGGCGCGTCGCATCGATACTTGCGGGATCGAGCTCTGCGGCGAGTCGCGCCAGCCGCAGCGCTTCCGCATCGTCCTCGCCGAGCAGCAGTTGCGCGCGCACGACGAGGCGACTCGAGGCCTCTCGTGCGACCTCGTCCAGGGCTGGATGGCCCGGCCATCGCGCGCGGGCCTCGCGCAGCAGATCTCGCACGTTGCCCTCACTCGGGGCGTCCCAGGCGCTGGCCGCGATGGCAACCCGCACCCGCCGTGTCACGGTCGCGAGTTCGTTGTGGGGTTCGGAGAACGCGCCGAGCCGCATCGCGATGACGAGCGCGAGCAGCACCCCGATCGCGAAGCATGAGCCCACTACGAGCCACCGCCGTGAGCGCTGGCCTTCGTCTTCCGGAGGGTCCCAGATCGAATCCGGAAAGTTGACGGAGCTCGGGGAGCTCACCTCGCCTGGCAAGCGGCAGGGTTCTGTTTCGTCACGTGGCGGTATGGCGCCGGTCGGTGGAGCTTCGGCCGGGCTCGCTCCGGTGGGCTGGCCCGGTGTGGGATGGCTCGGGACGCCCGACGGCGTTCCGACTCGCGGGGTTCCCCCGCTTCCCGGCGTGTCGTTGGTGGGGGGCCCGCCAGCCGAAGCGTCCAACGCGATGCTAGCTCCAGCGGGCGCGGGCTGATCGGCGAGGGTGGGTTCGATGGGGTGCCGGGGTTTCGGGTGGTCGTGGCCCGGGTCTTGGTTCGTGGGCTGAGCCGTCGGCTCTTCGAGGACCCGGGTTTGGGATTGGCGATCCCCGCCGAGGCGGGCCATAAGACCTGGGGAAAGTTCGAGTGCCTTCGTCCGCTCCATGCTCTTGAGGACCGTCACGCTCTTGCCATCTCCGAGCAGCGTCGAGCGAACGACGAGATCGTCGGGGCGGAGCCCGCCGGATCTGGCGGCGTCCACGAGGGCGCGTCCGAGCTCCCGTGCGGTGGATGGACGCTGGCTCGGGTCTTTGGCCAGCGCCTGGGCGACCACGCGGGCGATCGGCTCCGGGACGTAGCTCGCGCGCTCGATCTGACGCAGCTCCGGCGCAGGTGCCGATGTGTGCTGGATCAGGATCGAGATCGGGCTGTCTCCCTCGAAAGGCGCGTGACCGGCCAGACACTGGAACAGGATGACGCCGAGCGAGTAGACATCGCTCGCCGGGCTGACGGGCTCGCCGCGCGCCCCTTCCGGCGAGATGTACCTCGCGGTTCCGAAGATGACGCCTGCTTGGGTGGCGACGGTGGCATCCGCCCACTCGATGCGGGCGACGCCGAAGTCCAGGACCTTGGAGAAATTTCGATCGTCACCCCGCCGCACGAGCATCACGTTCTCGGGCTTCAGGTCGCGGTGCACGATCCCCTGCGCGTGTGCTTCGCCCACCGCGTCACAGACCTGGAGCACGATATGGAGAGCGCGTGGGAGCGGCAGTGCACCACCCGTCGCGGCCAGGGCGGACCTCAGCGAGAGCCCGTCGAGGTACTCCATGATGATGTAGGCCTCGCCGCCCACGTCGGCGCTGCGGCGGAGCAGCTCGCCAGTCATGAGCACCTGCACCACGTTGGGGTGGGACAGACGGCTCGCCACCCGTGCTTCCCGCTGGAACCGGCTGCTGACCGCCGGATTGCGCATGAGCTCGCGGTGCAGGATCTTGACGGCCACCGGGCGGTCGATGCCGCGCTGGTGGGCCCGGTAGACGCGGCCCATGGCTCCGACGCCGATCAGCTGCTCGATCCGAAACTGCTCGGCGATGTCCACCCCGAGGTAGGGGTCTTCTTCCTGGATCTCGGTCTTGCCCCTGCCGGTCAGCGGCGTGCCATCTCGGGGACAGAAGAGCACTTCAATCGCGTACTCACCCCGGCACCTGGGGCAGACCCTTGCGCTGTCGGCCACCGCGACAACGCTAGCACGGGATCGCGAGCGGGCGGAGCCGGCCGGAAGGACTGCGGCTCCCGACTGTCGAGACCCGGCCTGGACGCGGCCCGTTGTCCGAGGAAGCCGAAATGTTCGTGGCGGGCCATGACTTTTGCCGCAGGCCCGGTAGGCTCCGGGCCCCCTCGTTGCCACTTGCCATGCGCTCCACGGCCGCCCAGTCTCGTGTTCGAAGCTCGCCGTCGAGGGCGAGTACGGGTTCGCACCCGCGGGCCAGATCAGGGAGCGGTCGGTCGGGATCGACGCCGGTGCACCCTCGGAGGGGGTCGTGAGGGGTGATCGCGCCGCAACCGCCTCGCCGGAGGTGTCGGTTGGCGACGCGGGTTCGCCGGGTGCCCAGTACTACGTGCGCCTCGAGAATTTCGAGGGCCCTCTCGACCTCCTGCTGCACCTCATCCAGGAGCATGAGCTCGATATCCTCGACATCCCGATCGCATTCGTCGCCGAACGGTACGTTTCCTACATCACCCTGATGGAGGAGCTCAACATCGACATCGCGAGCGAGTACCTGCTCATGGCGGCCACGCTCACCCACATCAAGTCGCGGCTTCTGCTCCCTGCGCCTCCCGAGGACCAGGACGATCCGGATGCCGATGCAGAGATCGATCCGCGGGCGGAGCTCGTACGGCGCCTGCTCGAGTACCAGAAGTACAAGGACGCGGCCGAGCAGCTGGGTTCCCGGAGCGTCGTCGGTCGGGACGTCTTCGGCAGGGGGAGCGCCGCGCCCCAACCCGAAGGTCCCGCGCCGCTCGCGCAGATTGGGCTCTTCAAGCTGCTCGACGCGTTCCAGTCGGTCCTCGACCGAGTGGAGAAGACGCTCGACCACCAAGTCGAATTCGATCGCCTCTCCATCACCGAGCGCATCAACGAGCTTGTTGACATGTTCCGCGAGCGGCCGCGATGGGAGTTCACTGAGCTCTTCGCGGGACAGCAGTCTCGGGCCGAGGTCATTACGACCTTCCTCGCGCTCCTCGAGATGACGCGCCTACGGATGACGCGTCTCACACAGGAAGGCCCCTTCGAGCCCATCCTCGTCGAGGCAACTCTGGGGGAGGTGGTCCTGGAAGAGGCGCTGCGCGATCTCGGCATCGCTGGCTCGGGTGTCGGTGAGACCGAGCGGGAGAATGAGGGGGGAGGCGTCTCGCTCACGGACGCCGAGCTGGCGGCTGCGGCGCTCGACGATCTGGTTTGCTCGAGTCCCGACGAGGAGCCCTGCGGAGAGTCCGCGCCGACCGAGATCTCCGCAGGACCAAGTCCGAACGCGCTCGCCGCGGAGCCGGATCCGATGGCCGCGGGCTCGGATGCGACCGCGGTGGCGGAGATCTCCGTAGGGCCAGGTCTGGACGCGCTCGCGGCGGAGCCGGATCCAATGGCCGCGGGCTCGGACGCGACCGAGCCGGAGGTGGGCACCCGTGCGGCGGCGGCAAGGCCAGATGCACTCATCGGTGAGCCGGTGCTGGAACCACCCGGGGCGGGGCCGGCGCAGCTGGCCGATGGGTCGGGTGGCCTCCTCGAGGTAGAACGTAACGAGGCGCCTTCGACGGATGGCAGGGTGGCGTCGGGTGACGGCCTTCCCGACACGGAACGCGACTGATGGCGAAAAGGACTCTCACGCGCAAGAAGAAGGGCCACGCGGGCGATGGGTCGGTGACCGAACCAGGGGTCGAGACGAAGGCGAAGAGGCCGTCGCCCAAGTCGGGCAAGGTGACCCCGGCGAGGTCCGCCAAGGACACCGCTGACGGAAACCAAGCCCCGACTCGGTCGAGGACCAAGCCCGCGGTGCGGGCCGCTCCCCGGTCGAAGCCTGCGAAGGCGGTTGAGGTCAAGCGACCTCCCCGCTCGAGGGCGAAGGCGAGCCCGGCGACGAAGTCCAAGGCCGCGAAGCGAACGGGTGTTCCCATCGCGGCGCGGCCGACAGGCGAATCGAAGCCAGTGCAGAGGCCATTGCGGGCCGAAGGGAGGCGGAAGGCCGCCGCACCTGTCCGAGTGGGCCCGACTGCTGTGCCTGCGAGAGCGACCCGAGGTGGTACGCCGCGGGGGAGAGCGGGTGCCTCGACCAACGAGAGTCGAGCGCCGAAGGTTACGGCCAAGTCCACACCCGCGCGCAAGGCCAAGGCCAGCACCACGCCCAGGTCGGCTCCGACCCGCCGCCGAGCGTCCCGCGAGGTGAGCGCACGGATGGCGGTCGAGGTGGCTGAGGTAGTGGAAGCCATCACCGCCGACGGCGGGGCCGAGACCCTTCGCGGGAGTGAACCACTGGCTCCGAGCCTCGCCGAGGCCGTTCCCGTCGCCGAGGCCGGCCCCGTCGCTGATTCGGGCGACGTTGCCCTCGCCGAAGCTGGCCCTGTCGCTGATTCGGGCGACGTTGCCGTCGTCGAGATGGGGGGCGACTTCGGAACCAGCGACGATCTCGAGTCCGCTATCGCTGCGGTGGGTCGGGAATCGGACGAAGAAGCGTGGGGAGAGGATCTCGACTCCGAGTTCGTGCGGACCCTCGAAGGCGAGGGCGAGGTCGACGAAGAATCCGGTATCGCTCCAACCGAGGCCCTCATCGGCGACGGAGCGGCGGAGGAGGACGGCACGGTCGCCGACACGCGGGCCTACCTCAAGGGACTCGTGGAGGCGATCCTGTTCGTGAGTGACCGCCCGCTGCAGACGAAGGAGGTGGCCCGAGCCGCGCGGATCGACAAGCGGCGCACCCAAGAGCTCATCGATGAGCTCCGCGCCGAGCGCGGCAGCTCGGGCGTCCGGCTCGACGAGGTCGCGGGTGGATATGCCTTTCGCAGCCATCCCCGCTACGCGACCTACCTGCGTGGGTTCCTCGCGCAGCGCCCCGTGCGACTGTCTCGAGCTCAGCTCGAGACACTGGCAATCATTGCGTACCGGCAGCCGATCACGCGCCCCGAGGTCGACGACATTCGCGGTGTAGACACGGGGCCCGTGCTCAAGGGTCTGCTCGAACGTGACCTCATCCGCATCCTTGGCAAGAAGGACGAGCCGGGGCGTCCCATGCTGTACGGCACGACCACGGCCTTCCTCGAGCTCTTCAGCCTCCAATCCCTCCGTGAGCTCCCGACGCTTCGTGAGTTCACCGAGCTGAGCGAGGACTCCCGGCGCAAATTCGAGGACGAACTCGGGGAGGAGGCGCCGGACGGTCCGGTCGATCTGAGCGGCACCGTGCCCGAGGCGGTCGGTACCATCGAGGAGCTAGAGTCCGAAGGAGCGGACGACTCGCTGGCGTCGGGCGAGGAGGGTAGCGACTCGGTGCCACCCGCCAAGGAGCCACCCGCGGACGAGGACGACGCGGACGAGGACGACGCGGACGAGGACGACGCGGACGAGGACGACGCGGACGAGGACGACGCGGACGAGGA
>JAFGBI010000290.1 GCA_016933275.1 Polyangiaceae bacterium | reverse complement strand
TGATGCGATAGATGAAGGTCGTGAGCTTCGCTTCGGGACGGAAGCGCGCGGCAGAGTCCGTGATCGCGACGAAAACCGACTGCGTGACGTCTCGCGCGTCCTCGGTGTTGCCCAGGAAGCGAACGGCGACGCGGTATACGGACTCGGCGTGCCGCTCATAGAGGATCCGAAGCGCTTGGCGGTCGCCCTCGACGAGACGCTCCATGAGGGTGACATCACCCGTCACGCGCGCCTTGGTTCACGCACAGCTGAGATCATGAACCGTCCCCTGGGTAGCGCATCTCGAACCCCTTCCGGTCCAGGAAGCTGCCCAACAGCTCCGACGAGACGATGAGCAGCGGAACGGCGATGGCGTAGCGGACCAAAGCAAACTCGACGCCAAGAAACGACATCTCGAAGAGGGTCATCGGCACGCGCACCACTCCAGAGGCCCCAACGTACGACAGGACGACAGCCATCTCCGGCTCGGTGTCTCCAGCGATGACCTTGCCCTGAGGAGCGGCCTTCGCGAATCGGAAGCTGAAGTACCCGCTGCCCGCCCCAACATCGAAGACCACCTCGTCGCCGCCCAGGTCGAGCGCCGCGACGACAGCGTCGGGCTTCTGCCACTGTGCCCGGTCGGGTCGCTCGAGGAACTCGATGTACTTCGCGATGTCATCGAAGGGACGCAGGTGCCCAGGATCGATACCCTGCTTGCGCAGCGGACAGTCGATGGGCGGGTGCGCGGGATCGTGGAGCGGTTCGGAGGCGGGCGCGGCAGTTGCCGACTGCACGGAGGCGGGAGCAGCAGGAGCAGCAGCAGCAGCTGATGACCGAACGGCGGCGACCGAGCTCACCGCGTCTGGTTCGGCGTTCTCGCCGGACTTCTTTCTGGAGCATCCCGCGAGCGGGAGGCCCATCGCCAGCAGGACGACGAGTCCCAGGCGTGCTTCGCAGGTACGTGTCGTGCTGACGTTCTCCTCGTGGTGCCGCGGATGGCGCGGGCAGCCGCGGGTCTTCGCTCGGGAAGCTTGGCGTCACCTCCGCTCCCGCGCGCGTCGATCGTGGAGGCGATCGCTGACCCGAGTACACCCAGCGCTCCTTCGACTGCGTCGCGCTCCGACGCCGGGATCCCCTCGACCAGGAGCGCAAAAAGCTCCAGGCTGGCCGAGTTGACGTCCCGCGCCACTCGCGTCCCCTTCGCGGTCAGCTCGAGGCGCCACGCCCTCCCGTCCGCCTCGTCCACCGTGCGCTTCACCCAGCCCTTTGTCTCCAGCTGACCGACGACGCGGCTCACGGCGCTCTTCGACAGCCCCAGCTCCTGGCCGAGCTCGCCCTGGCGCACCCCGGGACGCCCCAGCAGCTCCATCAGCGCGTGGGCGACGGAGACGGGCATCGCTCGCCCGCAGGGCGTCAACGCGGACTCGAGCAAGCCGAACCGCCAAACGACCGCGTGAAAAGCACCCCGGAAGCTCTCCGTAACCGGGCCGGGCTCGCCCGCTTCGCGTTGCGACACGGCGAGGGCCTACCATAGATAGTCCCGACTGCAACTATCCAACGCGCAAGCTCGACGCAGCGCTCTTGGCCGGAGCACGCCGGCCCCCGGGAACCGAGCCTACGACTCGGCGATTCGGCGCCACGAGCGGATCAGCGCACCTGAAGCCCGTTCGACGTCGGACTCGGTCGTGCTCCTGCCGAGCGTCAAGCGCACGGATCCGAGCGCGGCGTCGACCGGAATGCCCATCGCCGTGATCACCGGCGAGGCGCTCTCCTGGCCCGCGTGGCACGCAGAACCGGTGGACGCCGCAACCTCGCGGGCTCCGTCGAGCACCACGTTCCCCGATGCCCTCGGAAAGCGCACGTTGAGCGTGTTCGGCAGCCGCAGATCGGGGTGCCCGTTGAGAGCGAGCCCAGGTACTGCGCTCGCGAGCCGCTCCCAGAGCAGCTCACGCAGCCCCCTCACACGCGCCGCTGCCTGCTCGAGATCGCGCCCGCTGGCCTCACACGCCGCCCCGAGCCCCACGATCGACGCAACGTTCTCGGTCCCCGGACGCAAGCCGCGCTCGTGCCCCGCGCCGAGCACCAGGGGACCGAGCGGCGTCCCCCGCCGTACGTAGAGGGCCCCAACCCCCTTCGGCGCGTAGAGCTTGTGTCCGGCGATGGAGAGCAGGTCGACATCGAGCTCCCGGACGCTCACCGGCACCTTGCCCAGCGACTGCGCGGCGTCCGTGTGCACGAGCGCCCCCGCGGCACGACCCAGCCGAGCCCATTCGGCCATCGGCTGGAGCACGCCGGTCTCGTTGTTGGAGTGCATGATGGTGACCAAGGCCGTGTCACCATCGATGGCCTCGCGTGCCTCGTCGACGCTGGCACGTCCGTCAGCCCCGACACCGACTCGCGTCACGCTCCGCCCGTGGTTCTCGAGCCATGCACAGGGTCGCTCCGTCGCCGGGTGCTCGATGACCGTCGTCACCACGTGGCTCCTGCCCTGGAGCACCTCGGTCACTCCGCGGATGGCAAGGTTGCTTGCCTCGGTGCCGCCCGACGTGAACACGATCTCATCGGCGTCGCAGCCGAGGAGTGCTGCGACCTGCTCGCGCGCGCGGGCCACTGCGCTGCGAGCGCGAGATCCGTAGACGTGTCCACTCGAAGGGTTGCCAAAGTGTTCTCGGAGGTACGGGAGCATCGCCGCGACGACCTCGGGCAGGAGCGGCGTCGTCGCGTTGTGGTCCAGGTAGATGGGGTCGTTTTCCATGGTCTCGCCAGCGCTTCGCTCAGAAGGAGATGACTCGATCGCTGTCGACGACCCAGCTTGCTAGCTCAGGCATCGTGGAACTCGCTGCTCCTTCGAAGTAGGGCTGGTTCTTGTGAATGCCGCACCTGGCCATGCAGGTGCCGCAGACCTTCACCGCAGCGCCCCCCGTGATGAGCTGCTTGAGCATCTGCGACAGGTCCTGATCGTACTCCTCAGGGGGCCTACAGACGTCGCGAGCCATGTCCACGGAGTCGTTCATCAAGAAAAGCCGCACCTCGTGCCCAGCCTCGAGCAGCTTCGCTGCCAGGCGAAGGCCATTCCAGGTCACGTCGGTGCCGTCGTAAGGTGGGCGGTTGAAGATGATCAGGGTCTTCATGGTGTTCCTTCTCGTTCCAATTTCTGGTTGACTTCCACTGGGTGATCCGGCGTGTTCAACGCATCGTCCTGTCCGTCCGGAGCAGAGTTGACTGCCGCGCTACGCGCTGCTCCGACCTTAACCTGGTTGCCTGGCGATGTGCACCTGCCATTCCTCACCAGCGCGGCGAATTCGCTCGCGCTGGCTCGCGCAGCGCCTCGTGAGCGATCTCGAGCCTGAGTGGCTGCTCGCTTGGCAGGCCCGGTTCATCGCGTTTGCTGCCGGTCCGGCCGAAGACGCGCGCGCGGTGCAGTTCGTCGCGGATCTCACGACCTCGCTCGCCGGAGACGCACCGATTCCCGCCCCGCTCAATCCTAGAGTCGTGGCGGCCTTCGAGCACGTGGCGAGCTCGCTCGATGAGCGGGTCCGTCTCGGCGCGCTCGCTCGCGCGCGCGGCGTGCCTGTCTCCCGATCGATTTGCGCACCTGTTCCGAGCGGAGGCGGGCGTCTCCGTGCGGCGGTTCATTCTGTGGCCGCGGTTGCGGCGGGCGAACAAGCTGGTGTTGGGTGGCGCTTCGCTCACGGATGCGGCTCACGCCGCTGGCTTCGCGGACTCGGCCCACTTCTCGCGGTCCTATCGGCAGGTCTTCGGCGTAAGCCCATCGACGCTGCTCGCTAACCCCGACGTGAAGCTCATCGTGACCAGGGACTGACACGTGGCCGCCGCGGGTGCGGCTCGTCGGGCGGTTCCAGCCCTCGCTGCTCGAAAACGACCGCTTCCTACAAGCGCGGGGCGCGCGTCATCGGGTTCTCTCGTGCCCATGCAAGACGCGGTCGCGACCACGCTGGTCTTGGCCTTCTTCGTGCTGAACTTCGTCCAGAAACGGATCCTGAGAGCGCGACGCATCGACCCACGAGGCGCCCCCCCGCTCCCGCGGGTGCAGTTCGCCCTCGCCAAGCTCACGATGGTCGCGGCCTGGCTCGCGATCCCCACGCAAGCCTGTGTCACCGATCTACGCCTGGTCGCAGCATCCTCCCTCGTCGCGTGGGCGGCTGTCGCGACGGAGGCGCTCGGGCTCGCGCTCGTCGCGCTCGGATACTCGTACCTGGGCGACGCCAACCAGATGGGACTCGGGCGACCTCCCGCTGCGCTGCAGACGGCGGATGTGTACGGTTTCTCGCGCAACCCGATCTATCTCGGGTTTCACCTGCTCACCGTCGCAGCGGCCACGTACACCTTGGATCCCTTCGTGTTCGGGTTCGGGCTCGTCAGCGTCGTGTTGCATGACCGCATCGTGCGTGCCGAGGAGGCGCACCTCCCCCGCGAGCTGGGTCCCGCCTACGAGCGCTATCGAACGCGCGTGCGGGGCTGCCTCTGACGCGCGGTGCACACGGTGGGGGTGAACCGCGTGCCGAACGCTCGCGCCACGAGCCATCGCGGCGAAGCTCACCGGTCACGAGACGCGCCCGCGGGACTTGCTCGATATTTGGAGCGTGCTCCAGAGACGTGCTCCGCTCCCCGGATAGCCGCTTTGACTGAAAGGCGGCTATTCGGCCCCCAGTGCTTTCGCGCGGTTACCAGAACCACTGAACACCGCTGCCGTCGCCGCGACAGGAACCCGTTCGAGCACACCGTCCCCAAACGCCTCGCCGAGGCGCAGGGAATTGAGGTGCACGTAGCCGATGTGGCATCGGCACTGTTCGTTCGGACACGGTCGGGGCACGAGGCGCTGCACGAGATCAGGGTCTTCCAGGTTTCCAATGAGGGCGTCCACGAAGTGGCAACGGCGGACAGCGCCCAGGTGATCGACGCTGACGACCCCCTCGCCAGTCGCGCATGCCCGCCCAAGGCTCGGCTGGCGCTCCATGCTGTACCGAAAGAGCGGGTCGACCGCCTCGATGCGGGCGCGCTCGAGCGGCGTCGTGTACCCGGTTCCACGGCGATAGGCGTTCACCCAGAGGTAGACGCTTTCCGGAAGCGCCCTGCGCATGACCTCGATCTCGTCGAGGTGCTCGCGAAGACCGACCATCCCCACGCTGTGGCGGATCCCGAGGCCCGCAAGCACCACGCGCTGGTGCAAGAACCGCTCGCGCGAGATCGCGTCAGGGTGGTAGCTGCACCAGAGTGCCACGCGGGGCCCGTGGGCCAGCCCCAGCCATTCGAGATCGACGGAGAGGTTCGTCTGGACGACGACTCGCCGCACGGACGTGCAACGAGAAAGCCGCACGATCGCGTCCCGGTAGTGGGCATGCAGAAGCGCCTCGCCGCGCGGCGTGAAGAAGATACCAAGTTCGGCCTCCGGGTGATTCTCTGCCCAGCTCACCACACGCTCGACCCCGATGCGATCCGCGGCGATGACCTCCGATGGATCGGCAGCGTGGGCGAACGGGCAGTAGCTGCAGTCGAAGTCGCAGCTGGTAACCGGGCCTCGATAGAGGAGCGATAACCTCAGCGCCAACGGTGTCCCGCCATCCTTTCGCGGATCGACTCGGAGACGAGCCATGGCCCGATCGCGTCCGAGAGCTCCAGCCCCCTGGCCGTGAGCCGCACGACCTGATCGACACGGTCGGCGAGCTCCTCCGCCACGAGCGCTCCGATCTCGGGGAGATCCTTCAGCGCCGAGGAACCGAACGGGGTGCAGAACGGCGGCGTTTTCGAAGAGCAGCGCGACGAGGTCGACGCTCGAAAGGCGACCGCGGAAGCGAGACCAGGTGTCGAGCTTCGGCTCGGTCAAGGGCTCGTTCCTGTTGCCAGCTCCGGACCCCATGTGTCTCGCAATTGAGCTCGCGGACGCGTGGGCTCTTGACAACCACGGTTGGCGCGCCAAGTATATTAGCAAATACTTGCTAGCTAGAGGCGACTCATGAGGACCAGAAAGTCAACCCAGGAGCGGCGTAGGGAGATCGCCGACGCCGCCATCAAGGTCATCGGGGAGTGCGGTCTGCGGGAGTTCACTGCAGCCCACATCGCCCAGGAAGTCGGCATCAAGGACGGGACCATCTTCCGTCATTTCAAGGACATGAACGAGATCACGCTCGCTGTCCTCGACAGGCTCCAAGAGTCGCTCGAGTCGGCGCCGCAGTTCACGGGAGATCCCCTGGAACGACTGGAGGGCTTCGTCCTGAACCGCCTCCACTCCGTCACCGTCCAGCGGGGAATCCAGTCGCTCCTCTTCTCGGACCAGCTCTCCCACGCCTTGGGCGCCGAAGGCCCCAGGCGGGTCGCCGCGCTCAGAAACCGGGGCCGCAGCTTCATCCGATCGTGCCTGCGCGAGGCGGCCGAGAAGGGCCTCCTCCGGGAAGACCTCGACATCGAGGGCGCGGTCGTCCTCGTCACGGGGACGGTGATGGGGTTCTTGTTCGCGGCCACTGACGGCGCACTCACCGCACCCGCAGGCGAGATGGAGCGACGGTGCTGGCGAACCCTCCGTTCGGCGCTCGCGCGGAAACAGGTGCTCCCATGAAGTCCAGGACCAAGGTTATCGTTCTCGTCCTCAGCGTGGTCCTGTTCGTGGCGGCATTCTTCTGGCTCTTGACCACGCACGGCCCGCTGGCCCCGGTGGGTGTGCAACTCGGCAGTGTCGTTCGCGCCGACCTCACCCCCAGCGTGTTCGGCATCGGTACCGTGGACGCGCGTCTTTCCTACGCAGTCGGTCCCATTGCACCCGGGCGAGTCCTGCGTGTGCTCGTGGATCAGGGCGACGAAGTGAAGGCCGGACAGTTGCTGGCGGAGATGGACCCGGTCGACATGGACCGCCACATCCAGGCAGCGAAGAGCACCGGGGCGCGCTCGCGCCAAGCAGTTCAAGTGGCCGATGCGCAGGTCGCGGAAGCAGCAAGTCGCGCAAGGCTCGCCGTCATGAACCGCGACCGTGATCGAAGACTGTTTGAGCAACACGCCATCAGCAGCCAAGCCCTCGACAACAGCACCGGCGAGGCTGAGAGAGCCGAGGCGGCGTTGACGGCAGCGCGCGCAAACGCGGAGGCGTTGAAGCAGGACATCGGGCGAGTGGACGCCGAATCGAAGGGCCTGGGCAGTCTGCGCGAAAGCCTGAGGCTCGTGAGCCCCGTGGATGGCGTCATCGTCTCGCGCGAGGCCGAACCGGGAACCACGGTGGTCGCCGGTCAAGCCGTCCTTCGCGTCGTCGTCCCCGAGAGCATGTGGGTGAGGGCCCGGGTCGATCAGTCGCGTGCGCAAGGTGTGCAGGTGGGACAGCTCGCCAGCATCGTGTTGCGCTCAGCACCCGGAACCCAGCTGCCCGGCCGCGTGGCCCGCATCGAGCTGCAGAGCGACCCGGTGACCGAGGAGCGGGTCGTGAATGTGAGCTTCGATGCGCCGCCCGCTCGCCTCTACCTGGGCGAGCTCGCGGAAGTCACCATCCGGCTGCCGGGCGAGACCGGCGTACTTGTCGTGCCCAGCGCCGCCATCGCCCGCGACGCTAGTCAGACCGGCGTCTGGCAGATGGTGGACGGGCGTGCCCAGTTCGAGCCGGTCACCATTGGCAGCCAGGGCCAGGCGGGCGTAACCCAGATACTCTCCGGTCTGGGCGAAGGCGACAGCGTCATCGTCCACAGCTCCGCACAGCTCAAGCCCGGCATCCGCGTTCGTGAGCAGAAGGTTGAATAGCGATGATCAACCTCGCTCGCCGCGACGTCGCCAACCACCTTGGCCGCTACCTGCTCACCGGCTTCGGGCTCGGGCTCTTGATCGGGGTCACCCTGACGATGGCCGGGGTGTACCGGGGCATGGTCGACGACGCCAGGGTGCTGTTGCGCGCGGTCCGGGCGGACATCTGGGTGGTGCAGCAGAACACCCTCGGCCCCTTTGCCGAGCCCTCCAGCCTCCAGGACGATGTCTATCGCAGCCTCGAAGGGCTGCCCGGGGTCGTCGAAACAGGCAACGTCGCCTATCTCACGATGCAAGTGAAGCACGGCGGAAAGGACGTCCGCGTCATGGTCGCGGGCTACAAGCCGGGGCGGCTCGGTGGCCCATCCTTTCTCGTCGCGGGACGCCCGATCGCCCAATCCCACTATGAAGCGGTAGCCGACGCCAAGACCGGGTTCAAGGTCGGCGACCGCATTCGCATTCGTCGCAACGACTACACCGTCGTGGGACTCACCCGGCGCATGGTGTCCTCCGGCGGCGATCCGATGGTGTTCATTCCCTTGAAGGACGCCCAGGAAGCGCAGTTTCTGAAAGACAACGAGTCCATCGTCAATGACCGCAATCGCCTCGCCGACAACCCCGCCGTCAATCGTCCCGGCCAGCCAGGGGTGCTCAAGGCGGTCGAGGCCATTCAGACATCCAGCCACCGAGTCAACGCTGTCCTGGTGCGGGTGGAAGAGGGGCATGACCCACGTCAGGTGGCCAACAATATCAAGCGCTGGAAGCACCTCACGGCCTACACCAGCGCTGACATGGAAGACATTCTGGTGGCGAAGCTCATCGCCACGGCGGCGAGGCAGATCGCCCTGTTTTTGATCATCCTGGCGGTCGTGAGCGCGGCGATCGTGGCCTTCATCATCTACACGATGACGCTCGGAAAGATGAAGGAAATCGCTGTCCTGAAGCTGATCGGCACCCGCGATCGCACCATCGCCGCGATGATCATGCAGGAGGCGCTGGGCCTCGGGGTCATCGGCTTCTTCGTCGGCAAGTTCGCTGCCACCCTGTGGGCGCCGGTGTTTCCCAAGCACGTGCTCCTCGAAACGAACGATGCGATGCGCGCCTTCGTGGTCACCCTGGTGATCTGCGCGCTGGCCTCCGTGCTGGCGATCCGCGCGGCGTTGCACATCGACCCGGCCGAGGCGATT
>JAFGBI010000018.1 GCA_016933275.1 Polyangiaceae bacterium | reverse complement strand
CAAGCGCTCGCGCGAAGAAGCTCTCGACCTCTTCCGGAAAGCCGCCGCCTTGCCGGAAGCGGCAAGCTCCGACCTCCACCGCGCGCTCGGGATCGCGCTCGCGGTCAAGGGGGACTTCGTCGAGGCGGACCAGCACTTCCATCAGGCCTACGAGCTGACGAAACCCGGGGCCGGCGCGAAAGCCAACCTCGAGGGACTCGCCCGCTTGCGAGCCGAGTGCGGACGGCTGCCCAACCGCTTGCCCGAGCTCGAGGCGTTCCTGCGAGAGCCCCGGATGCCGGAGCTCGCGAAGACGGCGCTCGACCTGGCCCGGCTCGCCGCGTTCACGGACCGGAGCCTCCCCGCGGTCGCGCTGCTCGACCACGTGTTCTCGGGCCACCCGGAGCTGCGGGCCGATCGGTGTCCGTTCCTCGGCGAGACCGCACGCCACCTGGCCGCCGTCGAAGCGGCGCGGGTTGGCTGCGGAGCGGCGGCCGACGCCCAGGACCTGGGCGAGGACGAGCGGTCCGGCTGGCGCGAACGGGCGCGACAATGGCTCGCGCAGGAGCTCGAGGAATGCCGGGCCGAGCTCCAGAGCAAGGCCGTGAAGCCGGCGGAGCTCCGCGCGCAGCTCCTGCGGTGGCAGCACGACGAGCGGCTCGCCGGGCTCCGGCAGGACGGCGGGCTCGGCATGCTGCCGCGGCAAGAGCAGCGCGAGTGGCGCAACTTCTGGCAGGCGGTGGACGCGCTGATCGGGCAAGCCCGGTCCGCCGGGGCGCGGGACTGAGAAAGCAAGCAACGTCAGGCGCCCGACTTCGCGGACCCGCGCGTCTGCAATTCCTTGGGGTCAGGCGCCAGAAGTTGCAGACCCGCGGGTCTGCAACTTCTGGCGCCTGACCCCCAGACGCTGCGTGCGCTCGCACGCCGCGCCGTCACGGCACGAGCGTGAGCGGCACGGCATTGCTCACCAGCTCGACTCCCTTGTCCACCACCACGAACGCATGGTGCAGCGTGGTTCCGGCGGCTGCGCCCGGCAGTCCCGCCGGCAGCGTCACGGCCGCTGTGGCCCTGCCCTCGTGGTCTAGCACGCCGACGGTATGCGAGAGCAACGGCGTGTTCGGGTGGTTGACGGTGAAGGCGAAGTACGGGTCGGGGTTCAGGGGCAGCGTGAAGGACCCGACGCGCAGGCCGGGCTCGGTGCCGCTCAGGGATCCGAGGACGACGTACGGGGTCAGTGCAAGAGGGCCTCCCTGCTTCTCGTTCCGGGCATCCAGATTGAGAATCTGACCGCCTCCGGTCCGCAAGGATATGGTGTGGGCCTCCGCAGTCAGCGTCAGGGGTTTCCCGGAGTAGACCCGGACGTAGCCGGTACCGCAGGCACCGGTCTGCGTCGCTCCCACCGCGAAGTCCGGGCAGCCGTCGCCGTTCACGTCGCCGAGGCCAGCGATCGAAGAACCCAACCGGTCCCCCGCCGCGGTGCCGTGACAGACCTGGAGACCGACCGCCTGCTTGCCGGACCAGAGCGAGGCACCTCCGGCCGCCGGGCCACGCGAGTCGTCGGTCGGGTCCCCGGCGACGATGTCGCAGGCGCGATCACCGTCGATGTCCCCGACCGCCGACAGGCACTGCCCGCAGCTCGCAGAATCGCCGTTGAACGTCGCGAACACCTGGGCGAACTTGCCGCTGACCAGCTCCACGCAGCCCGATCCGAGGTGCGGCTCGTGCGCGAACCCGACGGCGTAGTCAGCGTGGCCATCCGCGTCGACGTCCCCGAGGCCGCAGACCGCAACGCCCATGCCGGGCCCAGGTGACGGCGCGAACGACCGGACGAGCTGCCCGCTGCGGCCGGAGTAGAGCCAAGCGTACTCCTTCGCACCGACGAGAATGTCGCACCATCCGTCGGCGTCGGTATCACCCGCCAGCGCCACAGCCCACCCGAAGTAGTCGTAGGAAGAAACGCCCGTGAACGTGTGCAGCACCCGCCCGTCCCGGCCGGAGAACACCGTCGCGGTGCCCGCCTTGTTCGCACCGCCGAGCAGCGCGCCGACCATGATGTCCGGGCAATCGTCCGCGTTCACGTCGCCGGTGCCCGCCAGTGACCAGCCGAAGAGATCGCCAGCGATACCCCCCTGGAACGTGAAGAGAACTTCCGCACACCGGCCCGAGAACACCTTCACGTAGCCGGAGCCGCTGGTCCGCCCCTGCCGGCCGGGTGCGCCCACCGCGATGTCCGGGTAGCCGTCGCCATTCAGGTCGCCAACCCCGGCCACCGACCAGCCGAACTGGTCGCCCGGCTTCTCGCCCTGCAGCGTGCACAGTACCACGCCGGTCCGCCCGGAGATCACCTGCGCCTCGCCCGCAAACGTCGTGGTCACCGCCGTGCCCGGAATGCCCACGAGGATGTCGGCGTGGCCGTCGCGGTCCACGTCGCCGACCCCGCTCACCGAGCGGCCCAGCCGACGTTCCGGCGACTCGCCGCGGAACGTGAAGAGAGCGCACTGCGCCACGGCAGCGGCCGCGATGCCAAGCGTGATGGCGAGTGCCAGCACCATGCGGATGTACAGGAAGCGGTTCATGGTTCGTTCTCCTCTGCACGTGGAACCCCCTCGAGCGCGGGGGGTCAGGGAAGGAAGGCGGATGCCCGCTGCGGACTGCCGTCGCGGGCCTACTGCCCGACGGAGCCCCGGTCCCGTGAGGACCGGCACCGGAGCGGCCGGCGGCCGCCCCGGCCCGGCGCCGGCGATTCGACTCACCGCCTGGAAAGGATCATCGCGACCCGGTTCGAACGGTTTTTCCCGGGAATTCGCCAGGATGGCCCCAGGTCCGGAACGGCTCGGGCGCGGGAGCAACCGGGCAGGCACGAACTCAGCGCAGCTCCCGGGCCCATCTCGCCTGCCGGGATTTCCCGGGTAGGGAATCTGGATTTTCCCCGCAATCGCGAGCCGCCGAATCCCTTGTACCGCGTCGGAGGCTCGAGTCCGAACGGAAGCGGGGCGGGAGCCGACAGCTCTGGCTCCGCCGTGGTGCCACGTCCCGGTCGATCCGTCAACCTGCTCCGCCACCGCGCGGAGGCTTGCCAAGAGGAGGAACCATGAGGAAGCTCACAGTCCTGCTATCGCTGATCTTCGCGCTCGCCTTGCTGCTCGGAGGAGTCACCGGCCAGGGGGCTGAACCAAAGGCGCAGAAGACCATCGGCATCGTGTGCGACCGCGGCGGTGCACAGGTGATCCTGTTCGACGCGGACGCCGACGTCGTCATGGGATCGATCAAGATCCCGCCGCTCACCCCCTACTCCCTCATCGTGGGCTGTGCGATCGCGCCCGATGGGAAGCTGGCGTTCGTCTCCGACTTCGAGGATCGCGTGTGGGTCGTCGATCTGACGGCAGATCCGCCGGCACTCGCCACCGGGAAGAACCCGATCCCCGTGTCGACCTGGGCCGTGCAGATGGTGTTCAGCCCGGACGGCAAGTACCTGATCGTGTCGGACGGTTACTCGACCCCGGAGGTCCCGCTGTCGGTGGTCGACCTCGCCACGCGAACCGAGGTGGACGCGTTTCTGCTGGGGAAAGACATCAGCCCGACTTCGGTCGCCGTGAGCCCGGATGGCTCGGTTCTCGTCGTGGGCGGGGCGTGGAAGAGCGGCGAGACCACCACGATCCGCCGGCTTCGCCTCGACCGGTTCGGAGACCTGACGGACACGGGCGAGTCCATCCCCAACAGCGAGGCGCACAGCGTCGGCAACGTGCTGTGCGCCACGAAGCAGTTCGGCGGCGTCGAGAAAAGCGTCGGGGTCTTCCTCTGCCGGCGCGGAGTTCCCCAGATGGGCACGCTGGATCTTGATGGACTGAGGATTCTGGCGACGGCCACCGGAACGGGAGCGTTCGCGGTGGATGGAGTCCTCAACGCCAAGGACAACTTCCTCTACGTCAGGACGAACGAGAGCCCGAACACCGGACCGAGCGGTCCCGGCATTGCATTCATCGACGTCTTCCATCTCGATGTCCTGCTCGGACGGATCGGTCCGAGACGGTGCACAATTCCGCTCGACCGGCGGGTCGCCACCTACTTTGGCGGGAACCAGATGGCGCTCCACCCGAACGGGAAGAAGCTGTACGTGTCCGGTCTCGGCCTTCCCGAGCTGCGGGTTTTCCACGCGAGCAGCGGCCACTTCCTCAAGACCATCGAGTTGCCGACTCTCGACAAGCCCACCGCCATCACCGTCGGAAGACCATAGCCGGCGTCGCCGCCGCGGAAACTCCGGCGTCGGGACTCGGACCCCCACGGGCCGGGATTCGGGTCCCGACGCGGCGCCTCTCCCTCTCCGCCGCGCTTCCTGCGAATCGGAGTCAACCCTCCCTTCCCCGCCGCAGTCTTCAGTAAGATCGCGCCTCTGAAACGGTCCGGAACCGGCTGCATGGGACTCGCGCCCATGCCTGCTTTCCTCTCCCGCATTGCCGCCCGCCCGGAGTTCGGGTAGGATCGCTCCGACGAGAAGTAGTCGATCTTCCGGGGTGTCGACGCCGTCCTGCCGGGTCAAGGCCCCCTCGCCAGGATGCCCGCGCTCCCCGAAGGAGTGGTCGTCGTGAGCGCACCCGGGTCGGACCCGACCGAGACGCTGATCAGCCGGGCCAGCGGTGGCGACGACGCGGCGATCAGCGCGCTGCTGAACCGCCATCTGCCCGCGCTGCGAGCTTTCATCCGCCTCCGCATGGGGCCGCGGGTCCGCCGCTGGGAAACCGATTCCGACGTCGTGCAATCCGTCTGCCTGGAGGTGCTCAAGAATCTCCGGGACTTCACCTATCGCGGCGAGGCGACGTTTCGCCACTGGCTGTTCACGGCCGCGCAGTTCAAGGTGGCCGAGAAGGAGCGCTACTACCGGGCCGAGAAACGCGACCCGGCCCGGCTCCAGGGCCGCGCCGTGGATTTCGCAACGGACCACGCCGAGGTGGCGCTCGAGATCTGCCGTGCCGTGGGAACCCCGAGCGAGCACGCCATCGGCCAGGAAACGCTGAAGCGCATCGAGGCGGCGCTGGACCGGCTTTCCGAGCCCGCCCGCGAGGTGGTTCTCCTGTCGCGGCTGGCCGGGCTCTCGAACCAGGAGATCGCCGAAGCCACCGGTAGGACCAAGTCGGCGGTCACCTCGCTGCT
>JAFGBI010000289.1 GCA_016933275.1 Polyangiaceae bacterium | reverse complement strand
GACAAGGCGCAGCAGCTCGCCGACGGTTTCGATGTCCGAGAGCTGCACACCTTGCTCGATCGCTACGCTCGCAGATGCTGCCCGGTGATCCAGCGACTCGACGTCCACTACCACTGGAGCATCATGCAGATTGAGTGCGCGACCGACCTCGTCTTTCGGGATCGGAACGCGCTCGCTATCGGTGCTCTAGCCGAGCAGGGTCCGGAGGCGCCGGAAGAGGCCACCCTCGGGCACGGGTGGCGGCGGGAGGGAACCGTCTGGGCGCGTCGCCACGCCGAGCTCGCGGAGGACCTCCAGGAGTTGCCGACTCCGGTCGAGCGTCACCGGCAGCGGGCGCGCGGTCTTCGCGTCTCTCGCCTCGACCGTCATGACGCAGTGCTCGTCGAACGAGAGGCAGAGCTTCACCCTCCCGCCGTCCCACAGCGAGCGGTCCTCCACGACCACCGTGCAGAGGTACTCGTTCTCCTTCAAGGCGGCCGCTTCGCCCTGGAAGAGGGGCACCGACACACTCCCCAGGAGATCGGCGTCCACCAGAAGCTCGGTCGTCGAGGGGAGCCGCGAGTAGCGGGGAACGATGACCTCGAGCAGCGGTCCCGGCACCCCACGGCCGATGCTCATCGGAAGGATGTCACGGAGCGCGATCCCTGCGCCGATCTCCGCGCCGAGCTGGGCCGCACCGAGCGCGACCGCCTCGTCCGCGTTGATGCGCTTGCTGGGGCGCTTGCCGAAGAGCCGCCCAGCGGCCTCCTGGACGGCGACGACCCGAGAAGAACCGCCTACCAGCACGACGTCGTCGATGTCCCCTGGCGCAAGCCCGGCGTTGGCCACCACTTCCCGGGCGATGTGGACCGCGCGAGCGACGAGGTCCTCGATGAGCATCGAGAATTGGTCTCGGCTCATGGTGGTGCGTAGATCCCGCCGGGGCTCCTTCGTGAGCTCGATGACCTCGATGCTCGCCGTCTCCTCGACCGAGAGGATCTTCTTGGCATTCTCTGCAGCCTGTCGGAGACGGGCGATCTGCTGGAGCGTCGGGTCGAACACCAGCGATTCGCGTTGCTGGAATTCGGCGAGCAGGTGTCCAGCCACGAGATCGTCGAAATCGGACCCGCCGAGGAAGTTGTCACCGCCGGTGGCCAGCACCTGCACCGCATCGTCCTCCACCGACACGACCGAGCAGTCGAACGTTCCCCCGCCGAAATCCCAGACCGCGAGCTTGACGGGGTGGTCGAGCTTGCTCCCATACGCCACGGCGGCGGCGGTCGGCTCATTGACGATTCGATGCACGACCAGGTTCGCCTCGCCTGCCGCGCGGCGCACCGCTTCCCGTTGTACCTCGCTGAAATAGGCCGGCACGGTGATGACAGCCGCGCCCACACGCTGGCCGAGGTGCTCCTCCGCTGCGGCCCTCACCTCGTCGAGGATGCGCGCCGCAATCGTGTCCATGCTGACGACCCGTTCGCGGAGACGCACGCCGAAACGCTGCCCGTCCGCCTCCCCGAGAGGAAAGGCGAAGTGCGTCTGGAGCTCCTGGGCCACGTCCAGGCGGTAGGTGCGCCCCATGAGCCGCTTGGAGCCGTACACGGTCCGCTCGGGATACATCACCTGCCGATCCACCGCGCGCTGGCCCACGAAATACCTCCCGCTCGGGTCGAAGGTGATCATCGAAGGCGTCGCGGCGGCGCCCGTTCGGCTGGGGATGATCGTCGCTCGCCCATCCTTGACGTGGGCCACGACGGTGTTCGTGGTGCCGAGATCGATGCCAATGATCACCCCCTCCTGGGAGAACACGAGCTGCTCGACCTGCATGTCGACCATGTCCTCGCCGTCGCCCACGTAGCTGACCTCCACCTTGGTCGGGGGAGGCACCGGGATGGAAGGCGGCTCTTCGCGGGGGACTGGCGCGCGGCGGACGGGGAACGGGGGTACCTGGACCCGCGCGGCCTTCGCCGGATCCAGGGGCAGCGGCGGTGGCGCAGGGACCGGCCTATTGAGGCGAGCCACAAGGTCTTGGTCTATCCCGAACGATAGCAGGGACAACCCCACCCCAGCTTCGTCCGTGATGAGCACCCGGGCGACGCCGGAGGCGACGAGCGCACCCGCGCTGTTGCGGAGCTCGAAGCGGACCACGGTACCCACCTCGAGCGGCGACCTGGTGACGATGAACATCGCCGAGCCAGTGAGCTCGCGAACGGTCCCCAACTGCCCAGAATCGACCGCCACCCAGCGTAGATCAGCCAGTGTCGATGAGCTCGATTGCGGCACGGACAATCCTCTCCTGACCCGGTGGAACCGGAACCATGAAGGCCATCAGCGGTCAGCGGTCAGGCAGAACGGGGAAACCCTGTTTGCTGACGGCCGATGGCTCACTGCCACGACAACATTCGAAGAAATCCTACGAGCCTCGGTCAAGACCGCACCGCCAAGGGAGAAAGAAACAGGCGCGGGCGGCTCCTTTTCGGTCGCCAGCCCCACCCCGTCAGGACCGCCCTGCAGCTCACCCCCCGTACGCTATCGACTTCGGAGCCGCCCGGCAACCGGCGCGGGCATCGGCCCACGCGCCCATCTCATCTCGGGCCCATCGGGCACCCCGCACCAGGACGGGCAGGACAGCGAGAGCGTACCAGGAGCTGCCGCAATGGCGTCATTCGGCGACGGCTTCGGCGATGGCGGTTCATTCGGCGATGCCACGTTGCCGCTGGTAGAAGGGTGCGATCGTCCGGAGTGTGGCTCCGGCGGTATCCTTCAGACACCTCGCGCGGCTACCCTTCCGTGTTCTGCGGACGGTATTCGGACATCTCGCTCGAATGCGGGCTGCCCCGTCCCCTGGCCGACATCACGGCCCTCAACACCGCGGCGGGCTGGAGTCATCCCGACCGGCAACGGAACCTACAACGTGGCCTACGACGTGTGGTTGGGTAGCGGGAATGCCATGCCCCGCGGTCTTCAGAGCTATTTCATGGTGTGGTTGCGCGACCCGCCGGGTGAGCAGCCCGCCGGCTCTCCGCACACCCAGGGCGTCGAGATCGCCAATGTCCCCGGTACGTGGGACATCATCGCTGGCCAGGTCAACGGTCTTCCCATCGTCAACTACGGCCGGGCCGAGGGAGACGACACTCACGAGATCGCCTTCGGCATCATGGACTTCATCCGTGACGCCCAGTCGAAGGGGCTCGAGTTCCCCGGCAACGACGCCCTGGCGGTGGCCATCGGCTTCGAGATCTGGGAAGGCCCGGTCACCAACCTGAGCCTGGACGATTTCTGCCTCGATATTCAGTGAGGCCGTCTGGACGGCGGGCAGAGGGACCCGCGCGGGCGCTGGGGTGTCGAGCGCCCCGCCCCAAGACCGATCCCGAATGTCCGGGGTACGCAGACGGTCGCGATCTCCGCGGACCAAGCAGGGCCAAAGACCCCAGGACCACCTCCCACCTTGGCGCCGAGGCGGCTGTCGCAACACGGGACCCCGACTCCGGACTCCGCGGGCTATACTTGCACCCGGTCTCGGCCGCCCCGTCGGAGGTCCCCGGCAGGGCGCTCGTCGTGATCCTAGAGGGCCAGGATGGACAGTCGACACCCGCGTGCGCGACCTCGACGCAGAACATCCGCGGAGCCGGCGAGCTCGGGGGGAGATGCGGATGGTCGATAGCCCAACCACTGGGGAGGATCGGACCTGGCGCTGGAAGACGCTGCTATTCGTCGCAGCCATCGCCTCGGCCTGTGGCGGCTCATCCGGGAACGAGCGAGGACCGCGCACGGCCGAGGGTGGGGACGGAGGAGAACCCGCATCGGGTGGCGGACCCCTCGCCGGCGGCGTCGGGGAGGCGGGCAACGCGAGCACGCCATCGGGCGGTGTCCCTTCGGTGGAGACGCTGGGTGGCGCGGGCGGACTCGCGAATGGTGGCAGCGCCGAAGCCGGTGCGGCCGCGGCAAGCGGGAACGGCTGCACCCCCGGAGGGGTCGACGGTTGCCCGGTGAACGACGAGACGCCCGAGGAGGGGCCGGAGGGGCCGTCGTGCGAAGCGCTCGACCGCATCTGCAACGAGGAGAGCTGCTGCACCACGCTCCTGGCGCGCGGGTGTGCTTTCCCAATGGGCCGGAGCGCGAGTGGGTGCGATGAGGCTTCGGGCAACGTGGACGAGCAGCCCGAACACAGCGTCAGCGTGGATCCGTTCCTCCTCGACAAGTACGAAGTGACGGTGGGACGCTTTCGGACGTTCGTGGAGAGTCAGCCGGCGGACGGAGGGGACTACGCGCCCGGGAACGAGGGGGATGGGGCGCACCCTGGGCTCGCCGGCACCGGGTGGCAGAAGGCGTGGGACGAGAGCCTGCCCGCCACCAAGGTGGCGTGGGATGACCGCTTGACGTGCAGCTCCACCAACGAAACGTGGACGAGCGATGCCGGCCCCAACGAGGCAAAGGCGCTAAACTGCGTGAACTGGTACGAGGCGATGGCGTTCTGCGTGTGGGACGGGGGCTACCTCGCGACGGAGGCGGAGTGGGAGTACGCCGCCGCCGGCGGAGACGAGAATCGGCTCTACCCGTGGGGAGCAGCAGCCCCCGCAAACGACTGCATCCTGGCCAACTGGTACGGCTGCGGACAGGGCCAGCCCGGGGTACGCCCAGTGGGGAGCTCCCCTGCAGGAGCGGGGCGCTGGGGACACCAGGACCTGGCTGGGAACCTGGCGGAGTGGGTGTTCGACTACTACGGTTCCGACTGGTACAGTGCCATCTTGGAGAGCGGGGAGGCGGTGTGCAACGTGTCGGCGCCGCGCTCCTCCGGCCGGACGCTCCGGGGCGGACATTTCGTGGGTAGCGCCGCCAACCTCCGCGTCGCGGACCGCAGCACCTACGCCCCGGCGAGCCGCTACGGGAACGTGGGCTTCCGATGCGGTCGAAGTACGCCGTGAAGGATGGAGCTCACTGCGCCCGACGGCGGCGACCGAGCGACGCAGCGAGCAGCACCGAGGCGAAGGGACCTGCCAAGGTCCGGTGCTCGCCAACGAGGCGACAGCCACAGCTCGACGCGCGCTCTGCTCGAGGGTGACCGGCGTCGTCCCCCGTCGGCCCACCCTCACCCGAGGTCGGCGCGGCGGGGCCCTCGCCGAGCGGCGCCGCCACTCCGTACGCGAGGGCAGCGTTCCAGTTGATGGCGATCTCGTTCGTCTCGTAGCTGGGTTCCTCGTCGTCCCAACGGGTGGGGAGCTCCGGGATCGGCCGAATCCACCTACCCGTTCACCGAGCGCTCGCTCGGTACGAGCGGCTCCGGGTGCGCCCCGAGCCAGGCATGGCCTGCGGTCAGGGAACGCGAGGAGCCACTCGATCTCGACGCGGGGCTCGTCGACGAACCGGGGAGCCATGCGGGCGGCGTCGAGCCGGTACAGGATCCCCGAGCCCGCATCGTCCGCGACAGTGGTACCGGCAAGGCGGGGTTTGCCAGTCGCACCGCGGCCCGGTAGATTCCGCGCTCGTGGTGAAGACGCGGGCGCGGTGGTTGGGATACCGAGCGGGCCTCCTCGCCTGCGGGCTCGCCGGGGGGTTCGGGGGCGGGTGCCAACGGCCTTCATCCTCGAACCAAGACGCCGAGTCGGCAAGACTCCGGCTGACGGGCGAGTTCAAGGGTATCGCGAAGCGCGCCAGCGGCACCGCCGAGATCGTACAGCATGCAGACGGGTTCCACCTCCGTCTGCGCTCGGTGCGCGTCGACTCGCAGCAAATGGTTCGCGTGTATCTGGTGGGCGCGCCGCAGGCGAACACCACGCGGAGCGTGATCGAGACCGAAATGAAGTACGACATGGCCGCGCTCGACCAGAGCACCGCCGAACAGATCGTCGAGCTGCCGAGCGAGCCCGACCCCGCCCTCAGGACCGTGGTCCTCTGGGAGCCAGCCTACAAGATCAACCTCGCCTACGCGCCACTCCGTGCTGTCAATGAGTAGCGCGGGTCGGCAGCCCCGCCGGGGCGCAAGGTCCGCGCCCCGGCGCGGGGCTCACGCCGTGACGGAGACCGTCCAATCCGGCGGGATGGCGCCTGGGCTCGCCCCACCCTCGCCCGCGGTTCCGGAGGCGCCTCCCCCTCCGCCATTCGCACCTCCGCTCGAGCCCCCGGTCCCATCGAACGGGTCAGATTGGGACGACCACCGCAGGTGGAAGCCAACGCAATCAGCAGGATCCCCCCGGCGGTCGCGCGCCCCTCCCGCGGATTCCTCATGATTCGACCCAATCCATGAACCATGTCCGCAGTCCCCGGTCACGAACGTCGCCCGTCGCGACAGCTGATCGCTCCCGCAGAAAGAGCCAGCCAGAAGGGGCCGTCGGCACGGAAGCTCGCGTTGCTTGCGTGGAAATTGCGCGGGGACTATGGTTCAGGCTGGCGATGATCGACTGCAGCGAGCCCCATCCTCCGACCGTCGGCGGAGTGGGCAAGTGAACCCGTCCCGCACCAGCATGGGGCCGCCGAACACGAGCAAGCGGCAGTCGCTCGGGCCCACCGTCCCACCCGAGCGCCCCCCCGCCCAGCGCGGTGCGGACTCGCGGACCTCACTGAGAGACTCCGACCTTGCGGAGGCGCAGTACGACCTCGTCCGTGGGACAGCCGGCGGCCTCCTCCTGGTCTACACGGCGTTCAGCGTCTTTCACCTGTTCGAGCTCGGTTCCCCGGGGACGCACCTGGTCATCGTCCTCGACCAGCCCGTCATCCTCGCATCCGCCCTCGCCTTCTGGCTGATGAAGACGCGGCGGATCCCCCTGGGCTGGGCCAACCCGATCACGGTCCTGCTCGGGCTCCTGGTGGCCTCGAACACCGCGGGCAGCGTGCTCCTGACCGGGGAATGCGGCGATCTGCGCTACATGCAGGCCGTCGCGATCGGAGGTGGAGCCATCGCCCTCTCCGGCCGCGCATTGGGCGTCCTGCTGGTGGGGACCGCCGCCATGGCCGTGCCGGTGGCCACCTGCGTCTGCTCCACCGCAGAACTCATGGATTTCTGCGTCATGCAGATCGCCACGTCGCTCTTCAGCGTCGCGCTCTCCTACGGCAGGATCCAAGGTCAACGTCGGCTCCTGTCGGTGAGCCAACGAGCGAAGCAGGCAGCCGAGGACCTCGGCCGAGCCTTGGCACGAGCAGAGTACGAGTTCGCGGAACACCAACGCAGCGACCAGAAGCGACGAGAGCTGGAAGAGCAGCTGCGGCAGGCGCAGAAGCTCGAGGCCCTGGGGACCCTCGCCGGGGGCGTGGCCCACGACATGAACAACGTGCTCGGGGCGATCTCCGCCACCGCGTCGGAGGCCATCGAGTCGATGGAACCGAACTCGCCGGCCCGCCAGGAGCTCAGCGAGATCCTCACCGCGGCCCGTCGCGGCGCCACCCTCACGCAGAACATCTTGAGCTTCGCCCGCCGGGTTCCCGCGGAGGCGATCCCGGTTCGGGTCGACACGGTCTTGTCCGAGGTCGAAGTGCTGCTGAAGCGCACCCTCCCCAAACGGGTCGCGGTGAACGTCGCCCCCGACGCCGCGGAACACTGGATCGACGCCGATGCCGGTCAGGTCGGTCATCTGGTCATGAACCTCTGTCTCAACTCGGCGGACGCCATCGCTGGCTTCGGACACATCCTGGTGACCACCCGCGAGATCGAGCTCGATGAAGAACTGGGGAGGAGGTTCGGGGTCGCTCCGGGTACCTACGTGGAGCTCGCAGTCACGGATGACGGCCGCGGGATCCCCGCTGACTACCTGCCCCGGGTGTTCGAGCCGTACTTCTCCACCAAGACGGAGCTCGGGCGGTCCGGGCTGGGGCTGTCCATGGTGTATGGGACCGTGCAGGAACACCGGGGCGGGATCACCATCCGGAGCGTGGAGGGTCGAGGGACGACCGTCACCGTGGTGTTCCCCAGTCGTCCGAGGCCGGTCAGCGTGGCACCGCGAGCGAAGCAGCAACCCGAGGTGGATGGCGCACGAAACGGACTCTTGGTTGTCGACGACGAGCCGCTGCTGCGGCGAGCCGGGCGGAGGATCGGCGAGAGCCTGGGGTTCGAGGTCCTCACCGCCTCGAATGGCCGAGAGGCGCTGGAGGTCTTCGCAGACCATCGAGCCCGTATCGGGGCGGTCGTGCTCGACGTGGCCATGCCGGTGATGAGCGGAGAGGAATGCTTCCGCGAGCTCCGGCGGCAGGCGCCCGACCTGCCGATCGTGCTCACCACCGGGTTCGCCAAGAACCAGGACATCCAGGCCCTGCTGACCGAAGGCAACACTCGCTACCTCCGCAAGCCCTACGAGAAGAACGACCTCGCCGAGGTGCTGTCGCAGATGCTCGGAGGCCGGGAGAGACCCAGCCTCGCCGCGCTCCGTGCCGAATGAGGGGCCCAAGCGGCGGCTGGGTCTCGTGTCGGAAAATGGGCGCCCCCTGCGGCCCACCTCGTGGCAAGCTGCCACGGCGACCCAGCGGCGCCGATGAGCCAAGGATGAACCCGCACTCGAGCAGACCTCTCCGTCCGTCCCGCGAAGCGGGAATCGGCGTCGCGTTCGTCGTGGCGCTGGCGACACGCGCGGCGTTCGGCCTGCCGAACCCGGATCCCCCGGAGCTCCCCGATGACGGCGTGGGTCCCGTGCCCGCCACCGATGCTCCACCCGAGGCGACCGAGGTGCCCATCGGCATCCCCACGCTCGAGGAGGCGATGCGCGCACGCATGGAAAACCCTGAGGCTGCGTTCCCCCCGGGAGCACCGCCGCCGCCCTACACCACCTACGACATGATGATGGCGTCGCCCATCGAAACGGCTTCCCTGTCGTCCACGTCGCATACCTACAGAAACCCGGGAGCGATGATCGGGGGTGATCTCGTGCTACCCACCGGACTCATCGAGGTCGGCGGCGAGATCCTGTTCGTGACCAGCGATCACGAGGTCGGGGGAGAGCCCCTCGAGCTCACCGACCTCGGCCTCCTGCGGCTCCACGCGCGTCGGGCCCTCCTGCGACGCTTCGAGGTCTTCGCAGCGACCGAGCTGCTGGCGAAACGGCCGCGCGGGCTCGAGGCCCCGGTATGGCAGGGGGCGCTCGGGGGTGCCCGCCTGGCCTTCGCAGACCATTTCGCCTCCGTGGTGAGCGGTGGCGGGGGACCGTTGCTGACCGGTGAAGCCGGACGCGATGGGCACCATTGGGAGTTCGGTTCCCACCTCGAATACCGTCCCCAGCTCGACGAGAACGTCTACCTTGAGCTCGACCTGGGGACGGAGACCACCGGACTCGCCCTCCACCCGAAACCGGCAGCACCGTTCTGGGTCGAAGAGCTCACCGCCCGTCTCGTCGCGCTGCGCGGCGGTGACCGCGGTGGCCTCTGGATCGCCGTCGACTACCGACTCCCCTACGCGCGGAGTCCCCGCCGGCTGACCTGGGACGGCCGCGGCCTGCGCACACTCGATCCAGGGCCCGGGCTCGGCCTCGAGATCGGTGCCGTGCTCTCCGTCGAGCAGCGGGGCTGGGATCTTTTCGCGGTCGTCTCCTGGATCGATCGCGGCGACCCCGCTCGACCGAGCACCATGTTGCCCATCCTGCATGGCGGCTTCGACAGCTGGGAGCTCTCCCTTGGGCTACAACACCGCTTCGAGATCCTGCCCGATCCCGAGCGCCAAATGCGTCGCATCGAACGCCGGCGGGCCCGGGGCGAGTACACCCCACTGCCCTGAAGCGGGGGCAATGCTGGCTCGGTGCAGGGCGAGCGCCAGGTTGGCAGCTAGGTTTGTCGGGTTGCGGTGCGGGGCCGTTGGTGTGATAGATGAGGTCGGAATGTGGAGATGGCTGGCAGATGGGCTCTCGGCCACGCTGGGCGTGGTGCTGCTCGTCGGCGCCTGCGGAAGGGACGAGCCGATCCACCGCGTCGGGGTCCCCCTCGATACCGGCGGAGCGCCGGCCGGGCAGCCCGCAAAGTATGTCTTCTTCTTCATCGGAGACGGCATGGCGAGCGTCCAGATCCACGCGACAGAGGCCTATCTCGCGGCCAGCGAGGCGCCCGACGAGGTGGGGGGCAGCGTCAAATGGAAGCCGCTCGGAATGACCGCGCTCCCGGTGCGGGGGATCCAACAGAGCTCCTCCTGGAACAGCCTGATCACCGACTCGGCATCCGCGGGCACGGCCCTGGCAACGGGCCGAAGGACGAACGACGCCGTGGTCGGGCTGGCTCCCAGCCTCACGACAGCGTATCCGACGATTGCCGAGGTGGCCAAGGCCGCGGGGATGAAGATAGGGATCGTGACCAGCGCCTCGCTCGACCACGCGACCCCTGCTTCGTTTTACGCGCACGTGCCGAGTCGCGGCAACTACTACGACATCGGGCACGATCTGGTCGCGAGCGGCTTCGACTACTTCGGCGGGGGGGGATTCCTCGACCCCGACGGAACCGCGGCTGGCGACGGGTCCCGCGGCAACGTGCTCGAGGCAGCCCAGCGCGCCGGCTATGAAGTGACCACCACCCGCGAGGATTTCGAGGCTCTGGAGCCCGGCACCCGGGCCATCGCCATCAGCCCTGCGCTCGACGATCGACAAGGCATCTTCTACGAAATCGACCGCAAGTACGCCAACGACCCAGCCTCCCACATCAGCCTCGCCGAGTTCACGGAGAAGGGGATCGAGCTACTCTCGGCGAGCAGCGGGACGAATGCAGGGTTCTTCATGATGGTGGAGGGCGGGAAGATCGACTGGGCGTGCCACGAGAACGACGCCCGGACGGTCGTTGGCGAAGTCCTCTCCCTCGACGACGCGGTCGGCGTAGCCATCGATTTTGCGGACGCGCACCCCGGCGAGACGCTGATCGTGGTGACCGGCGACCACGAGACCGGCGGCATGTCGCTCGGCTGGGCCGGCACCGCGTATGCCTCCGCGACCGAGCTCCTCGCCGGGCAGAAGGTGAGCTTCCTCACCTTCAAGCAGCGGATCGCGGCCATCCAAGCCGCTGGCGACCTCCCCACTTCCCTCGCCGATACCACGATCGACGAGGACATGCTCGAGCTCTTCGGGGTCGACTACGCGACGCTCAATCCATTCGAAAAGGCGCGCCTGGACGCGGCCTTCGCGCGAGCAATGTTCGGCGCCGTTGCCAGCGCCGAAGAAGACTACGCGCTCTACGGTGGGTACAACGCCATCAGCATCACCGTCACACGCATCGTCGCCAACCGCGCTGGGATCGGGTGGACCTCCTTCGCCCACACCGCAGCGCCGGTGCCGGTGCTCGCGGGCGGCGCCGGGGCGGCGAGGTTCGCCGGCTACTACGAGAATACCGAGATCGCGCACAAGTTTGCCCGATCCATGGGTCTCGTCCTTCCTGACTGAACCGGGAACCACGAACCGGCCGCGGGTCGCCAAGCTCGTCACCTACGACACCGGCGCGTGCTCGGCGCAGAACGCAGCCGAGGTCCGCGCTCGGGGCTTGCACTACCTCTTCGGTTTGAAGGGGCACGCTGGTGGTCCCGATCCTCCGCCGCCTTGCCTGCCCGCTCCTCACCCTGTTTCGCAGCGTCGCCCAGCACTCGGACGAGCGCCGGGACGTGCCTTGGAAGACGCTGCTCGGGGGATCCTCCTCGCCTTCCTCACGCTCACGAACGAACACCTTGTGGTCAGAAACGCCACAGTGCTGACGCCTGACGGACCACCCGCGCGCATCTCCCGAGGCCGACGCCCCAACCTTTTCGACAGACCTGCCTCGGAACGGCACTGTGTAGGCCACCGCGCAAGTGGCCCCTGGCAACCACTGGCAGCACTGCTTGCCAGGCCAGCCGCCTGCCCGCTGCCGGACGCCGATCTCAGAAACCGGTTCCGCTCCCGCTCCCGGCCCCCAATCCCCGGCTCGCTCAGCGTGCCGCCGATCGAGGGTGGGACTGGCCCTCGCCCCCATGACGCCGACCACCGCCTGTGGCATCATTGTTGCCGCCATGCCTGGGACGTGCGCGGTTCGGGAGGATTGGTAGATGGGTCCAGTCGAGCCCGCGGCGGCAACGAGCGAAGAGGCGGATCTCGCTGCGATTGCCCCGACGGTCCTCGCTCGGATTGCGGGCGGGGCGCTCGCCCTGGCAGGCTTTTTCACGGGTCTGCTCGGTGTGCAAACCGCCACCATCATTCGCTTCCGGGGGGTGGGCGCGATCGCCGTCACCCTCATGCTCCTGTTCGGCGTGACCACCCTGATCTGCGGGTGGAAGGTGACGCGCATGCGCGGCTGGGCTGCCGTTGGGGGCACGGTCGGCGCTGGGTCGATCGCCGTTCTCGGCCTCGTCTGGCTCGTCTTCAGCATCTCGCGCGGCCTCCTGTCTCTCTTGGCGTTCGGCATCCTGCCGCTCTCGGTGACCGGCGCCGCGCTGGGCGCGACGGTGATCGGAGCGGGCATTCGGGCAGACGCTGCGCGGCGGCGACTGCGCGACGTCGGGCTCGAGGCGGGAGACTGAGCCAGACCGGCAGGGAAGCCCAGAAGTGACCCGACGTGTCCTGCTCCATGCGCTGGCCGAGGGGATCCGAGAGGGGACGCTCGAGGCGGCGCTCCGCGCTCTTCGCGGGTTCGATCCGTGGCTCCGCGCGCGAGCCCGACGCCGGCTCCGCGCGTTGCTCCGCCAAGCTGGCGCGCTCTCCACGGTGCAGGAGCTACCTCATCTGCTGCGTCTTTCATACGTCATGGCCGCCGCCGGGCTCCCCACCTGCGAGATCGATGACGTGGCGGCGATCGCGGGGGAGCAGGCCGCGGTCGCTGCGGAGGTCGCCGCGTCGAGTCGTCCATTGCCGCGTCGCGGTCCTTGGCTGGTTGGGTCCGTCGTGGCGGCGGCCGCGGTGGTCGCGGTGGCGATCCTGGTCGGTCGTTGGTGGTTGCGGCCATTCGATCCCCGGCTCCTTCCGGCCGGCGCGGTCCTGAGCGGCCCCTTGCCGGCGCTGGTCGTCGCCGTGTCGGGTGGTGACCCGGACGCCCAGCAGATCGCCAGGGCACGCGGCAGCTCTCGGCAGGTACGGCGCGCGCTCGGCGACGAGGGAGCCGCGGCGCTCGCCGAGGTGATGGCCGCGATGAGCGGAGACGGCGGTCCGTCCCCGACGACGCCCGAGGCGGCGCGCCATCGGCTGACCAACGCCGTGGTGGGATTGGATCGCGCTCTCGAACAACAGGGACTCCCGTTCTTCGTCGACGAGCTGTCCTTCGTACAGGGGGGACGCCTGGTCCCGTTTACCATGAGCTTCTACGTCGAACGCGAAGTGCGGGTGACGGCGGGCAAGGACGTGGTGCGCGTGGTGCACCTCTGGCGGCTCGATTCGGTCAACCTCGCCCTGGGGTTCCTCGGGTATACGCAGGCGCATTGCCCCGCGGCGCTCGTGCTCCTCGACCAGGTCGAGAGCGATCTCGTGCGCTTTGTCCTCCCGACGCTCCCGGATGGCGAGCGGCTCGAGCTCATCGACCGCGAAACCCGAGGTCATGACGAGCCCTGGGTTGACGAGCTCGAGCGCCGCGGGGGCGACCTCGTTCGGCGCTGGCTCTCCGCCCTGCCACCCGCCGAGGTGGCGGGCACCGGTGAGGTAGGGCGGCTGCTTGCTCGTCGGCGCACGCTCATCCGCTCATGGGAGGGCGAGCTCGCGGGGCTCGGCCGTGAGCTCCTCGTGCCCGAACGCCTGATCCCGGAGGCCGCCTACTCCCGAGACCTCGCGCTGAAGGTCCCACGAAAGCAGCTCTACGAGTGGGACGAGCTTCACCGAGAGCTGCTCCGCGAGGAACATCTCGCTGCGTTCTTGCGGCTGCGAGAAGCATACGTGGCGAACGTGCAGCGGCACGAGATCGAGCACCGAATCGACTACGGCCGGGGACTCGTCCCGGTGCCCGCCCTGCTCGCCGAAGGGCTGGGGCTCGAGAACCCGCTCGACGCCCCGGAAGGCGGGCTCGCGGCGCGCTCACGGCAGGAGCTGCGCGCCTACCTGGCGGAGACCGCCCAGGCTCCCTACTCGCCGGTGCTCGGCCTGCTGCTCCTCGGCAGGAACCTCTTCGCGCCCGGCAGCAGCGGGGGACCCTATTGGTACGCTGCGCGAGCGCTCTTCAAGGGGCTCGCCGAGGAGCTCGGCTGCGCCGACCGACACCGCCTGACGGGGCGGATCCGCCCCGCGGACTCGGCTGGGCTCCTGCTCGACGTGCTCGCCCGCGATGACGCGACGTTGCGACGCGGTCTCGAACGCCTCCACCGCCGCGCCTTCGGCGAGCCGATCCCCGTCGTCAACATCACAGCTGACGTCCGCCACCGCGCTTGGCGGCGGTGAACGCCGGCCGAGACCTCGTTCAGGTCGGGTGTGACCCCAAGGATTGGAGTCCTCGGGTCGCTCGATGTTCGCGACCGACGGAAGCGGCGAGCCGGCCCGGTGGTCAGAGGAGCGTGGAGCCTCAGCCCCGGCGTCGTGCCCTCGCGATCCTGGGGAGATCTGGGGGGGCGCGACCGGAGCGCGGCGGTTCGTACCGATAGGTCGTCGATCTGTCGCAGCAATCGACCTGACCGCTTCTGAGCCACCCCGGCCGCCGTGGAGACGCCCGATTCGAGACACTGGCGCGGGCAAGGGATCCGAGCGAACATTCCCGGAGTGTCACCGGTTGGGGGCTAGGCTACAGGGAGAGCGCGGCACGGCGCCGCGGCAGGTGCTGCCGCATGCGCAGCCGCGGAGGACGGTCGTAACGACCCGCGTCCGACACCAGGTTCTTTTTTGGCGATAGGAACCGACAAAGGCGAGTCCAATCGATGAAAGAACCACGCGCGGGCGATCTGCCCTTCGGTCCCAGGTTGGCCGAGATCCTGTCGAGCCACGAGGAGTGGCTGATGCGGCGTGTGCTGTCCTACGCCAAGCGTCAGGAATACACGAGGTATACGTCCACGCTCGTCGAAGCCTGGCGCCTCTCGATCTCTGGCCTCTCCTCATCCATCCTGGCGGCACTCCGGCAGTACTCCTCCGTCCCGGAGTTCTCGCCACACGAGGACACCACCAACGATCCGGTCGCAGAGTTTGGTGTCCTCGAGGCCAAGCGGCACCGGAGCCGCGGGGTGAGCCTGTTCATGTTCCTCGGGCTCTACAAATACTACGAGCAGGCCTACGTCGAGCTCTTGGAACACGTGATGCCGGACGGGGCGGAGCGGGCGGAGTGTGAACGATTCGTGAGGCGCGTGTTCGATCGGATCGAGATTGCATTCTCGGTCGAGTGGGCGAGGACCCCAACCGAACACCTGCTCCTCGAGCTCCAGGACAAGAACCGCAGCGTGACCAACGAGAAGAACGCCTTTCTTACCGTGTTCGAAAGCCTACACACCCCCATTCTTCTCCTCGATGCCGAGGGCCGCGTCACGAACCTCAATCACCAGGCGACCCAGCTCATCGATCGTTCGATGGCACCGGGCGCTGGATACTACTCCGAGGATACCAGCGGCGTTCGGAGTCCGTCCTGGCCCCCCCGTGGGGTCAAGGTCCGCGATCTCTTTCCCTGGTTGCCCCCGAGCGCCGTGCCCGTGGGCCACGCCGGGGCGACCGATGTGTTCGAGTGCACGCGTGCGGAAGGCGGCTCGACCCGGATCTTCGAAGGGCGCGTCTCGCCCCTGCTCGACGTGAGCGAGAAACAAGTGGGCGTGGCCATCGTCCTCAACGACATCACCGAGCACAAGGCGCTCGCCGCACGCCTCGACTACCTTGCCCGGACCGACGACCTTACGCAGGTGAACAACCGGCGTCGCTTCTTCGAGCTCGCGCGCCAGGAAACCCAGCGGGCGCGTCGCTACCAGCGGGATCTGAGCCTGCTCATCATCGACGTGGATCATTTCAAGAACATCAACGATAGCCACGGGCACGGCGCCGGTGACGAGATCCTGGTGGGGATTTCCCGGACCATGCTGGACACGCTCCGCTGCACCGACACGCTCGGGCGCGTCGGCGGTGAGGAGTTCGCCATCGTCCTCCCCGAGACGGGCGCGGACTCGGCCCAGCTGGCGGGAGAGCGCCTGCGGTCGCGCATCGCTGAGCGGTCCCTGGTCACCTCGGCAGGCGAGCTGTCGGTGACGGTCAGCGTGGGCGCGGCGACGCTCTCGCCTTCTGACCGCGATTTCGATGCCCTGCTGCGTCGCGCCGACCAGGCGCTGTATTTGGCGAAGTCGGCGGGTCGGGACCGCGTGGTGTCGGTTGGAACGGGGCACGATCCCGCTGCCGCTCCGGCGCCGCAGAGCAAGCCCTTCCCTCGCGCCGAACCTCAGCGGGAGTCCGCCACGATCGCCGCTGACGAGGCGCACGATGCGATGGCCGCGGCGAGCTTCCGGTAGCGCGCTGCTGCCAGCGTCGCCGTCATGGGCCACCCCTCCACCACAACGGCGCCCATGGAAAGGAAACCCGTGTAGCTTCCGCCGAACGGCAGTGAATCACCGTTCCATCCTCGGCGACAGCGGATCGCGCGGACAGGGGTGTCGCCGACCCGAGGGCTTTCCACGATGGCCGGACGGAGGACGGGAAGCGGCCATGGCTGGGGCTTCGGCGGCGGCAAGGAGGTTTCGGCGGCGGCAAGGGGGTTTCGGCGGTGGTGGTCGGCCGGGCCGCGTTGCAGCAGCGGCTCTGCCTTGGACGCGCGCCCCACGCCGCCACCCACACCGCTTCGCGCTGTGGGACCCGGGCAACGCGGGTCCCTTCCTGCCAGCTCCGACGCGACCCGGCGGTTGTCGGCAGTTCGCTGTCCTGAGACCTGCGCGGAGGGGGGCAAGACCGCCGCTGCGACGCGGCGCAGGAGGTCACCCTGGATCCAGCCAACACCACCCAAGGGAACGTCACCCCGAAGGCCAGTGCCACCGAGTCCGTCCCGAAGGTCCCGGCCGAATCCCCGGTGGTCGCCGGAACCGCAGCCGG
>JAFGBI010000288.1 GCA_016933275.1 Polyangiaceae bacterium | reverse complement strand
TCTCAATGTTCTCGTGGCCATCAGCGATCAGGCGTCAGCGATCCGGGTCTCCACGTTCTACCTGACCGCTGACCGCTGACCGCTGACGGGCTGGCCTGTCTGGTTCCGGCTCTGCCGGCTCAGGTTGTTGATTTGACGCAGCAATCAACCTGATCGCTGCTCTAGCCGTGATCACCTCTGTTCCTTGGCTCGGATGAATCACCGCTCGGCGGGTCGACGGGGCGAGGGACGGGCGGTTCCGCGAGGCCTCGTCGCGCGGACCCCGCGCTGCCGTGCGATCATCTGGCTCTCTCTCTTCGCCCATGCCCCATGCCCCTTGGGTAACAAGCGAAGCCCGCGCTATGGATCCCGAGAGGTTTCCGCAGAGTTCCGAGAGGGACGACCACATGGGTGACAAGCAACGCTACAGGGTTATCGAGCGACTGGCCGCCGGTGGCATGGCGGAGGTCTTCCGCGGCGAGAGCGCGGGCATCGAGGGGTTTCGCAAGAGGGTCGCCATCAAGCGTGTCCTGCCGAAACTCTCGGCCAACCACGAGTTTATCAACATGTTCCTCGACGAGGCACGCCTCTGCGCCTACCTCAGTCACTCGAAGTGCGTACAGGTCTTCGACATCGGGGAGGCCGGCGGGTCTCATTTCATCGTCATGGAGTTCGTCGATGGCGCGGACCTCAAGGAAGTGCTCGATCTCCTTGGCAGCCAGGGCCGCGTGTTCCCATTGGGCGCGGCGTGTCGCGTCGCGCTTGAGGTCTGCGAGGGGCTCGCCTACGCGCACGATGCGGTCGACCACGCAGGACAGCCCCTCAACATCGTGCATCGCGACATCTCGCCGCACAACGTCCTCATGACACGGTATGGCGAGGTGAAGCTCGTCGACTTTGGTCTCGCGAAGGCGAGCTCTCATCTTACCAAGGATGACGAGGACATCGTCAAGGGCAAGTTCGGCTACCTCGCTCCCGAGGTGACATTGGGTCAGGGCGCCGATCGCCGCGTCGATATCTTTGCGGCGGGGATCATCCTCTGGGAGATGCTGGCGGGGCGACGGCTCTTTCAGGGGACGAACGACGTGGAGACCTTTCATCTGGTAAGGGCCGCCATCGTCCCCGACATTCGTGGGCTTCGTCCGGACGTGAACGACGATATCGCCTACGTGCTCACCCGGGCACTCGCCCGCGATCCCGCCCAGCGCTACGCTACGGCGCACGAGATGGCCTATGATCTCGGCGTTACCCTGGGCCGCCTCGGGCAACCCGTGACCTACCTCGATCTTGCGGGGTTCGTGGCCGAGGCCGTGGCCGACCGCAAGCAGCGCAAGCGCTCCCAGCCGAAGCTGCCCAGCGATTTCATTGGCGACGTCGTCATCGACGCGCTGCACTCGTTTTCGGCCGACGCCGTCTCCGAGCAGACCTCCCGTCTCGGTACCGCCGGCGTGGAGGCCGGGACGGGCGAGTTCATCGACCCGACCGCGTGGGGTTTCGATGAGGAGTTCGGGGACCTTTTCACTGCACCTGAGCCGCGTCGAGCCGAACGAGTCGCCGACGCGGCATCGACGCCGCCCGGGGCCTCCAGTCAAGCCACGTCCGGGGCTGCCACTTCCCCCCCGCTCACGCGTCGCTCTGCCGCGGAGCGGGCGCGAGCGCCCGGCCCTCAACCACCGAACCAGGACAAGGTCGGGCCGTGGTGGAGGCGGTGGTTCACTGGTTGACACCGCCTCCGATCTGCGATCACCAGGCTCAGAGGTCGGTCAGGGTTTGCCCGCTCGGAGGAGCCTCGGGGATCGCCGCGTGGGCTACCTCGCGAGGCTCATGGCCCGTGGGATCACGGAGATCGACCGGGTTGCCTCGGCCGTAGAGGTATTGATTGGGGCTGTCCGAACGCAATTTGGGCTCCCTCGATGTCCACCGACCCGTGGTGGGGTCGTAGTCCCTCGCGCCGAACCGCACCAGCCCTGTGTCCGGGTCGTACCGGCCGCCCGCGAACCCGAACGGCAGCGCTTCGGGATCGCCGAGGACCACACTCTGCTCACCGAACGCCGAGTAGCGAGCTGACAGCAGCACGTCTGCGGCATTGGCGGCGTTCACCACCAGGACCACGCTGCCGAGTTGGTCGCTGACGACGCGGTAGAGAGCCCCGTCCTCCACGCGAACGGCGAAGGCGGGCACTCCCGACTTCGGCCCGTAGACGTACTGCCAGGTCAGCTGCCCGTCGCCGTCGAGTTCGGCCACCGGACTGAGGTGGTCGCGGTAGAGCCAGCGCCTCACGGTGACGCCATCCACGCGCTTTGCCATGCGCCGTCCTCGTCCGTCTACCACGTACTCAATCACCGTGCTGTCCGGGAGATCCACTCGCAGGAGCGATCCAAGGGCGTCGTATTGGTAGGTAGTGACATCGTTCGTCGCCGTGTCGGTCTTCGACGCGAGCGCACCGTCCGGCGTGTAGGTGTAGACGAAATCGCCGTAGGCGACCATTCGATCCTGTTCGTCGTAGGTCCCCTCCGTCGTCCCCTCCGTCGTCATGAGGAAGCGACGGTTGCCATTGTCATCGTACTGGTACTCCTCGGTGAGCAACCCGTCTTCGGTCACCGCGATCAGCCGGCCAACGTCATCGTAGCCGTAGCGCGAGGACCGCTCGGCGCCCTGCAACGTCTCGGTTTTCTCCACCACGCGGCCGAGGCCGTCGCGCGGAGTCGTGGCGCTGTCATAGACCACCCGATAGAGGTCAGCGGTGTCGAAACGGGCGGTGTACGTGGCGAGCTCCCCATAGGGATTGTATGTGAGTTCGTCCGTCACCAGCCCAAGCCTCGTGCTCGCCAGGCGGGGGGTCAACGCCGAGTAGACCAGGTGCAGAGCGTCGGCTTCGCTCCCCGAACACGTGGACAGTGAAGCGCACCTCACCAGACCGTCGTTGGCATAGGAGAACGCCACGCTGGCGGTCGTGGCGCCGTTCGAAACGGACTCGACCGTTCGCCGGAAGGCGTTGTCGTAGCTCCAAGCGACCGAGCCGTTGACCTCACCGGTCCACGTGATCCCCGTTGGCAGTGATCCATCGTAGCCGAGGGACAGGGCGATGCTGCTCGGCCCGGCGATCGCCGCGAGCCGTCCCGGTGCGCAGCTGCCCGTGCAATCGACCGGATAGTACGCGTAGTCAATCGTTCCCGTCGGCATCGTCAAGAGGTCCAGCCGACCAGCGAAATCGTAGTCCCGATCCACGACGACGCCACCAGGTTTCGTGGTGAGGACGAGGTGTCGATCGAGATCGTACTCGTAGTCCGTTGCCGGATCCGGGACACCCGCTGCGGGCGGCGTGTAGGTATCGAGGAGGTTGACGGGGGTGAAGGTCTGGATGTGACTGGGGCGACTCGGTGGGGTGAGGCCAACCAGGTTGTTCCGCGCGTCCCACGCGAAGCCCGTGGCGATGCCCGCGACGGATTCGACGAGGACGCGGCCGAGCGCGTCAGGCGTGTAGGTCGTCGTGACGCTGGCGGCGTTGGTGAGCGTGGCGAGGTAGCCGTTCGCGCCGTCAGCGGTCACGAAGTAGTCGCGCTGCGTCAGCCGACTGCCCTGGGTCACCGTCGAGAGGCGTCCCTCGGTGTCATGGAGGAATGTCGTGCCGTTGATCCCTGGCATCGCAGTGGCGATGGTGTGGCCGAGGGGGTCGATGACGCGCGTGGCGGTGCGGTTGACGGGGTCGGTCGTGGTGAACGTGCGGGTCGTGCCGTCGTAGTCGACCTGCGCGACATACCCGCCGGTCGCCGAGACCACTCTCTCCGTCAGCAGCACCGTCGGATCACTGGGGTCGGTCGTGGCGGTCCGGGAGGTGATCAGGGTTCGCGTGAGGCCGCTGGGGAGGGCGGTGGTGGTGGTGCCCTGGGGAGCGAGCATGCCCCATACCGGATCTGGCGTTTCCTTCCGCGTCGTGATGGTCCCGTCGGCGAGGGTGGCGACGGTCACGCCGTCCGGAGTCGCCACGACGGTGGCCTCCGTGCCATCGGGGAGGGCGCTGCGCAGCTCGTACCCGCCGTCGGCGCGGTGTTCGGTGCGGAAGGTGGTGACTATGCCGCTCGCGGTCGTCCTGGACACCGTGGTCGGGACGAGGGGATCGGGAGTCGCAAGCTCTTGGTATCCGCCCGCGGAGTCCTCGTGGCGGACCAGCTGGCCGAGGCTGTTGTAGGTGAGGTGAGACGGATAGCTGCGCGGGTCCGTGACGGTCGCGAGCAGCGCACCGGGGTCGTAGCTGAGTTGCCAGATCTGGCCTTCGGGGCCGGCGATGGTCTCGAGTTGTCCGAGGGGGTTGACCGAGAGGGTCGTGACCTGACCGTGCGGCGCGATGATCCGGAGTGGGACCCCCGCCGAGTCCCGCTCGATGGCCGTCACGTTGCCGTCAGCGTCCGTCACCGAGCTCACGAAATGGAGTGGGTCGTACTCGAACGCGAGGCGGGTGGCGCCCGTGTGGGTGTCCACGGTCTCGAGATGGCGACCCTGCGGGTCGAAACGGTAGGCCTCGGATCCGTCCAGGGACGGGATGATGGACTCGCCATGGCGCAGATCGGGGGTACCCCGGTGGATGCGGTAGATCCTGGAGTTGTCCGCGGTGTAGAGGGAACCGTCCGGGGCAAGCGCGACCGGACTTCCCGCCGATTCCACGTCGCTCACGACGATCATCCCGGTCGCGGGGCCACCGCTGACGAACGGGCTGCCCGTACTGGCTCCCACCAGGAGCCGGGGGACCTCCGAGTTCGGGAAGAGCGCCCAGACGTGCGAGTTGTTGCCTCTGGCTCCAGCGTACACCGTGCCGTTGGCGTCGACAGCGACGCCGAACGGGTGGATCGCGGTGCTGACATCGACCGCGAGCCAGGGGCTACCGATCCCCGGGACGGCGTGCAGGACGCCGTCCACGCCGACCTTGAGGATGTTCTGGGCGCATTCCTGATCGGCGATGTAGAGGGTGCCGTCCGGTCCCACCATGAGGTCGTACGGCTGCGTGGTGGCCTGCGGTCCCGGAACGTCGAGCAGACACGCATGGTTCGGTCCACCGCCGACGACCGTGTACGCAACCCCACTGGGATCGACCCGGAGCACCGAGTACCGCGTCCACCGCGAGTGTCCGATGAAGACGCTGCCATCCGGCCCGACCGCGACCGCCCTCGGTTGTCTCAGCGGGGCGGAGGTGGCCGGGACGCCTGCATCCGGGAGGGACGAATTGGACTCAGCGAGGACGCCGGTTCCGGCGAAGGTCGTGATGATGCCGTTCGGGTCGACCCGCCGCACGCGGTTATTGTCCGTGTCGGCGATGTAGACGCTGCCGTCGGGGGCGACCGCGACGTCGGTCACGTTCGAGAGCTGCGCTTCGGTGGCCAGACCGCCGTCGCCCGAGTACCCGGCGGTCGTGTTGCCGGCGACCCTGAAGACGAGGCCATTGGGATCGACTCGCCGGATCGTATTGGTCGGGATCGACGTCGTCCTGTTGTCCGTGAAGTACACGCTTCCGTCCGGACCGACCGCCAAGGTGGCGGCTTGGCTGCTGATGCGCGTCTCGAGGGCCGGGGCTCCCTCGGCCGTGCTCGTTCCGCCGCCGGCGAAGAGCTCGGCCACGCCGCCGATTGCGCGCGAAGAACGCGCAGGTCCGTCCCCTGGGTAGAGGCGTCCCACGGCTGGCGAGTAGATGTGGTGGGCGTCGAGCGACCAGCCGCCGAGACCGTGCTCCGGCGCGTCCCAGCGGGTGAAGTGCCGTACATACCGCCGTTGGACCACGGCCGGAGTGCGCGATTCGACGCCGGTCTCGGTGCCGTTCGAGCTGTACTTGCCGAATGCGTTCACGGAGAAGTAGCTTGCCGCGTACAGGTGGGTCACGGTGACGGTCACGGGGAGGGTCCCTTGGCGCAGGCGACCGTGTTCGTCCAGACCGTCCCACTGGAATGGGAGGGTGAGATTGGGCGCGGGGGTAACCTCGTACCGGAACGCGCGGCCCGCCACCCGCACGGCGACCTGGATCTCCTCCACGCCAGGCGACACCGTGTTACCGGTCAGGGGGATGTCCAGGTGGGTGAGGGCTGTCGCGTCGCCCACCCGATCGCTGCGATAGGTCAGCGACAGCGGGGTGCCCGCGATCGGGACCGATTCGGTGTGGACGCGGTTCTGGCACTCGATCATGGAGGCGCCGGGTTCGCCGCACTCGATTGGGTAGCCCTCGTCGGAGTTCGCGGCCACCGGGATTGGGTCGGGGCTCGTTGGCAGATCACGCGCCCAGTTGAGGGCGGTGGGGCCAGCGAGGCGCGCTGGGGCGACCCGCCACAGTTCGAGGTCGTTCGCAAAGAGGCTGGCCAGCGCGGTCCGTTCGTCCAGCGTGATCCCCATCGCCTCCAGTTCGCTCGCCGGCTCGGCGGCGCCATCGCCATCGGTGTCGAGTTCAGCCACGCCGTTCGTGACGTCCACGATGGCGACGACGAACCCACTGGCGTCCGGCATCCAGGCGCCGCGTTCGCGGTCGTACATCCCCGTGGGGATGGTCGTGCCGACCGGGAAGTCGAGGAAGTTGTCGACGTAGAGGGGGAGGGGTTGACTCAGGATGACTTCGGTCGCTCCGGTCGCGACGGCCTCGTCCGCGTCGATCTCGAGGACGTAGGCGTAGGCGGTGGTAGCGGGCAGTTCGGCGGGGACGGCCGCGGGTCCCCATTCCCCGACGGTCGATTCCGTCAGGCGCAGGTGGAGGGTGGCGAGATCCTCCGTGGTTCCGTCCGCGTGGCGCAACGTGGCCGTGGTCCCGGACGGGACGAGCAGGATTGCCTCGCGGGCCCCATCGGCGTCCGCAACCTCGCCTCCGCGGACGATCTGGACAGGCTCGGTGCTCGCGAGATCGACGAGCGTGACCGTCTGAGCTCGCTCGAGCAAGACCAGGTCCTCGAGCACTGGCTCGTCGTTCACGGGGAGGTCCAGCGCGCGCTGCGTCTCGAGATAGCCCTCGCGGGTGAAGCTGAAGGTCAGCCGTTCGCCGCCGTTGACAGCCATCTCGAAGCGGCCATCGGCGTGGGTGATGGTAGTCCCGAATTCATCCCGGTCGCGAACCCGCACGGCGACGTTCGGGAGGGGGTTGCCACTGGCGTTCAGCACGCGGCCGTGGACGATGGCAGCGAGGTGAAGCTCGATGGTCCCGGCGAGCACGCCGGTCTGGATCGGATCGTCGCCAGTGTAGAGCCACTCCCCGGCGGCGAACACCGTGGTTGGGATCGTGGGATCGAGCAGCGGCGCCGCTCGGTGCACCGGGCCAACTACCGGATCGCAGGTATCGATGGTGGAAGGATCGCCGTCATCCACGTCGAGCGTCGCCCCGGGCACGCAGACGGCTTCGCTGTCGCAAGTCTCCGTCCCATTGCAGATGTCCTCGTCGGGGCAGGTCGTGCCAACCGGGGCGGGGACGTGGAGGGTCGCCCCCGTCCCCGGATCACAGCCGTCCGTCGTGCAGGGATTCCCGTCATCCTCGATCTCGAGCGGGTCACCCGCGGTGCAGGCTCCAGCCAGGCACGTCTCGACGCCGTTGCACATGTCGCCGTCCGAGCAGGACGTGCCGTTGGGCAACGCGACGTGGACGGGGCCGCTCGCCGGATCGCACGAGTCGGTGGTGCAAGGATTGCTGTCATCGATGACGGGCGGCGTGCCGGCCGTGCAGGCTCCCTCCTGGCAGGTCTCCACCCCGTTGCATGCATCGGCATCGGTGCAGTCCGTACCGTTGGGGACGGGGGGATTGGCGACGCCAGCTACGGGGTCACAGGTATCGGCGGTGCAGGGGTTGCCGTCATCGACGACGAGGGGGGTGCCGGGAACACAGCTGCCGCCAGCGCAGGTCTCGGCGCCGTTGCAGACGTCGGCGTCGGCGCAAGCCGTGCCGTCGGCCACTGGGACGTTGGCGATCCCAGTCACCGGATCGCAGGCGTCGGCGGTGCAGGGGTTGCCGTCATCGACGACGAGGGGGGCGCCGGGCACACAGCTGCCGTCAACGCAGGTCTCGGCACCGTTGCAGACGTCAGTGTCGGCGCAGGCCGTGCCATCGGCGACGGGGAGGTGGGTGACGCCGGTAACGGGGTCGCAGGCATCGGCGGTGCAGGGGTTGCCGTCGTCGACGGCGGGCGGCAGGCCGGGCATGCAATTGCCCGCAACGCAGATCTCGTCCCCGTTGCACGCATCGGCGTCGGCGCAGGTCGTGCCGTCGTCGACGGGGAGGTGGGTGACGCCGGTAACGGGGTCGCAGGCATCGGCGGTGCAGGGGTTGCC
>JAFGBI010000287.1 GCA_016933275.1 Polyangiaceae bacterium | reverse complement strand
TGGATCTCGACCCGGACCCGCTCGTCCGCTGCCCCCTCCAAGGCGAAGTACACCTCCGTCCAGGCGTCCCCGACCGGAGACTGGATCCGGCCAGACTTGATGGAGCCGGCGCCGGTGACTTCCTTCACGGTGACCCGGATGTCCCTCCGCTCGGGGACCCTGAGATCGAGATCGATGCTGCGGGCGCCGACGAACCCGAGCGTCTGCTGGGCGTACATGAGCCGCACCTGGAGCCGATGGAACCCGAAGGCGGCGTCCATGACCTTCGCCTCGATGGCGTACTCCGAGAGGCTCGACGACTCGGCCCGCTTCCGGGTCACGGTGAGGACTGGGATGATCCGCTCCTCCGGGCTGTTCCCCCCGTGGACGAAGCTCGCTCCCACGGTGCCGGTGCGGAAGACGGCCGTGTCTTCCCGGAGCAGGAGGTAGCCGCCGATCCCGTCGTACCCGAGCTTCGAGAGGGGGACCGGCACCATGCCGGCCTCGGCTCGCTCGTGCGGGTCGAGGACATAGCGGGGATGGGGATCGGTCGCCTTGCCGAACTGGTGGACCGCCGTGGTCGAGTCCTGGAGGAGGAACCCGTGGTCGGCGGTGAAGACCGCGTGCTTGAGGCCGGCGGTCTGGAGGTGACGCCAGGCGGCCTTGAGCTGCCCGAGCTGGGCGTCGAAGGTCAGGAGGCCCACGTTGGCCTCCCCCGCGTCATCGATCTCCGACGAGCAGACGACGACGATCTGGTGCTCCTTGACCTTCCGCTTGAGACCCTCGGGCGACGAGTCGCAAATCTCGCTCAGGGTGAGGCGCAGCCCCGGCTTGCCGCCGGTGCGGTTCCCCATCGCCTTGGCCCGATCGCCGGGGGAGCGGACCGTCACCTCCCCGGATTTGAACCCCTGGAGGGCTCCAGTGACGGCGAGGCGGCCATTCTGGGCCACGGGAGCGAGGGCGTTCATGCCGACCGAGGTGATGGTCGGCAGCTCGGCGAACCGAGCCTTGAGGTCAACGACGGCGCCGCCGCCCATGGCTCGGAGATCCTCGACCAGCTCGGTGGCCATCTCGTACCGGAAGGCGTCGACCAGGAAGACGGCGACCTTCTCGTCGCCGAAGGCCATCGGCTGCACTACCTGCTCGTAGAGCGTCCGCTGCTGCAGCTCCGGCGGCGGCAGGAACCCCTCGCCCTTACAGAGCCGCGTGAAGTCCTTCGTGAGCTGGTCCACCCAGGTCCGGTGGAGCTGCCGAAGCGACCACAGCACCTCCTGGAGCGCCCCGTAGTGCGGCATCTGGGTGTCGAGACGCCGGAGCCACTCCTGCTCGAAGCGGCGGTGGGCTCGATCGACGGGCGCGGCACTCTCGGCGTACCGGGCGAGGGCCTCCTCGAAGTGAGCCAGCCCCTCGAACGGCCGCGGGTGCTCGGCGAGGATCTTCCCGAACGCTGCGGCCTCGGCCACGAGATTCCAGGCCCGACGGCGCACCGGATCCCGGTGGAGCCAGAAGGACCGCTCGCCCTCACGAGCCTTGGCCCAATCGGCAGCCCGGGCCCAGGCGTGCTCCTTGAGCACCTCGACGGCTCCCCGGAGGACGCGGTTCTCTTCCTCCCGGAAGGTGTCGATCTGGCCCAGGTCCTCGGGCTCCATCGCCTTCAGCTCGATGTCGAGCATCGACTCGGCTTCGTCTGCCAGGCCCGCGTAGGCTTCCGGGTGGCTGCGGCGGAGCTGACCCACGATCCCCTTCGCCGCCTCCACCAGCGGCTTCGAGAGCGCCCGCAGCCGCTTCAGGGCCGCGAGGTGAGGCTCCCGGCGGAGATCGTGGACGTACTCGACGCAGAGCACCCAGGCGCTGAAGGCGCTCAGCACCCGGTCGAGGATCGGCGCTCTAGGATCGCCCATGGCGAACGAGAGCCACTCGTCGTCCATCCCCGTGAGCTTGTGGAGGTAGCTCCGGAGCGCCCCGGCCTCCTCGTCGGTGGTGACCCGCCCGACCAGCGGTCCACCCTTGTTGCCCAGCGCCTCGACGATCAGGGTGGGGCCGCTCGAATCGAGCAGGGCTTCGAGCCCCACGGTCCGCTTGGACACGGACAGGGCCAGCCACTCGTCGGCCTTCTCCAGGGTCGGGTTGTCACGAAGGAACCCCTCGACCTCGTCGGGGAGCACCCGCCCGGTCGCCGCCTGCCGCACCAGGGTGTCGAGCGCCTTCCGGAACCGCGTGCCCGCGGCGTACAGCTCCAGTACGGGGGTCGTGCGGATGCTGTCCTCGTTGAACCCCGGCATGTGGACGACCAGCGAGTGCTTCTCGTAGCCGCTCCCGTAGGCTTCGAGGGCGAACAGCGTCTCCAGGAAGCTCCCCCGGAACCCGATCACCGGGTACGGGAAGTCGCCACCCTCGTGCTCCGCGGCCAGACGGTCGACGAACCCCGTGTAGCTCGCGTCCTTGTCGAGCCACACGACGATCCCCTGGCGACGGACCTCGGCGAGCAGCTCCGCCTGGAGGGCCTGGCTGACGGGGCCGCTCATCGTCGCT
>JAFGBI010000286.1 GCA_016933275.1 Polyangiaceae bacterium | reverse complement strand
CGGGGGGAGGAGGAGCTGCAGAGGCGATTTCGGAAGATCGGAGAGGCCGAACGACCCGGGGGCGAGCCGGAGGAGCAGAGCGCGAGGGCGCGAGGCGCCCTCCTCGGGTGGGGGCTCGGGGCTCGACTGCAGCTGGGCGATGCTGTCCGGGCTAAGGCGGAAGCTCACCCTCGGGGGAGAGCCCGAGAAAGAGACCTCGCCATCCAGGCGCGCCACGTCTTTCTCGAAGAGCTCTGGCTCGCGGCGGACGGACTTCAGCAGCCGCGCCTTGAGCTCGATGCTCGCTGGCTGTGGCGAATCCTTCACCGCGTTGGATTTGCCGGCACCATGGCCCGAGCAATCCAGCTCGAAGCCTTCGATGGTGATCGGCGCTCCGGTGAGACCCACCGGTGTGATGGGAGGAGCGGGTTGGAGCAGCAGGCGAATGGTGTTTGGCATGGCAATCCAGAGTCTGGGTCAGGGTCCAGGGCGCTGGTCGACGGTCCCGCGGCGGGACGACCGCTGTGGCGTCCGGCAATCCAGGCTTGGTCGGAGACTTACGAGGAGCACCGAAGCATCCACCATCACCCGGGGTGGAGATTAGCCCAAACTACGGCGGAGAAGAAGGCGGCGAACCGGCGTGCGGAGGGCACGGGCGGCCAGAGCGCCGGTGGGCAGGAAACCACCGGTGGATGGCAGAACACCGAAGGCGGCACCTCCGCTCCAGGGGGTGCTCTCGGAGCTCGTTCTTTCCTGCCGCGGCGCCGAGTACCGGGCGCGAGCCGTGTGCGTTTCGGAACGGGAGCACGATAGCGGCGTGGCCTACTGCTTCGAAGTCGAAGAGGCCCCGGCCATCGTTGCTCCGGCCCGCGAGCGACACGGAGTAGAGTGCCTCGGAACGGCACTGCTGCTCGACGCGCTCCAACTCAGACGGTGATAGACTCGCTTTGATGATCGCCTTGCCCAACCCATCGTCGCGCAGGATGACCCTTCTGGTGCTGCTCGCCGGTCTGGGCTGCCGCACCGACCGCGTCGAGCCGCGGGCGGAGGTCGCCCCCTCGGTACCCCCTCGGCCCGCCGCGCTCGAGCAGAGTGGCAGGATCGACCTGCCCGCTCCGGTCCTTCGCGGGGGCATGTCTCTCGAGCAGGCTCTGGCGTCGCGGAGATCGGTCCGGGAGTTCTCGGCCACTGCGCTCAAGATGGCAGAGCTCGGTCAGCTCGCGTGGGCCGCGCAGGGCGTCACGCAGCCCGATGGTGGGCTACGCGCCGCTCCTTCGGCCGGCGCGCTCTATCCGTTGGAGCTCTACTTCGTCCTTCGTGACGGCCTGCTGCATTATCTCCCCGGGCCTCACGCGTTCGAACGCATCAGCCCGCGTGACCTGCGCGAGCCGCTCGCGGACGCGGCGCTGTCCGAGGGAGCCATCCTTTCGGCCCCCTGCACCGTGGTCATCACGTCGGCGACCGAGCGGACGGCGGCCAGGTACGGCGCCCGGGCGACCCTGTATGTGTCGTTGGAAGCGGGGCACGCCGCTCAGAACCTCCTGCTCCAGGCGACGGCGCTCGGCCTCGCGGGAGTCCCGATCGGCGCGTTCGACGACAGGGCCGTGAGCGGAGCCTTGAGCCTTCCTGCCGCGGAACAGCCGATCTACATCGTGGCGCTCGGAGCCCCGCGGGTCCGAGCCGCTGGGAACAAGCAACAATAGCGGAGGGAAACCCCCACTTCAGGGTTCGTCGGCGACCAGCTTGTAGAGCTCCCCCTGGCGCTGGCCCCCCGCGTACAGCTCGTTGCCGAAGACCGCGAGCGGAGCCCCGCACAGGATGTCCCGGAGCTCGAACGGGGACTTCTTGGCGTCCACCGTGGCGATCACTACGGGGCCCGCGTCGCTCAGGCTCAGCAGCGCTCGCTCGGTGAGCACCACGAGCGACCCGCGAAACCGGGTGATGTCCGTGGGTGCGCCGGCCTCCGGGGGAAGAGGGATGACGGTCCAGTGATCACCGTCTCGGGTCACGCGCAGCCGCACGCCGTCCCTGCCCCATGCGATCCAGTAGAGCCGGCCGGAGTCGGCATACCAGCGCAGAGTCTGAGCCGCGCCGGCCGCCGTCACGCGCACCGCGTGGACGTCTTCGTGCTCGATGGCGGACGAATCCCGGGCCGGGCCGAACACGACGTAATCATTCGGCTCGCGTCCGTCGTAGTCCTGGATCCCGGCGTACAGGCGATCGCGAAACCGCGCCAGGAACGTGAGCCGCCAGACTCCGTCCAGCCACGGATACGGATAGTCGACTTCGTACGTCCAGCGCGACCAGTCGGCGTTGGCTACGTGCAGTGCCCCGGGTGAGGGGCCGCGCCAGGCGTGTTCTTCGGGAGGCACCGAGCCCGTGGAAGCATAGAGCCTGCCGCGGAATCGGATCACGTCGAGAACGTGGTACGCGCGCGGCAGCACGCTCGAGCCAGCTTGGCCTTCAGGACTCGGCGCGGCGGGCGGCCGCTGATGGGGCCGGCGCGCTCCGGCAAAACCGCCGGACGGGTTCGAGACGAACACGTAACCTTCGGTACCGAAATCCGAGATGCCGAACCCGTTGTACGGCGGATCGGCGTCGGGCACGAACAGGCGGCCGTCGATCAGGTGGACGCGTAGAAAGCCCTGGCCCGCGCCGCCGCCCTTCGTCGGTTCGCCCGGGCGGTTCCAGTTGAATGCTACGGTGAACGGCTTTTCTTCGTCGCTCGGGCGGTAGCGGGTGATGGTCGCGCCGTCGGCCCCCAGCGGCACCAACGCATGCGCCGCATACAGGGCGTCACCGAGAGGCGCGAGATCACAGATTTGCCTCAATGCGAGCGGCGCCTTGCCCACCTTCTCGAAATGCGCGTGGGCCGGAAGCGGTCCTTCGCCGCAAGGTACAGCATCATCGTCGCCGTCGGGATCGAGCTGATCGGGCTTCGCCTCCGGCACGGCAGCGTCGGCCGGATCGGAGGCGCCGGCGACATGGGCGAGGCCGAGCCCCGGACGAGCTGGCGCGGTCGACCCGGCAGGCAACGTGGGAGGGCCCGCAGCCGGCTCGACGACGCGGGATTCCGGCGCGCACGCTGCAGCCGCTGCGACCAACACGGCACAGGCCCGAGGGTGCGCGGCTCTACGCGGAGCTCGCATGAGGCGAGTCTACCCGGATCCTGTGGGGCATGGCCACAGGCGAAGGTGCGCGCCGTCCGCTCAGGACGAGGCAGGAGTGCGCAACTTCCGGAGATCCGCCGTACGCAAGCGGGGCGGAGGGATGCTATGCTGCGAGACGATGCACGAGCTTGGGCGCCGTCGAGCACTTGGTTGGCGTCGGTTCCCCGGAACCTGGGGAGGGATGTGCGTCGTCCTGGCGACGGCTTGGGGGTGCAGAAGTGCGTCGAAAGCTTCGACGAACGAAGGCGATGGCACCGTCCAGGGCGGCGCAGCGGGAGCGGAGTCCTCTGGGGGCCCCGAGTCCTGCCCCAGAGGGGAATGCAACTATCAGGCCCAAGAGGGATGCGCGAGCGATGAGACGTGCCATCCGACGCTCACGGATGCGGGTACCGTCGTCCCCGGCTGCCAACCCGCCGGACCACTCTCCGCTGGAGAACCGTGCACGAAGTGGGGCGAATGCGGTTCTGGCATGTACTGCGGACAGGAAGTGTGTCGGGTTCTGTGCTGCGGCGGGGACAGCTCCAACTGTCCAGCCCATCACTCGTGCCAGGGGCACGTCTACGTGCAGCTTCCCGACGCGGATGCGTCTGTGCCGGCACAAGTGCAGGTGTGCGTCCCGATCGGAGAATGTGACTTGTTCGGAGAAGATTGCCCTCGGGGGGAGGCCTGCCAGATTGTCGACGACCTCGGCAACGTCGCCTGTGCTCCGGTTGGGATTGGACAGGCGGGGGATCCGTGCAGCCAGACCGAGCCTTGTGGCGCAGGGTTTACGTGCGTCCTCGACCCCGATGTGGATACGGATCCGCTCTGCCGGCGCCTGTGCCGCGTTTCGTCCCTGCCCAACTGTCAGGCATTCCGGCTATTTGGGATGAAAACGATCCTTTGATTTGGTCCGGGCGGGCGGGGGGCGGACAGGCGGTGGGGGTGGG
>JAFGBI010000285.1 GCA_016933275.1 Polyangiaceae bacterium | reverse complement strand
GTTCGTGATCTTCGGGGAACGCCACCTACGATATCTCGTCAGGCAATTCCTCGAGCACTACCTGACGGAGCGGTTCCACCAAGGCCTGGGCGGGCGACTCATCCGGCAACTGGCTGGCTGCGCCAACGACAACGGGGCACCGGGCACGATCACCTGTCGCTCGCGTCTCGGCGGGCTGCTCAACTTCTACCATCGGGAGGCGGCGTAACGTGCCGCCATGGGTATTTGGACACTACGCCTTGCCGTGCAACGGATGCCACGGGTAACAGACACGACGCGTGTCGAGTTTGTGGGTATTGTGAACGGCAGTTGTTCAATACAGCGAGGCCTCACCAAGGAATCGATCAGCGCATTCCGCTAGCTCGACACGCCGCCGGCTCCGACAGTACTGGAAAGATCGTCGCCTTTCCGGTATTGAATGGGCTTCATCATGACTACCGACGGGTGGCCTGAGTGGCGGATGATGATGCTAGCCAGGACAGCCTCGGCCACAGGCTTGGCTGACCGCCAGTGCTCAGAATGGCTTCAACCGAAATGGCAGGATCAGCGCCCGCTGGAGGCCCGCCGCCACCACCGCGGGCGGCTGGTCGGGGCTTCGGCGCAGCAGCTCGATGTTCCACGGGTGGCGGCCGAGCCGGTAGTGGCCCAACAGCTCCGGGCAGCCTGCGCGGCCGACGGACTGCAGGACCGTGAGCGCGGCGCTGGCAAAATCGCTGACGGCCAGATCGTCGCGGCCGTCTCCGTTCCAGTCGTAGGCCACTACGCCGTTGGGGTTGGCCAGCACGCCGCAATCGACGACCTCTGCAGGACCCCCCGGGCCGCTCGAGTAATGGATGCCGACCTGGTGGAACTCCACGTACGCCACGCACAGGTCGTTCACCCCGTCGCCGTCGAAGTCGCCCACCGCCGCACCCTGCGCGCCGCCCAGATCGTTCTGCTCGCCGGTGAAGGTGAGGGGGTGCCGCTCGATCGGGGCTCGGAGCGACAGTGCCCCGGTCCCGGCGTTGTGCAGCACCCAGGTCCGGCTGATGTGATTCCAGTCGTCGTAGATGAACCCTGCGGCGATCGGAGAGCGCGTGGAGTTGTAACCGGTCGCCAGCACGTCCACCAGCCCGTCGCCATCGGCGTCTCCGCGATAGAGCCCCCCGATGAAGTCGTTTTCCCCGAGGGCGACGGTGTCGCTGAGCACCAGGGTGCCGTCGGGGTCGGCGGTGTAAGCCTGGATCGTCCGGGTTCCCGACAAGACCAGGTCGGTTCGCTGGTCGCCGTTCAGGTCGACACCCACCGAGCCGAGAGCATTGGTCAGCTGCTGTCCTTCGAGGAACGCGCCGCTCTCGTCCTGGGTGAGAATGGCCGTGACCGAGGCGGCGTCCACCGCCAGATCGACGCGGCCGTCGCCGTTGAAGTCCCCGGTCGTCCCGTGGCCGCCGATGTAACCGCTGGAGTCCCCGAAGTCCATGGAGTCTCGTCGGATGACGGTCTCGCCTTCGAAGTAGCTGACGCTGGGCCCGTTGACAAACTCCAACGCGGCCCCGCTAAAATCGTGGACGGTCACGACGTCCTCGGCGCCGTTGCCGTCGACGTCGTCGACGGCCACCCACGCCGCCACGAGATGGTCCCCCCCCTCGAGCGCCTGGTGGGTCAGAAACTCGAAGGGCGCCCGCTGGAAGTACACCGCCAGGTTCGAGCCGATCGCGGTGCCGTTGCCGAGGTCGCGCCCGGAATGGGCGACAACGACGTCCTCGAGCCCGTTGCCGTCGAAGTCCCCGAAGTGCACGTCGTACTTGCTGAAGTTCTCGACCTGCAGCGAGGCGAGCGGCTCGGCCGTGAGCGTGTCCCCGCTCCACAGCGTCACCAGTTCCTTGCCGGTGACGATCTCCAGGTTTCCGGCATGGTCCATGTCGCGCAACACGACCGGACTGAGGCTCACCAGCGGGATGATCGACGGGTCGCGGAAGCTGCCGTCCGGGCTTCCGAGCCGCAGGGTCATGGCCGCCCGGCTGTTTTTCCAGAACACCATGTCGCCGGTGCCGTCGCGGTCGAGGTCGCCGCTGGCGAGCAGGCGGGTGGCGTCGTGCTCGTTCGCCGGGATCTCGGGGATCTGCTCCGGTGGCAGCAGAAAGCCCCCGCTGCCGTCCCCGCGGACCAGGAACACGGCCGGAACCGCGCTCGTCCCGGGCTGCCCGTTCTGCAGGACGATATCGGGGACCTGATCGTCGTTGGCATCGACGACGTCGAAGGAGTCGAGATAGGCGTATTCCGGGAATCCGTTGTCGACGGTGAGCAGGAAGGCGGCCTGGGTCTCCCCGAATCCACCGTTGCCGTCCCCGAACTTGACGTTGAGCCGGGCGCGGGCGTCGTAGGACCCGCCCGCGAACAGAAGGTCCACTGCGCCGTCTCCGTCGAGGTCGGCAAAATCGTAGTCGGCCATCACATCGGTCCAGGCGGCCAGGGAGGTGAGTTCGCCCTCCTGCATCCTGCCAAGCTCCCAGCCGAGATGCAGGTAGTTGCCGTACTCTTCGTACTGGGTCTCGAACAGGATCTCGACGAGGCCATCGCCGTCGATGTCGCACGCGAGCCGCGGCCGGACGAGCGCGCCGCTGTAGCGCGTGAGCGCGGTGAATCCCCCGGGGCCGCCGCCGGACAGGACCGACAGGCTGTGTTCACCCAAGGTGGCGACCACGAGCTCGTCGGCTCCACCGGGTTCGAGCTGGACGCCATCGAGCAGGGCGAGGGGGCCGATGCCCGCTTCGAAGACCAAGGCTCCCTCGACTTCGACGACCCCCACCGGACAGCGCCCATGAAAGCAGTGGCCGCCCACGCAATCGGCATCCACAGCGCATCCTTGGCCTGCCGGGCACGGGGGGCAACCGCCGCCGCAATCGACGTCGGATTCGATGCCGTTGTGCAGGGCGTCGTCGCAGGTGGGCTCGACGCACGTGCCCGCGCTGCAAAACCGATCCGCGCAGTCGGGGTCGGTCGAGCAAGCGAGGCCATTGTCGCACCCGGGGCAGCCGCCGCCGCAGTCGACGTCGGTCTCGTTGCCGTTGAGAACGAGGTCGGTGCAGCTCGGGGAGGCGCACAGGGTGTCGACACAGAGGCCGCTCGAGCAGTCGCTGTTCTGTTCGCACGCCGTGCCCGGCGCGCAGGGCGGGCACTCGGGGCCGCCGCAGTCGACCGAGGTTTCGGCGCCGTTCATGACGAGATCGGTGCAACTTGGAGCTTGGCAGGTGCGTGTGCAGACGCCGGAATCGCAGTCCGCGGCCGCGTCGCACGTAGCGCCGACGGGGCACGGGGCGCAGCTGCCCCCGCAGTCGACGTCGGATTCGTCGGCGTTGCGGGTGGCATCGTCGCAGTTGGCGGAGGCGCACACGCCGGAGTCGCAGACGTGGGACGAGCAGTCGCTCGCGAGCACGCACGCGCTGCCCGGCAAGCAGTCGGGGCACTCGAGGCCGCCGCAGTCGACGTCGGTCTCGGTGCCGTCCTGGGCAGCGTTGGTGCAGCTGGGGATCACGCAGTTTCCGTCTGGGCACGAGCCGGCGGTGCCCGTGTCGGGCGCTCCGGCACTGCCGCCGGTGCCGGCGCTGCTGGCGTCCGGGGCCCCGGCGCTCGAGCTCGGAGTGCCCGCGGCGGGGGAAGGAGCGGTGCCGATGCCGCCGGCGCCGCCGGTCGGGGCGCTCGGGCCACCAGCGTTGGTCTCGGTGGCGGTGGTGGCGCCGCCGGTGGGAGTGCTGCTGGAGCTGGCGTCGTGTGCGTTGCCTCCGCAGGCCACGACCACGGCCTGGGGGAGAATGGCAAAGAACGCCCTGAACCCGCTGCTAGGCGTCATGCTGACCTCGAAACCCGACCGACCCCCCTCGGTCCGCCGCCTCGGTTGGTCTACGGAGCATCACAGTCTATTGCACAGAAAGGGCCGTGTCGAGAGGGCAAGGGTGTGCAGGTGTGTGGGTGCTCTCACACCTGCTCGAACGTCACCGTCAACCCACTCACCGACTCCCATCAGAACAAGGACACCTGGGTGCGGATCGCGTCCTGTGCCAAAACTCAAACCAGCCGAATCAAGCTCGCTCACGATAGCGGTTTCTTGGCGGTTGGTGCGGAGGAATCCCTCCGACCGGGAAGCCGACCCGGCAGCACAACGGCGGACTGCCACGCCGGGC